>JAYUVX010000073.1:0-6863 GCA_043753855.1 Myxococcales bacterium | reverse complement strand
TCTGCCCGGGGCTCCAACCGCGACGAGGGACGCGAACACGGATGTGGGCAACCTCATCCTGTTCCAGGGCGCACTCGCGCAGCACGCGAAGCGTGACGAGCAGATCCGGACTCTCGGCGGTCTCGTCGGGAAGGTCGTGGGCTAGTCATGGCCACGCCTGCCTATCAGGGACCGGGCCAGCCACCCGCCGACGTTGGCGGTGGTGGCTTGTTCGGTCGCTTCGGATCGCTCTTCGGTGGGATCACCCCGAGCTATGCGGGGGTCGGACAACCGGCGCCCGTCACCGGGGCTCTCGGCGGATCGGCGGTGGCGTACGCGCCAGCTCCAAGTCCGGCTCCGAAGCCGGAGACGAGCACGCCGACTGGCGCGAGCCAGGCGACGAGCAACGAGGAGGACGCGAGGTTCATGACGTGCCCGATCGATCCGGAGGCACTTGCCTCGGGACACATCGCAATCGTCATCCCGCGCGAGCGCCTCGGACCGTGCGTCGAGAACACGTAGCAGTCACAGAGACGAACTAACCCCCAAAACCAAACCGGGCGCGTCGAGCGCCGCTCGCTCGACCCCGGCTCCCGATCCCCTTCGCTTCCTTTCTGGAGATTTCATGTCGATTCAGATCAACACCTGGCTCCGTGCCTACTTCGCACTCCAGTCCACCGCGATGGAGTCGCGTGGCTTCGTCGAGATCAACGGGAACGATGACGATGAGGCCCAGCGATGGCCACGCACGATCGGCGCCGACGTCATCTCGATCGCCGCGCTCGTCGATCCCTTCATGCGCGACCAACCCCTCCGCGTCCGCGGACACGGTCTCGCGCGTCGGTGGCGCGCATGCGTGAACGACCTCGAGCTTCATGCGCTCATCGTCCCGCATGCGGAGTACGCCGAGAACCGATCGTTCTGGAACACGCTTCCGGCGATCTGCGTGCATCTGCATTCGGAAGGCGCGCCGCTTCCGCCGCCGGTGTTTTGGGACGCGATGCTCGCCCAGCTCGCCGAGCCGGTCGCGCTTCGCAACGTTGGACCCAAGGGCGACGGACCGTTCAAGCACTTCGACAACGTGAAGACGTTCGACGACCTCTACAACGAGCAGTTCAAGTACCTGCGGACGCTGCGCGGCGTCGACCTCAAGGACCCCGAGCCCGGCATGGGCGGTGCGAACAAGCAGATTCCGCGCACGACCAATGGCGACGTCGTCTTGCTCGCCGACTACTGGAAGAAGCAGTTCGCCGGCATCAAGCAGGTGTTCGGCCACGACGGAGTCGCGAAGCGCTGGCGGGATGCGCTCGCCGACGTCGATGCGATCGCTCGCAAGGGCGATCCGAACGCTATCTATCCCAAGAACAACGGGTTCTGGCGCGTGCTCCTGAACACCGCGATCCACATCGCCGTCGCGGATGAAGCCCCGAGCAAGACCGAGATGATCCTCGACTCGCTCAAGCACAGCGTCACGCAGCTGCCCGAGAACATCAAAGCCGGCGCAGCGGCCGTCGCAACCGGCGTCGCGGACATCGCGGGCGGAGCAGCGAACGCGATCGGAAAGGTCGCCAACGAAGCCGGCAAGGGTCTGTTCTCGGGATTCGGAACTCCGCTGCTCGTCGGTGCTGGCCTCATCGGTCTGTTCCTGATCTCGCGCGCTGGTCGCGAGAAGGACGCGGAGTCGTAGCCGTGGCGCGGTTCCCTTGGATCCTTGGTGGCGGCGCCCTCGCCGCGTATCTGTGGACGCGCAACACCAAGGCGCACGGCGCGAGCTCGCTGCTCGCGAAGTCACCGGTCATCGCACCGTTGACGGGCCGTTGGGTTTGGCCCGTGCAGTCCTGGAAGGGGCGCGTTCCGGTGGTCTCGGATGGCTTCGACTCTCCGCGACCGGGCCTATCTCGGCACGGCGGCGTGGACGTGATGTTCCGCCGGCTGCCTGCCGACACGTTCAAGGCCGGAACACCGAACGGCTCGAAGCTTCACGTAATGCCGGACGACATCGCGGTGCTCGCCGCATCCGATGGGGTGGTCTGGTCGGCGATGAAGACACCCCGCGGCCATGCGGTGGTGATCGATCACGCGCCGCTCAAGGTCGCGACGTTCTACGTGCACCTGGACAAGCTGCTCGTGACTCCCACCGCTCGCGGTGAAGCCAAGCAGCGCGTCCGCGCAGGACAAGCCATCGGGACGGTTGGCTTCAGTCCGCTCGATGGCGAGCGGCTCAAGCACTTGCACTTCGAGCTCTGGCTCGGCGGACCGAGCGACCGCGCCGATCCGGTCGCCGTGATGCGCGGGTGGGAGGTCGTCGGCGATCCGCGTGGCGCGACGGTCGCACGCAACGCCAGCTTCAACTATCGACGGATCGGCGCCAGCGGCGAGGCGTACCCACAATGGGTTCGCGACCTGAAGCAGAAGGCGGGCGTGTACGTGATCCGCGATGCGGAGAGCGCCGAGATTGTCTACGTCGGCTCCTCGACGGGGCGGCTCTACGACACGCTGACACGGCATTTCCAGACGTGGCGTCGCTACAAGGGCTTCTGGAAGGGCCAGTACGCCGAGGGTCACGATCCCGGCCTCACCTACGAGCGCGACAGCGTCGAGGTCGCCGTCCGCGTGACTCGTCCCGATGACGCGCTCGACGAGGAGTCACGCCTCATCCATCGCCTTCGCCCTCGAGACAACTTACTCGGCCAACGCGTCGAGGAAGAAGTCCCGTTCTGATCTCGCAACCGCAACGGAGGAACCAGCCATGATCGATCTTCATCCCCGCCCCACCCGTCAGCCTCGCCCGTCGCGCATGACGAGGACCACCAACGCGCCGATCCGGCCATCCCCACCTGTGTGGCCGTTGCCGACGCTCAACGGCTGCGCGCCGTCCGTGATCGAGCGCGATGCGCGTATGCCGGGACTCGACCTCGCGTATCCGTGTGACCCAAACGACGCGACAAAGGGGCACGAGATGCCGCGCTTCGTGCCGGCGTTCGCAGTCGCCGACGGCGAGATCATGTACGCGGGCAAGCAGGCGCACGGCTACGCGCTCGTCATCAACCACAACAACGGCTGGGCGACGTACTACACGAACCTCGAGCACATGTTCGCGTTGCCGCGAAGCGTGCGACCACGCTCGCGACAGGAGCGCGTGAGGGCCGGCGATGTCCTCGGGTACGTCGGCACTCCGAACGAAAACGAGCCGCGCTGCCTCCACTTCGAGCTGTGGAAGCTCGACGAGGAGTCGCACTTCGGGCCCGCCGATGCGCGCGAGCACCTCGGCAACTGGGTCCAGCTTCCGTGGACCGATGAACGTTTCAACCCCAGCGATGCGGCAGTCATGCCGATCGCGGCCTGAAGGAGCACCATGGAGAATCTCATCGAAGCTATTCGCAATGCCGTCGCCACCGATGCCGGCGATGACGCGCGCAAGGCGGGCGCGCACGCCTGCCGCACGCTCCTGATCGCCCTGGAAGCAAAGCCGGGCGAGCCGCTCGCCGCCGCCGTCGAGCTCGCCGCGCCGCCCGCATCCGCACCTCGGCTCGCCGCGATGGTCGGGGCGCTCCGCGGCATGCCGGCCGAGCAGCTGATCGATCTCGCGATCGCGCGGCTGCGTGCGGCCCTCCCGGCGGATGCGCCGATGCCGCAGGTCTCGCCCGTGCGGTTCTCACTGGTGCCCGTCCTCGCGACGTCGCAAGCGAGGAAGCCGTGATCGACTACGAGATCGATCGGCGCACGGAACGCGACGCAGAGCGGGAGCCGCGCCAGCCGGTGCGTGCGTCTCGGCGCGTAAGGCAGTTCCGCTACTGGGCTGGGCATATGTTCCGGCCCGTGCGGACCGATAAGCCCCCGACGCCGGAACTTTTTCCATGATCGATCCCGGCACCCAGAAATCGGTCAACAACCCGCTATCACAGCTCAACAACGGGAACACGCACGGGTCTTCATTCGTTGCTCCGCCGCGCGGCGAGAAGCTCACGCGCTCGCGCGCGGAGTGCGACCAAGAGCTACTGGACTTCCTCGTCGAGAAAACGCTTCAATCGTTCATGCCGCTCGCGAAAGCGGTCGTGACACGCCAACCCTTGCGCCGAGGGAAACGGCGCAAACGTACGATGCCCAGTGGAGGGGTCCATGTCGAAGAAGAAAAATGAAGCTAAGCCGGACTGGGTTGCAGTACCCGAGCACTTGGCTGCCGGTGGTGTCGGCCTCGTGGTGGGGGTGGCTACTGCGAACCCGGCACTGGGAGTTGCCGCAGCAGCCGGGGTCAAGGGCCTTCGCCAGATCGCCAGAGCAGTAATCAGCAAGAGAACCGACGCGCGGTTCGAGCAGTTCGAGGAAGAGGTCTTCCGCCGCCTCGGCGGCACCTACGAAGAGATCGAAGCGGCATGCTACGAGAGCGACTTCGAGGAGGTTCTGTTCCAGAACTACCGGCGTGTCATGGACGCTGTCGACGCAGCGACGGTGCCGGCGCTCGGGCGACTCACGGCGATGTATCGATCGAAGCGAGCCGACCAATTCTTCAGAGGCGCGGGGCGCCTGCTCCAAGATCTTTCGGAGCATGAGCTGACAGCGCTTCGCGAAATCCTGACGGCTGCCAGCGCGGTGGACGCGGCCGTTGTCTCGGTCGTGTCCTGGGAGAACGGCAACACGTGGGAGCTTCGATACAGCGAACCGAAGGCGAACGACTGTGTGGCTACGCGGCGACATCCGCTCGCGATCGTCGTGCTCCGGTTGCTTGAGAAAAACGGACTACTGCATGACGAGGGTCGCAATGGCCAAGACCTCGCCTTGGCCGGAGATCACGAGCTCTCGCAGTCAGTGATCGAACGCCTCCTGGAACTGGTCGAACCCGTGGCTGTCGCAATGTCCGCAGCGACATTCATCAAGAAGTAGGAAGGCCAAGCCATGCAACAGCAGCCCTTGATCAAGACCGGTCCCGTCGCAATCTACGCGCGGTTCTCGTCGCAGCTCCAGAACGAGCGCAGCATCGAGGACCAGATCCGCCGGGCGCGCGACTACATCACGCAGAACGGCGGCACTGCCGATAGCGCCAAGGTGTTCGCCGACTACGCGGTCTCGGGATCGAGCCTCGACCGGCGTGGCTTCGAGGCGATGATGGAGGCGGTCGACACCGGCGCGATCAAGGTGATCGTGACCGAGGACATGTCGCGCATCTCGCGCGACATCGCCGACTCGGCAAACCTGTTCAAGAAGCTTCAGTTCATCGGCGTCCCGCTGATCGGCATCGCGGACGGCATCGACACGAGCGACAAGAACGCGAAGCTCACGTTCACCATGAAGAGCATGGTGGCGGACCTCTACATCGAGGACCTCCGCTACAAGACGTTGCGCGGGCTCGAGGGTCGCGCGCACGCCGGGCTCGCGACCGGCAACGTCGCGCTTGGCTACTACACCGTGCCGATCAAGAACGACCGCGGCGAAATCACCGGCAACAAGATCGAGATCCACGAAGGCGGAGCGAAGATCATCCTGCGGATCTTTCGCGCGTACCGCGACGGCGCGTCGTTGACCGGCATCGCGCACGCGCTCAACCGTGACGGCATCCCGTCGCCGCGCGTCGGCTCGCGGCACACCGCGTTCGGCTGGGGGCAGTCGACGATCCGCGCGATGCTGCGCAACGAGCGCTACGTCGGTGTGTGGCGATTCAAGGAGAAGCAGTGGGTGAAGGTGCCCGGCACGAACAAGCGCCGGCCACGGCCCCGCAGCGCGGACGAGCAGATCGTTCACCACCGCCCCGAGCTGCGCATCGTCGATGCGGTGCTGTGGGCCGCGGTCCAGGAACGCATCGTCGCGATCGCGAAGGTCTATGAGCGCGGCGAGCGCGAGCCCGGCATCATGCGGCGCCCGTGCAACTTCCTCCTGTCCGGCCTGCTCGTATGCGCGCGCTGTGGCTCGCCGATGTCGATCTGCGCGGGATCGAGTGCGGCGTACTACCGCTGCCAGACCAACAAAACCAAGGGTACGTGCGACAACAGCCTCTCGGTTCGCGAGGACATCACGCGGCTCAAGGTGCTGGGCGGGATCCAGGACTACATGATGAGCGGCGATGGCGTTGTGAAGATTCGCGAGCGCCTGCACCAAGAGCTGGCGAACTACCGCGAGCGGATCGAGAACGAGATCACGAGGCGCCGGTTCCAGATCAAGTCGATCGAGGCGAAGCTGAAGCAGCTCGGCCACGCGATCGGCGACGGCGTGGAGCCCAAGACGATCAAGGCGACCATGCTGGAGCTGGAGGGCACCAAGGCGCACGAGGAGGCCGAGCTGGAGTCGTTCATCAAGGCCAGCTCGGCCCCGCGCTGGCAACTCCCCGCGGTGAAAGAGATCGAGGCGCTCGCCTCGAACCTCGACACGCACCTGAACACGAACCCGGAGCTGGGCCGCGCGATGCTGCGGCGCTGGCTCAACGACGGCCTGATCAAAATCGACGAGACCCCCGATGGGGTGGTCGTTGCCGATCTCGAGCTGATGCCAGGGCGGATCGTGATCGAGGTGCCGGTCCGCAGCCGACGCCGAAAAGAGAAAGACCCGGAGGCTGGTAGCGGCCTCCGGGTTAACCCTTTGATATCGTTCAGTAGCGGGGGCAGGATTTGAACCTGCGACCTTCGGGTTATGAGCCCGACGAGCTACCAGGCTGCTCCACCCCGCATCAACACCGTGTCGAACGGATTGCATGGATGCCATGGTCGGTGTGGGGCGTCAAGCGGGGCGCGGGAACTTCTGCATGGGGGCAGAGGAATCGCGGTCGGGGAACCGGGTTTGCAACGAGGAGGCGTCATGTCCTCGACGATGAACAAGGATCTGTCGGGTAGCGAGCCGAGGTGGCACGGGTGGATCCGGCGCAGCCGGGGTGCGGTCGCGGCGGGGGTGCGGCGGCT
>JAYUVX010000072.1:0-20745 GCA_043753855.1 Myxococcales bacterium | reverse complement strand
GGTTGCGGAGGCCGTACTTGCGGGTCGACGCGAACGTCACCCATGCCAGCCGGCCTCCGGTGTTGTCGCGCTGGAACACGAACGGATTCCACTTCGGGAACGTGTTGGTCAGGTTGGTCTGCCCGTTGTCGGCGACGCCCGGTGTATTCGCGCGCACCATCTGGGTGGTCATCCCACCGTTGATGCCGTCGACGACCCACAGCTTCGCCGTCGGGTTGGTATCCGCGTCGCACTCGCCACCGGTGTTGCCGGTGTTGCAGTGCGATTCGTTGAACGCGAGCATCTTGCCGTCGGGCGCGTACGCCGGGTAGTAGCGGTTGATGCCGGCCGCGCGCGGCACGAGCACCTGGTACGGCTTCCATGCCCCGCCGATCTTCGCGACCGACCGGATCTCGCAGTTGTACATCATCTGCAGCGTGTTCTTCACGCCGACATTCGCGAACGCGATCCGATCGCCAAGCGGTGACCAGTCCGGATGATTGGTCGGGTTGGTCGAGCTGCCGCCCGCGTCGACGATCTCGTCGATCTGCCCGGTGTTCCCGTTCAGGATCATCAGGTTGAACTCGTTGCCGCTATCCGCCCACACGCCCGCGAACTGGCTGCCATCGGGGTTCCAGCTCTCGAAGTTGCTCTTCGGTGTCGAGGCGAACGGGACCATCGGCGTCGCGGTGGCCACATCGAGCAGCAGGATCCGGCCATCGTTCTGCCCGCCGGCCTCGGCCACGAGCTTCTTGCCATCCCGCGACAGCGCGTGACATCCGACGCAGGTGCCGCCGGTCATCGCGGTGGTCACGAACGGCTGCGCGGTGGTCTGCGTCGTCGATGCGAAGTCGAACCGCATGATCGATCCGGTCGACGTCGTCCAGTAGTAGATGCCGCCCGTCAGATCCTGCGGCGCGAACCGCAGCTTCATCTCGGAAGACGTCCCGACGCTCGTTCCGGTGTCGTCGGTGCCTCGGATCGACCACGTCACGGCATCACCGCCGCGCTGGCTCTCGGCGATCCACGCCCACGCCTGTGGATCCGGAAGGTAGATGCAGCCGCCGTTGAGCGGCGTCGTGCAGCGCAGGTAGATCTTGAGATCGACGACGCTGCTCTTGAACGACAGCTCGAACAGCGTGTTACCGGCGCCCGGGCGGAAGTGCAGCTCGAGCTTGCCGAGGTTCGGTGGCACGATGATCCCATCGTTGGGATACACGAGCACCGGCGCGCGCGCGGCGTTCACCGGCGCACCTCCGAACACACCACCGGGATTCGGCGGCAAGGTCGATGCCGGATCCTTCCACTGCTGGCGCAGCACCAGCGTCACGTTCGTCGTGCCCTCGACGCCGGCCGCGTTCGCGATCACACGGGACTGGCCACCCTTCACGCTGTTGGTGGTGAGGTCGCTGCCGGCGAACCCGCCGAGCGTCGGCTCGCCGAGCGCCCAGCTCACGAGGCCGCTGATGTCCTCGACGCGCCCGTCGTCGAACGTCCCGAGCGCGGTGTAGGTGCTGGTCACCGCGGCGCCGTTGTCGATCACCAGCACCTGATCCGCCGGCTTGACCGTGATGCTCGAGAGCCCTCCGAGGCTCCCGGCATCGGGCCTCCCGCCGTCTCCGCGGTCAGATCGCTTGCAGGCCACGACCGCGAAGAGCAGGAACGCAAAGACGAGTCGGCGCATGACCCTTGCGATAGCACACGACAGGCCAAGTTGGCGCTCCAGTTCGTGCCCGCAGGCACCCGACTTTACTAGGAAAACACGAGCACCTACGCCGTACCCGGGTCAGCTGTCCCCAGGGACAACTGACCTCAGAACAGCTCGCCCTGGTTCGAGCGTTGCGGTGGTGCGACAAACGACGCCACCGCTTCGGTCTTCCAGCCGTCGAACGGCCGGGTCACGAGCTCCGGGTGTGCCAGCCAGCGCTCGTCGACGATCGCCGGCATCGTGGCTGCCAGCGGTGCGACGATTCCGGTCGCCGGGACCGTGACGATCGCGAAGCTCTCGATCCCATCGTCGGCGTGGATCGCGGCGAGGCCGGCGAACGTGACCGGACCCGTGCCGTGGATCCAGATCGGCTGCCGCTTCGCGCCGACCTTGCGGGTGAGGAACCAGCCATCGGCGATCACCAGGCACCGGCGCTTCGCGCGCGCGGTGCGCAGGACCGGTGTGGCGTCGATCGCATCCGCTGCCGCCTCGTAGATCATCGGGCCGCGCTTGCCGCCGTGACCGCGCCACGGTGCGAGCAGCCCCCAGCGCAGCTCGCGGATTCCATCCGGGAGCTGAACGGGCGCTTGGTCGCCGCGGGCGATGGTCGATCGCGCCTGCGTGTAGCGCTCGCACATACCGGGACCGTAGCGCCTCGCGGTCGCGGCCGCTCGCTGCTCCGGATCCCCGTGAGCTCTGCCTGGCTGCGGCAAGTTCGGACAAGCGTCCGCAAGGAAGGTTGGGCGCTGTTGGCCGTACTTGTAGCTGGGCTAGCACCGCCGTAGGTCTCGACCCCGACAAGGAACATGATGCTCCGCACACACCACCTGCTGTCTCTCGTCGTCGTGCTCTCCGCGTGCGGAGACGACGGCGTTCATCACCTCGCGGATGCGCCCGAGGCTCCGACCGATGCGATGCCGGATTCGCCGAATGCAGCGGATCCCAAGATCCCGCTGCACATCGTGGTGGCAGGCTCGGGGAACGGCACCGTCACGTCATCGCCAGCAGGCATCACCTGCACGGCGTCGTCGTGCTCCGCGGACTTCGATCCGAACACCGTCGTCACGTTGACCGCGGTGCCCGGCACCGGCTCGGTGTTCGCGGGATGGTCCGGTGCCTGCGCGGGCACGATTCCGACCTGCGATGTGACGCTCGCGAATGCAGCCACGGTGACCGCGACGTTCGACGTCGCGCGCTACGCGGTGACCGTGACCAAGTCCGGCGCCGGCACCGGCGTGGTCGCCGGCAACGGGCTCAACTGCGGTGTGACGTGCACGATGATGGTGAATCACGGGACGATGCTGTCGCTGATCGCCACGCCGGGGAACCTCTCGGTGTTCGCGGGATGGGGCGGCGCCTGCAGCGGCGCGGCGAGCTGCGCCGTCATCGTCACCGGCCCCACGGCGAGCAGCGCGAACTTCGCGCTCGATAACCTCACGCTGTTCGTCACCAAGGGCGGCAACGGCGCGGGCACCGTGACCGCGACCGGCATCGCATGCGGCGCCGACTGCAGCGAGACCTACACCGCGGGCCAGATGGTCACGCTGACCGCGGCGGCGGCGACCGGCTCGGCATTCACCGGCTGGAGCGGCGGTGGTTGTTCGGGCACTGCGACCTGCACCGTGACGATGACCGCGGCAATCACCGTGACCGCGGCGTTCACGTTGCAACAGTTCGCGCTGAACGTTACCCGGGCCGGCAACGGCGCCGGCAGCGTCGTCTCCAATCCGACCGGCATCGCGTGCGGCGGAGACTGCACCGAGACGTACGACTACAACACGATGGTCGTGCTCACTGCGACGCCGTCGACCGGCTCGACGTTCACCGGCTGGAGCGGCGCGTGCACCGGTACCACGCCCTGCATGGTCGCGATGACCGCAGCGCGCAACGTCACCGCCACGTTCACGCTGCAGCAGCTCGCGCTGACCGTGACCACGACCGGCAACGGCACGGTGTCGTCGTCGCCCGCCGGCATCGCGTGCCCCGCCGACTGCAGCCAGTCCTACAACTACGGCACGATGGTCACGCTGACCGCCGCCGCCGCGACCGGCTCGACGTTCACCGGCTGGGGCGGCGCATGTACCGGCACCGGTGCGTGCACCGTCACGATCGACGCCGCCAAGAGCGTGAGCGCCACGTTCACGCTCGACATTCACACGCTCACCGTCACCAAGGCCGGCACCGGCGGGGGAATCGTGACCGCGACCGGCATCAGCTGCGGCGCGGACTGCAGCGAGATCTACAACTACGGCACGGCGGTGACGCTGACCGCGGCGCCGACGGCGGGCTCGACGTTCGTCGGCTGGAGCGGTGCGTGCACCGGTACTGGCACCTGCAACGTCACGATCGACGCAGCGAAGAGCGTCACCGCGACGTTCGACATCCAGACGTTCACGCTGACCACGTCACTCACCGGTAATGGCACCGGGACGATCTCGTCGACGCCGGCCGGTATCAGCTGCGGTGTCGATTGCTCCCAGATCTACAACTTCGGCACCGTCGTTTCTCTCACCGCGAGCGCGGGAACCGGCTCGACGTTCACCGGCTGGGGCGGCGCATGCGCCGGCACGGCTGCGTGCACGGTGACGATGGACGCGGTGAAGTCGGTGTCAGCGTCGTTCATCCTGCTGCAGTTCCCGCTGACAATGACCAAGGCGGGCGCCGGCAGCGGCACCGTGACCTCGTCGCCGGCGGGGATCAGCTGCGGCGCCGATTGCACCGAGTCGTACTTGTTCAACACGCCGGTCACGCTGACCGCGGCCGCCAATCCGAACACCTCGGACTTCGCTGGCTGGAGCGGCGGTGGGTGCAGCGGCACCGGCACGTGCTCCGTCACGATGAGCCAAGCGCAGACGGTGACCGCGACGTTCACGCTCAAGCAGATGACGCTTCGCGTGACCAAGCGCGGCGATGGATCCGGCACGGTGAGCGGCAACGGCCTGAGCTGCGGCGCGACGTGCAGCGTTTCGCTGCCCTACGGTACGCTGGTCACGTTGAGTGCCGCCGCGAATACCGCAAATGCGACGCTATCGAACTTCACCGGCTGGTCCGGCGCGGGCTGCACCACCGGTCCGTGCTCGTTCACGATCACCGCGAACACCAGCGTGGATGCTGCCTTCAAGCTTCAGCCGAACCTGATCTTCGTCACCTCGGGCTTGTTCAACGGAAACCTCGGCGGGATCGCAGGCGCGGACGCCAAGTGCAATGCGGCCGCGAGCTCGAAGGGCCTCGGCGGCAACTATCTGGCGTACATCTCGGGTGCGACCACGGTCGCGCCTGCGCGGTTCGGCGGCGTCAGCGGCTGGGTCCGCACCGACGGCAAGCCTGTCATGAACTCGATCGCGGAGTTCGGTGGTGCGATCCTGTTCAACCCGCCGTCGCTCGATGAGGGCAAGATCGATTTGAGCAATACCAACTCGGTGCTCGTGTGGACTGCGACCAAGTCCGACGGCACCTACTTCGGGCAGAACTGCAACGCGAACAACCAGCCCCCGGACTGGAACTCGACGCAGGGCCGCACGACCGCAGGCGCACTCAACCAGACCGGGCCCTTCGTTGTGAATGCAGCCGGCCAGCTGTGCACCGTGACCCTCCACCTCTACTGCCTAGGCGTCGATCGCCGCGCGGTCGCGCAGTAGTCGCTGCGGGCAGGCCATGGTAACCGCTAGCGATGGCCACCTGGTCCGTCGTCGATCTCGGCACCGCGAGCTATCGCGATGCCTGGGCGCGCCAGCTGGAGCTCGTCGAGGCGCGCCAGCACGACACCGCCCCCGATACGCTGCTGCTCGTCGAGCACGACCACGTGTTCACGCTCGGCCGGCGCCGCGAGGCCGAGGGTAACGTGCTCGATGCCGGCGAGGTCGAGGTGATCGGCATCGAGCGCGGCGGGGACGTCACCTATCACGGTCCCGGTCAGCTCGTGGCCTATCCGATCGTGCTGCTCCGCGAGGGCGTCGAGCGCGATCTGCACAAGTACCTGCGCAACCTCGAGGAGGCGGTGATCGCGACCTGCGCGCGGTTCGGCCTCACCGCGGATCGCGAGCCGGGAAAGACCGGCGTGTGGATGACCACCGAGCTGGGCAGGAAGAAGCTGTGCTCGATGGGCATCGCGTGCCGCAAGTGGGTCACGTTCCACGGCCTCGCGCTCAACGTGACCACCGACCTCGCCTACTTCCGCCGGATCAATCCGTGCGGCTTCGAGTCGTCGATCATGACGTCGATGGCCAAGCAGCTCCACGCGATCGATCTCGCGGCGGTGAAGTCCGTTCTCGCCGAGGAGCTCGGCAGCGTGCTCGGCCGCACCGCCAGCTAGCTTCGGTGCGCGGGATTACCGCGGTTTCATCGCCACCTGCTAGCGCGCGCGCTCGCAGGAAGGTTGGCCGGTGACAGTGCGTACTTGTAGCTCGGTTACCGCTGGGGTAGGTGTCGCCCCGCCTAAGGATCACAATGCTCCGCACGAACCTCCTGCTGTCTCTCGTCGTCCTGCTCTCCGCCTGCGGAGATGATGGCGTTCATCACCTCCCCGATGCGCCCGCGGCTCCGGCCGACGCGACTCCCGATGCGCCGGATCCCAAGATCCCGCTGCACATCATGGTGGCCGGCTCGGGGAAGGGCACGGTCACGTCATCGCCGGCGGGGATCACCTGCACGGCGTCGGCGTGCTCGGCGGACTTCGATCCGGACACCGTCGTCACGTTGACCGCGGTGCCCGGCACCGGCTCGGTGTTCGCGGGATGGTCCGGCGCGTGTGCGGGCACCGTTCCGACGTGCGACGTGACGCTCGCGAATGCAGCCACGGTGACGGCGACGTTCGACGTGGCGCGCTACGCGGTGACCGTGACCAAGTCCGGCGCCGGCACCGGCATGGTCGCGGGCAACGGGCTCAACTGCGGACCGACCTGCACCAAGATGGTCGAACACGGGACGATGCTGTCGCTGGCCGCGACGCCCGGAAACCTGTCGGTGTTCGCAGGATGGGGCGGCGCCTGCAGCGGCGCCGCGACCTGCACCGTCACCGTCACCGGCCCGACGGCGATCAGCGCGAACTTCGCGCTCGATAACCTCACGCTGTTCGTCACCAAGGGCGGCAACGGCGCGGGCACCGTGACCGCGACCGGCATCAACTGCGGCGCCGACTGCAGCGAGACCTACACCGCGGGCCAGATGGTGACGCTGACCGCCGCGCCGTCGACCGGCTCGACGTTCACCGGCTGGAGCGGCGGCGGTTGCTCGGGCACCGCGACCTGCACGGTGACGATGACCGCGGCGATCACCGTGACCGCATCGTTCACGCTCCAGCAGTTCGCGCTCGACGTGACCCGGGCCGGTAGCGGCGCCGGCAGCGTCGTGTCCAATCCGACCGGCATCGCGTGCGGCGGAGACTGCACCGAGACCTACGACTACAACACGATGGTGGTGCTCACCGCGACGCCGTCGACCGGCGCGACATTCACCGGCTGGAGCGGCGCCTGCACCGGCACCACGCCCTGCATGGTGTCGATGACCGCGGCGCGCAACGTCACCGCCACGTTCACGCTGCAGCAACTCGCGCTGACCGTCACCACGACCGGCAGCGGCACGGTGTCGTCGTCACCCGCCGGCATCGCGTGCCCCGCCGACTGCAGCCAGTCCTACAACTACGGCACGATGGTCACGCTGACCGCCGCTGCCGCCACAGGCTCGACGTTCACGGGTTGGGGCGGCGCGTGTACCGGCACCGGCGCGTGCACGGTGGCGATGACCGCGGCGAGGTCGGTGACGGCCACGTTCACGCTCGACACGTACACGCTCACCGTCGCCAAGGCCGGCACCGGCGCGGGCACCGTGACCGCGACTGGCATCAGCTGCGGCGCGGACTGCAGCGAGGCCTACAGCTACGGCACGGCCGTCACGCTGACCGCCGCGGCCACGGCGGGCTCGACGTTCGTCGGCTGGAGCGGCGCGTGCACCGGAACCGGCGCCTGCACCGTCACGATCGATGCTGCCAAGAGCGTCACCGCGACGTTCGACCTCCAGACGTTCACGCTGAGCGCGTCGCGCACCGGGAATGGCACCGGGACGATCTCGTCGACGCCAGCCGGTATCGACTGCGGTGTCGACTGCTCCCAGATCTACAACTTCGGCACCGTCGTCTCGCTCACCGCGAGCGCCGGGACCGGCTCGACGTTCACCGGCTGGGGCGGCGCGTGCACCGGCACCGGCGCCTGCATGGTGACGATGGACGCCGTGAAAGGGGTGTCAGCGTCGTTCACGCTGCTGCAGTTCCCGCTGACCGTCACCAAGGCGGGCGCCGGCAGCGGCTCCGTGACCTCGTCGCCGGCGGGGATCACCTGCGGTGCGAGCTGCAGCGCGAACTTCAACTACGGCACGGCCGTCACGCTGACCGCAAGCGCAGCGAACGGTTCGTCGTTCGCCGGCTGGTCGGGCGGCGGATGCACCGGCACCGGCAGCTGCGTGACGACGGTGACCGCGATGACGGCGGTCACCGCGACGTTCACGGTCAACTCGCACCTGCTGACCGTGACGCCGGCGGGTACCGGATCCGGAACCGTGACGTCGGCCCCTGCGGGGATCAGCTGCGGTGCGGATTGCATGGAGTCGTATCTGTTCAACACGCCGGTCACGCTGACGGCGGCCGCGAACACGACGACCTCGGACTTCACCGGCTGGAGCGGCGCAGGCTGCAGCGGCACGGGAAGCTGCAGCGTGACGATGAGCCAGGCGCAGAACGTGACCGCTAGGTTCACGCTCAAGCAGATGACGCTGCGAGTGACCAAGAGCGGCGACGGAATCGGCACGGTGAGCGGCAACGGCCTGAGCTGCGGTGGGACGTGCGGTGTCTCGCTGCCGTACGGCACCGTCGTCACGCTGAGCGCGGCGGCGGATACAGCGGATTCGACGCTGTCGAGCTTCACCGGATGGACCGGCGCGGGCTGCACCACCGGTGCGTGCTCGTTCACGCTCACCGCAAGCACCAGCCTGGATGCTGCGTTCAAGCTGCAGCCGAACCTGATGTTTACGACCTCGGGTGTGTTTAACGGAAACCTCGGCGGTCTCGCAGGCGCAGATGCGATCTGCAAGTCGACGGCAGCGCAGAAGAATCTACCGGGCAACTACCGCGCTTTTCTCTCGGACAGGGCCACAGCCGCACCGTCACGGTTCGTCGGCTTCAGCGGGTGGGTCCGCGTTGACAACCAGCCCGTGATGAACTCGATCACGGAGTTCGGTGGGGGGACTCTGGTTAATCCGCCTTCGCTCGATGAGGCCGGAATCGACCTTAGCAATTCACCCGGCGCGTGGACCGGGACATTTGCCGACGGAACCTTTGGCGGAAGCTGTAATGCCAACAACACGGTTCCGGACTGGACCACGGTGCTGAACTTTGGCCGGGTCGGTATAATCACCCAGATAGACGGGCGAGTCGTGTCGTTTCGCGCGCCCCAAAGCTGCGAAGGGACCTTTCACCTGTACTGCCTAGGCGCTGACCGCCGCGCCGTAGCCCGGTAGTTGCGCCGGGGGCCATGGCTACCTGATTCATCGTGGACCTCCGCAGCGCGAGCTATCGCGATGTTGGGGCACGCGGGGTCGAGCTCGTAGAGGCGCGCCAACAGGTTCGTGAGCTGCAACTGCCCTTGGACCGCGTTGCTCGCGAGCAGCACACGAATTCAGGCTCCAGCTAGCAGCAACGGTCCCCGGCTCCGCCGCCCGATTGATTGTAGACATTCTCCTCTGCCCCAGAGGCATAAACGCGCGACCACACACACCGAAGGTGATCGGCCTACGGCGAGCCCCAGAGCACGCCGAACAAGTCGTTGTGCTTTGCACGTGTACTTGGAGAGCTCTGGCGGGTCGCCTTTCCACGAAAGCTTGAACGCGTGCCCGTTGGTGAGGACTCGGCTGCAGAACGGCAGCATCACCCGATTCGAAGGCCTGGACATCGACGGGCTTCGCCGGGCATCCCGGGGCGTCAGAAGCTTGCTAGCGTTCGTGGCAGAGATGCCGGCATGTATCGGGGCCGTTGCCAGCTCGGTTCGTCGCCACCCACGTGGGCATACCTGACCCACCGAGGACAGCCGGGCATTGCGTGGGTGCTACCCGCGCATCCCCGGTGGCACCTCCGTGAACCCCACCGGCCAAGTTAACGCCCGCTCGGGGAGAGCAGGCCAGCTCCGAACCGCAAACGGCGCTCTACAGCGAGCGCCTTTCGCTGTCACCAGCCTAAGCGGGTCACGAGGGCGGCGAGTACGACGGGCGCACGCGAGGACCTCGCTGCGACCATCCCGCACATACATCAGGACTGCAAGACGCCGTGCGACCGGCCGCTACTTCTTGAAAATGACCGTTCCCGGCTGCGCCGAATCGACCGACCACTTGAAGCCATCGACGACCGCCAACGACTCCAACCTGTGGTCGCTGGTGTCCCATAGCGCGATACGAAGCTTCATGATCTCGCCGGGGGTCACGTTGCCGCTGGTCTCGAGCCAGCCGGTGCCGCCACCTGCAAGTGCATTTGCATCGCACTCTCCACCACTCGCGTCATCGAGCCCGGTGCCGGCGAGCTGGGTCGTCGACATGCAGGTGGAGATCGAGCCGGCCGTGCCACGGCACCCGATTGTCCCGTTGACGCACTGGGTGAACAGGCCAGTGTTGCCGGAGGCAAGGTTCACGCCCACCGGGTACTTCGTCATGGAGCCCATTGGCTGATAGAACGCGAGGTTTTTGTCGCTCGGATTCGCGGGTGTGCCGGTGTACGCGGAGTCGAGCAGCACGACGAAGAAATCGTTGAATCTCGAACACGTGTACTCGGGGAACTCCGCGCTAAAGAAGTTGGTGGCGAGCTTGAACGACTTCGCATTGGTGGGGACCCGCACCGTGAGCGTCAGCATCACCGGATCCATCGCATTGTTTCCATCGGGCGGGGGACAGCCCGGCGCGTTCGGCAGCTTGTTGCCATTGGCGGCGAAATAGTCGGCAGGAAACGCAGACTGTTTCCCGTTGCTCGCCAACTGGTCCTGGAAGTCGTGATACGCAGGATTGGTGTCCCCCTTGCCGGCGGCGGCACCCGTCGAGAACAGCGCCATCTTACTGCCGCCCTTCGGCATCACGCCGGTGCCAAAGTGATCGCGGATCGACTGTGCGACGTTCGCTGGCACGCCGGTGCCATCCGCGAGCGTCAAGGTGGCGCTGATCACGCCCCACTTCTTGTCGGCCATCGTGGTCGTCTGACAGAGGTCGATCGCCTTCGCGTAGTCGTTGGCGTTGAGCGTGCCCGACGCGAGGTTCTGATCGCATACCGCGACCGCATCGTCGATGACGCCGTTGCAGTCATCATCGACGCCATTGCCCGGGGTCTCGAACGCGCCCGGGTTGACGAGCTTGGGATCCGAGCACTCGGTGGAGTCACAGCAGTCACCGCCGCACGTGGTGACGCCATCGCCGTCAGCGTCGACGTCCTCGTCGACCATGCCGTTGCAGTTGTTATCGATGCCGTCGGTGCAGACCTCTCGGCCAGGCACCACCTCGCCCTGGCACTGGCCCCAGGTTCCACTGGAGTCGCAGGTGCGCGTGCCGCCCTTGCAGGGACCCACTCCCTTCGTGCCGGCCTGGCCGGAGTAGCAATCGCTCACCTTGCCCGGGGTGCAGGGACCACTGGAATCGTCGTCGCCCCCATTATCGTGGGCCGACGGACCGCAGCCAACGAGGATCAGAACGAGGACGAAGGTCGAGCGTGACAGCATGGGTGCCCCTCCGGCGCGGAGCATCCGCCCGGTCGCGTCTCACCTGCAAGCACGAATTGCGCAAGTGCCCCCGCGGACACCATGACAACCGCTGTCAGCCAGTGCGTACGGAGAAATCTCTGACCGAGACGATCTGCTTGGTCTCGAGGTCGGCGAGGAAGCTGCGCCCCGAGCCGATGCGGCCGTCGAACGCGAGCAGGTACCAGACGTCGAGGGTCCAGCGCGTGTGATCGCTCTCGCACGGCGGCGTCCACGACACCGCCTCGAGGTCACCGAGGTAGGTCGGCCGCGACGGCGAGGACGCGACGAGCTTCTGGTACTCGTCACAGGTCTGCACGAGGCCGACCGCGATCTTTGCATCGCGGGATGCCACGGTGCGTCGCCACGCCGAGGTCAACCGGCAGCGGCCGATCGTGCCGGTGGGCGACAGCTCGATCTCGTACGCCTCGTCGGCGGCGAGGCCGTCGAAGTCGGGCACGTCGAACTCGGGATACTTGTCCTTGTCCGCGATCTGCTCGACCCGATCGTCGAACGCCTCGAACCCGGCCTCGAGCGTGTCCTCGCTGTAGTAGCCGTAGACCCGGAGCACCAGGTTCTGCGACGGCAGCCGGTGATCCCAGTCGACGATCGAGATCGCGCCGGCGTAGTCATGGCGGAACCGCTGCAGCGGCGGCAAGGCGGCGGCCACGCGCGTCGCTGCGCCCTCCTCCGAGAGCAAGCCCTGGTAGGCGATCCGAGGGTGGAGACGGATCTCCTCGGCGACGAACGGACGCAGATCGGAGGACACTTCCGAGCCGGATATTACACGGGGTTACCGTCGACGGCGCGCTCCAGCGCCTCGATCATCGCCCCGAGGCGGTCGCCGTCGAGCTTGAGCCGCGCTGGATTCACGACCAGGCGCGTCGAGACCTGCCCCACGGTATCGATCTCGACCAGTCCGTTCTGGCGTAGGGTCTCCCCGGTCTGGGTGATATCCACGATCCGGTCGCACAGCCCGGTCAGCGGGCCGAGCTCGATCGCACCCGAGAGCTTGATCACCTCCGCGGTGATTCCCTTGGCCTGGAGGTAGGCGCGCGTCGTGCGCGGGTACTTGGTGGCGACCCGCAGGTGAGCCTGGGCGCGATCATCGATCCGCGCATCGGCGCGTTCGGCGACGATCATCCGGCAGCGGCCGATGCCGAGGTCGAGCGGCTCGTAGAGGTCGCAGCCGTCCTCGTCGAGCACGTCGCTTCCGGCGATGCCGACGTCGGCGGCACCGTGAGCCACGTAGGTCGCGATATCGGAGTTGCGCAGGACGAGCACGCGCAGCGGCCCGCACTCGTGGACCAGCCGCCGGTTGTCACCGAACACCGGCGACAGGTCGTAGCCAGCGCGCTGGAACACGGCGGCGCCCTCTTCGAGGATGCGGCCCTTCGGCATCGCGAGGATCAGTGGCCGGGATGCGGTGCTCATTGCTTGGCGCGCTTGATCTTCGCACCAACCGCCCGCAACTTCTTCTCGATTGCCTCGTAACCGCGATCGAGGTGATAGACGCGGAGCACCTCGGTCTTGCCGCTGGCGACCATGCCCGCGAGGATCAGGCTCGCCGACGCGCGCAGGTCGGTGGCCATCACGCTGGCCCCGGTGAGCTTCATTCCGCCCTTGACCACGGCCACGCGGCCATCGATGTGAATGTCGGCGCCCATGCGGCCCAGCTCGGGCACGTGCATGTAGCGGTTCTCGAAGATCATCTCCTTGATCACCGACTGGCCCTTCGCGATGCAGGCCATCACCATGAACTGCGCCTGCATGTCGGTGGGAAACCCGGGGTGCGGCTGGGTGATGATATCCACCGCGGTCAGCTCGCCACTGGCGCGCACGCGGATCCCGCCGGCTTCGGCCGCCACGGTGACGCCGGAGGCACGCAGCTTCGCGATCACGGCCTCGAGGTGCTCGGGCCGCGCGCCTTCGAGCAGCACGTCGCCGCGGGTCATCGCCGCTGCCACCGCGAACGTCCCCGCCTCGATCCGGTCCGGCATGATCGCGTGCTCGATCGGCAGCAGCTCGTCCACGCCCTCGATCGTGATCATCGCGGAGCCCGCGCCCTGGATCTTCGCACCCATCTTGTTGAGGACGGTGGCCAGCTCCTCGATCTCGGGCTCGCGCGCGGCGTTCTCGATCATGGTGCGGCCCTTCGCGAGCGCCGCAGCCATCATCAGATTTTCGCAGCCGGTGACCGTGGGCATGTCGAGCACGATCGTCGCGCCCTTCAGCCGCTTGGCCTCGACCTCGACGTAGCCGTGATCGAGCGTGACCTTCGCGCCGAGCGCCTGCAGGCCCTTGAGGTGCTGATCGATCGGACGGGCGCCGATCGCGCAGCCGCCCGGCAGTGACACGCGCGCTCGCCCGTACTTCGCGAGCAGCGGTCCGAGGACGAGCACGCTCGCGCGCATCGTCTTCACCAGGTCATACGGGGCCTCGAGCTTCGGCTTCTTCTTGCCCGAGGGCGGAGCGATCGTCCACTCGGTCGGCGAGGCACCCTGATCGACCTCCCAGCCGAGCATGCGGAGCAGCTTCGCCATCGTGCGCACGTCGGCGAGCTGCGGGACGTTCTTGAACGTGGAAGGCCCCGTGGGCAGCAAGGCTGCGGCGAGCAGCGGCAGCGCTGCATTCTTGGCGCCGCTGATCGGGATGCGCCCGACCAAGCGTCCGCCACCCTCGACGACGATCTTGTCCATACGGCACCAACGGACGTATCACGGAACGTCCACCGGTAGAACGATCCGGGATCCCGGCGCTATTTCACGGACACGGCGCGCCGCCGCGAGCCCACGTGTCCCATGCGCCGATTGTTTCGGATCTCACGTGGAGCGGGCTACCGTGGAAGCGTGGACGCGGCGGACTGGATCCGGGACCGGTTGCGGCCCAGCCGTGAGAGCTGGAGCAGCGAGCTGGTGGAGCTGCGTCGCGAGCTCGCCAGCAAGCCACGGTCGGCGCGCAAGATCGAGCGCACGCTGGAGCTGGCGCGGGCAAGCGAGTACATCGATCCGGATCGCGGGCGTGCGTTCGCGTTGTACCTCGACGCCTGGCGCGCGGGCCACCCGGATGCGGGGGCGCCCCTCCTGGCGATGGCGCGCGAGCTACGCGCGTACGTCACGATCGCGGAGCTCGCGCTGGCCGAGCACGAGACCTCGCAGGACCCGGCATCGTTGATCGCCGCGGGTCGCGCATTTGTCGATGCGGGGTTCAGCGAGCGCGCGGTGGAGCCGCTCACGCGTGCACTCGAGAAGCGATCGTTCACGGCGCAACAGATCGCGAGCATGACGGACATCAAGGTCGTGCTCGCCGCTGCGCGCGGCCATCGCTACGACGCGGAGAACGAGATCGAGTCGATGCTCGGGCGTGCGCGGGAGGCGGGCCTCGACGCAGGTGGGTTCTACATCCACGCGGCACGGATCGCACAGGTCGCGGGGCTCGCGGCGAGACGGAGCGCCGTCGTCACCATGGCCGCGTGGAAGGCGCCGCATGACCGCGAGGTCGCGCTGCTCGCCGAGGACGTGCTGCTCGAACGCGGGAATGCCGACGAGCTCCTCGAGTACTATAGCCGCCGGTTCGATGCGGCGAAGGGCGCGATCGAGTGGACGTCCGTGGTGCGGTCCGCAGGCTGCGAGCTGCTGCTGCGCAACATCCATCCCGGCCTCGGGCTGCGCTTGCTGCGCAGCAGCCTCGAGCGGGCGTATGCCGCGCTGATCCCCGAGGTCCCGCGCCACATCGCGGCGTGGGAGCTGCTGCTCGCGCAGGCCAGCAATTCGCAGTCGACGATCGAGCTGGTTCCGCTGATCGACAGCGCGTTGAACGCACCACTCGGCGGCGACGAGGTGCTGTTTCTTTCGCGCACCGGCCTCGAGATCGTGTGGCGCGATGCCCGCGACACCACCGCAGCACAGCCATTCGCGGCAGCCGTGCTCGACATCTGCCCCACGCACCCGCTGGCGCTCGAGCTGGTGGCCGAGGTGGTCCCCGCGCTCGCGGACGCGGCGCCCGCGACGATCAGGCCCCCCGTGATCGCACCGGCGACCACGCGGATCCCGACGATCGAAGCAGTCGCCAGGCGGACCACGACGCGGACGCCGAGCCTCGCGCAACCGCGGAGCGCGGCGACGATTCCACCGGCAGCTTGCATGCCGCGCACTCCGATCGCCAAGGCGTTGACGGCGCCACTGCCGGTCTTCGAGCCACCGGACGGCGTGACGTCATCGGTCGCCGCAACGCCTGGTGCAAGAAGCACATCGCCGACGCTGGCGAACCCGCCGCGGGTCTCGACCTGCGACAACCCGCGGCCGCCGCCTCGCGACCATGCGCTGACCATGCGGCTCCCCGTGTTCGAGCCACCCGACGAGCCCACATCGCCCGTGGTCGCCACGACGACCGCCACGATGACCACGGGGCTCCCCGTGTTCGAGCCGTCACCCGTGGCCGAGGCGACCGCGCGGGTCCGACCGCCCACGCCCGGGGGTGCGCTGAACCGCGACGCCTCGCGAATCCCCGTCACGACGCGCACGCCGATCGATGCGATCGATCGCGCCGCACGCAAGGTCATCGCGATCGACGTGATGATCGAGCTCCCCACCGGCGGCTTCTTTTCGACGGTGGTCCGCGATCTCAGCACCAGCGGTGCGTTCGTGCTGACCAAGCGCTCCGTGGAGCTCGGGATCGAGCTCGGGCTGGAGCTGCGGCTTCCGGCGCCGAAGTCGCTGAAGCAGATCACGATGCGGGTGTCGGTACGGGTCTCGCGGTGGACCGCGCTCGGGTGGGGTGTCGCGTTCGTCGATGCGACTCCGGAGCTGATCGCGGCGATCCGCCGGCTGGGCTGACGCGCGCCGCCGTCAGCCGACATCGACGACGATGTCGCCGTGCTTGATCCGGATCCGCACCACGCCGCTCTGATCCACACCGAACGCGCCGAACGCGACCTCCTCGAGATGGCGCGTCAACGTGGACGCGAGCCCGCGGGCGCCGATCTCGCGCTTGATCGAATCCGCGACGATGTGATCGAGCACCTCCTCGTCGATCACCAGCTCGAAGCCCTCGAGCTTGAACTCCTTGGTCATTCGCTGGATGACATCGGAGCGCAGGATGTCCTTCAGCGTACCGGCGTCCAGGGCGCGGAACGGGACCACGCGGGTGAACCGCGCGACCAGCTCCGGGAGGAAGCCGTAGGCCTGGAAGTTGGCGATGTTCTCGACCTGCTCCGCGGAGAAGTCGACGGCGATCGCATCGGGATCGGCGCCGCTCGCCTCCTGATCTCGACCGAAGCCGATCTGGTCCCGCATCGCGCGGCGGTGGGCGATCTGCTGGAATCCCGAGAACGCGCCCGCGGCGATGAACGCGATGTCGGCGGTGGACATCACCACGTGATCCGCATAGCTCGAGTGCGTGAGGTCGAGCGGGACGACGACCTCCGAGGACTCCAGCATCTTGAGCAGCTCGCGCTGCACGCCCATGCCGGTGACGTCCTTGGTGGTCCCGGCGCCGGCGAACATCGCGTTGTTCTGGCCGGAGGCGATCTTGTCGAACTCGTCGAGGCAGACGATGCCGATCGACGCGAGCATCGGATTCTCGTCCGCGGTGTGAAGCAGCCGGGTCAGGATCGTCGACGGATCCTGGCCGACGTAGCCGGTCTCCGAGTAGGTCGTGATGTCGACCAGCGCGGTCGGCAGCTTCAGGATCTTTCCGAACAAAGTCTCGACCAGGAACGTCTTGCCGGAGCCGGTGGGCCCGACGCACAGATAGTTCGACTTGCGGGGGAGATCGGCGCGATCCACGCCGTCCACATAGATCCGCTTCACGCGCTTCACGTGCCGGTACGCCATCAGGCAGAGGGCACGGCGCGCGTTGTCCTGCCCGCGGTACCCCAGCTCGTGGAGCGCCTGGAACATCGCCTGTGGCGATGGCGAGGGCAGCTCGCGCACGAACTTGATGAAGTGTTCGAGCCCCTGCTTGCGGACCTTGCGGTTGGGCTCCATCGCCGAGGAGCTAGCGTAGCTGATGGGGTTCCGTTTGACCAATTGCCATCCCGAGTGGCCTAATCGGCGACGGTGAGCACGCCGAGCCTGGTGCGTCCGTTTCTCGATGCCGCACCTGCGGCCGTCCGGACTGCACTCGAAGCGGTCCCCGACCTCGATCGCCGGCTGTGGACGATCGTCGCGGAAGGTCGCGCGGTGTGGCCAGACTTCCCACTCGATGCCAAGGACGTCGTCGCGTTCATCGGCCGGCAGGTCACCGACGAGCTCGCGGCCGACGCGCTCGAGGGGCTGCGCCCGGCCGATCTGTATCTCGCGTGCGCCTGCGCGAAGGGCGTGACCGCGGCGATCAACGCGTTCGATCGCGACTACATGAAGGAGGTCGACATCGCACTCGCGCGGATGCGGATCGGCCCGCCTCGGCTCTCCGATGTGAAGCAGCTCGTGCGCCAGCGGCTGTTCGTGGGCGGCGGCACGGCGGGAGCGCCGACCAGCGCCGGCAAGATCGCGGAGTACGCCGGCCGCGGTGATCTGCGCCGCTGGGTCCGCTCGGTGGCGGTGCGGACCTGCCTCAACGAGCTGCGCAAGGGCAAGCGCGAGATCCTCGTCGATGATGACCGCCTGATCGCGCAGCACGCGGTCTCGGCGGACGATCCCGAGGTCGAGTACATGAAGAAGACGTACTCGGCCGAGTTCAAGGCCGCGTTCTCCGCGGCGCTCGCCATGCTCGGTGCGCGCGAGCAGACGCTGCTGCGCTACCACCACGTCGACGGTCTCAACATCGACGAGATCGGAGCGATCTACCGCGTGCATCGCGTCACCGCGTTCCGCTGGCTCGAGAAGGCCAAGGAGCTGCTGGTGCGCACCACGCTCGATACCCTGCGTAGCAAGCTCAAGCTGCCCGCGTCGGAGCTCGAGAGCGTGCTGCGGATGATCCGGAGCCAGATCCACCTGTCGATCGTGCGCCAGCTCGGCGGTCCGACCGACAAGGTCGCGGATGATGCGCTCGAGCTCGATCCGAGCGAGCTCGAAGAAGTCGAGAGCACGTGACCACACGGCGCGGGACCGGCTGGGGCGAGATCGCGATCGCGGCGCTCGTGATCGCGGTGGTGGCGATGCTGATCGTCCCGCTGCCGAGGCCCCTGCTCGACCTCTTGCTCACGCTGAACATCGCGATGGCCGTGGTGCTGCTGATGGCGGCGGTGTTCACGCCGCGGCCGCTGTCGTTCACCTCGTTCCCGACGCTGCTCGTGGTCACCACGCTGTTCCGCGTGGGTCTCGAGGTCTCGGCGACCCGGCTCATCCTCGCCGACGAGGACGCGGGCGAGGTGGTCCATGCCTTCGGCTCGTCGGTGGTGGCCAGCAACCTGGTGGTCGGCATCGTCGTGTTCGCCGTGATCACGGTGGTGCAGCTGATCGTCGTGGCGCGCGGCGCGGAGCGCGTGGCCGAGGTCGCCGCGCGGTTCGCACTCGATGCGATGCCGGGCAAGCAGATGGCGATCGATGCGGAGCTGCGCTCGGGTTCGATCGACGCCGTGACCGCGCGGGCGCGCCGCAGCGAGCTCGAGCGCGAATCGCAGCTCTACGGCGCGATGGACGGCGCGATGCGGTTCGTGAAGGGCGATGCGATCGCCGCGGTCGTGATCGTCGTCATCAACCTGGTCGGCGGTCTGGTGATCGGTGTCGGCACCAAGGGCTACACCGCGGCGCACGCGGTGAACACCTACTCGCTGCTGTCGATCGGCGAGGGGCTCGTCGCGCAGATCCCGTCGCTGCTCGTCGCCGTCGCGTCGGGCCTGCTCGTCACGCGGGTGGCGAGCACCGGCGATCGTCCGATCGGCGATGACCTCGGCATCCAGCTCGGCGGTCAACCGCGCGCGCTGGCCGGCGCGGCGATCCTGCTCGTCGGCCTCGGCTTGATCCCCGGACTGCCCCACGCACCGTTCTTGCTGCTCGGCCTGATCGCCGCCGCACTGGCGTTGCTCGCGGCCCGCGCGCGCCCGGCCCTTGCCGCCTCGCTCGACGAGACCGGCGCGGCTGCCCAGCGCGGACCACGGCTCGCGCTCCGGCTCTCCCCTGCCCTGCACGCGCACCTCGCCACGCGGACCACGGAGCTCCACGCGAGGCTCGCCGAGGTGCGCGCTGCGATCGGCACGCGCACCGGCGTTCCGGTACCGCCGCTCGCGGTGTCACGTGATCCCGAGCTCGCCGAGGCCGAGGCCGCGATCGCGATCGATGGCACGCCGGTCGTGTGGCTGACCGCCGCCGATCTCGGGACGCTCGTCGATCAGCTACCGGCCGCGCTCGCACCGCTGCTCCCCGACCTGATCGGCGTGGATCGCGTGCATGCGCTGATCGAGCGCACCGCGGCCACCGCCCCCGTGCTGGTCCGCGAGGTAGTGCCGCGCCTGGTCTCGCTGCCGGTGCTCACCGAGATCGTGCGCGGCCTGGTCCGCGAGCAGGTTCCCGTCGAGGATCTCGGTGCCGTGCTCGAGGCGATCGCACTCGCATCGCCACCGACCGGCGGGTTCACCACCCGCGACGTGCCCGCGCTGATCGAGCAGCTGCGCGGCCAGCTGCGCCGGCAGATCAGCGCTCGCTGGGCACCGCGCGGCCAGCTCGCCGTCTACACCATCGACGGCATGATCGAGGACGCAGTGCGCGGTGCCGTGGATCGCCGCGACGGCGCGCAGATCCTTGCTCTCGAGCCTGCGATCGCGCAGGACATCATCGCGGCCGTGAAGGGCAAGCTCGGTACCGGTCCCGGCGTGATCCTGACCAGCGGCGACGTTCGCCGTCACCTGCGCAGCTTGCTCGAGTCCGAGCTTCCCGAGATCGCGGTCCTCGCGGCCCACGAGCTGGTGCCGGGCACGCAGGTCCAGACTGCCGGCCGCATCGAAGTCTGACGTGCGCGCCCTGATCATCGTCGCTCTGCTCGCAGCCACCGCGTCCGCGGAGCGTCCGCTGCACGGCAGCCTTGGCATTGGTGGCGCGCTGATCGCCACCGGATCGCGCGGCGACCGGGTTCGGTTCGAGGCCGCGTTCGATGTGAAGCTACGCTCGCGATACGGCTTCGTCGCCGCGTGGCGAGCGTTCGATCAGGATCATCACGGCCTGGCCACCGCGGGCCTGAGCTTCGAGGCGGGCGCGGCGCGGCCACAGCTCGTCCTCGATCTCCACGCCGATCTCGGCGCGGATCTCGATCACCGCGCGCCGGTCGTCGGAGGTGGCCTCCGCGCCACGCTGAAGATCATCGGCCCGACAGCGCTGGTATTCGACGGCGGTGGCTACCTCGTGATCGATGGCTCCGACACGCGGT
>JAYUVX010000071.1:0-20872 GCA_043753855.1 Myxococcales bacterium | reverse complement strand
CTGGCCGCCGTGCGTGCCACCACCGGCGCGTCGCTGCGCACGCGCCCGACCATTCATGGTCCGCGGTGAGCGTGGTCGGGGTGGTGCTCGCCGCAGGTGCTTCGATGCGGCTCGGCCGGCGCAAGCAGCTCGAGCTGATCGGTGGCGAGCCGTTGCTCGCGCGCACGGTGCGGATGGCGCTCGCCTCGCAGTGCACGCGCATCGGCGTGGTGCTCGGCGCGCACTCCGGCGAGCTGACGCCAGCGGTCTCGGGCTTCGATGTCGACGTGATGGACAACCCGGTGTGGGCCGAGGGCGTGGCGTCGTCGATCCGCACCGGCGTGGCGTGGGCCGAGACCTTGGACTGCGATGGCCTGCTCGTGATGGTCTGCGACCAGCCGCACCTCGAGGCCGGCCACCTCGACGAGCTGATCGCGCGGTTCACGGTCACCGGCGCGATCGTGGGCTCGGAGTATGCCGGCACCGTGGGCGTTCCCGCCGTGTTCCCGCGGAGCGACTTCTTGGCGCTCGCAGCACTCACCGGCGATCGAGGTGCGCGTGACCTGCTGAGCGGGCAGGCGACGATCTTGTGGGAAGCTGGGGCGATCGACCTCGACGCCGACTGATCGCCGGCTAGGGCTTTGGCGGCGGGGAGCACGCGGCGATCGTCGCGAGATCCTTCGCGGCCGCCAGGCAGCTGCGCTGGCTCGCGGGCATCTTGCGAGCGACGCACTGATCGATCATCGCCTGCTGGTTCGAGAGCTCCATGTTGCCATGACCTGTCATCGCCGACCTGGTCACCGTCATCATGTTGCCGACGACCTTCTCGCACGACGGGCCATCATCGGACTTCGAGCAACCGGCGAGCAGCACGGCCGCGAGCAGGAGCCAGCGCATGCCCAGCAGCTTACTTCGTCGCGCAGACGTACGCATCGATGAAGATGTCGTAGGTCTTCTCCGGGCACTTCACCGCGTACTTGTCGATGATGGAACCGCAGCGACCGCCGGTGCCCACGTTCCCGATGCGAGCCGTCTCGGCATCCATGATCGGATGGGAGCCATCGTTGCAGGCGAGCGAGACCAGCCAGGTGTTCTCGTCGCGGACTCCGCACATCTCGATCGGCAGGTCCCTCGTCGACTTCGCGTTCGCGTACTTCGTGACGCTCGCGCCATTTCGGTTGTTCCACTCCGCGGCGGGCAGCCCCACGGCCTTGAAGCTGTTCACCGTGTCCTTGCACGCGCGAAGCTCCTGCGTCTGCTGCTCTGCCGCCTGCTGGCTCGCCGCGGTCAAGCAGTTCTTGACCTCCTCGCACGAAGGTTGGACCACGCAGCCGACGAAAGCGATCAGCGCAGGATCGTCGCCTGGCTTGGCAAGCTCGCTCACGCACTGCGGCTCGTCAAACGGTAGATCGGCGAAGCTGCCGCAGCGCTGCGCTTTGAGCTCCATCATCCGCTTGCACACGGCGGCAGGCGCCGGGGCGGCGGCGGCGGCGACAACGGGCGGTGCGGGGGAGGCCGCCGAGCCATGGGCGACGGGCGGCGGAGTGGTCACGGGCTTCGCGGAACCACCGCATCCCACGGCGAGGATCAGGAGCAGGCCGGCGCGCATCTTCGAAACCGTATCACGCGATATAATGCGCCATGGCGATCCGCCCCGCCCGTGACGATGACTTCGACGCGATCACGCAGATCACGAACCACTACATCACCACGACCACCATCCACTTCGCCTACGAGCCGCTCACCACCGCCGAGCTGCGCGCGCTGTGGCACGGCTACCGGGACCGGTTCCCGTGGCTGGTCACCGAGATCGACGGCGCCGTCGTCGGCTATGCGAAGGCTAGCACCTGGCGCGATCGCGCGGCTTACGACTGGACCGCGGAGACCGGCATCTACATCGCCGACCCGTCGCGCGGCCAGGGCCTCGGCAAGCCGCTGTACCTCGCGCTGCTCGCCGAGCTCTCCGCGCGCGGGTTTCGCTCCGCGCTCGCCGGCATCACGCTGCCCAACGAGCCGAGCGTGGCGATGCACCTCGCGCTCGGGTTCGAGCCGTGCGGCGTGGTGCAGGACGCCGGGTTCAAGCACGGCGGGTGGCACGCCGTGGGGTTCTGGCAGAAGCGGTTCATCCAGGCGTCGGGATCCGGCGCGTCATGACCGTGCGCGGCGACGCCACGAAGCCGTTGCGTTCGTACAACCGCACCGCCGGATTCTCGGCGCGGACCTGCAGGTGTACCGCCCTGACGTCGCGTTGCGCGAGCTCGGGGACCAGCGCCTCGATGGCGGCAGCACCTGCTCCCTGCGTGCGCTGATCGACATCGATCCACAGCTCGGTCAGCCAGCCCTCGCGGCCGCCGAACTCGAGGTCGAAGCCATAGGTGACGATCGCATAGCCAATCGTCTCGCCCTCGCGCAGCACCAGCCACACACCACCGAACCCGGGATTGCCGAGCAGCGAGCGCAGCCCCGCCTCGAGCCGCTCGTTGCTGATCTCGATGCTCTCGTGGTCGTTGAGCGCGCGGGTCCGCGGGAACACTGCGTCGAAGTCCGAGGGCGTCGCAGGGCGGAGCGCGATCATGAGGACCATATACACCAGCACTTTGACGCCTGTACACGGGTCATAAACAGACCTATAAACAGGTCATGACGAAGCGAACGTTTCAGACCCACGCGGCCGAATCCAAGACGTCCTATGGATCGGGATCCCGGACGTTCCAGGTCGCCCAGGACATCATTCCGATCGCCGAGCTCAAGGCAAAACTCTCGGAGGTCGTGCGCGGACTCGACGCGAGGCCGCGGCCGCTCGTCATCACGCTGAACGGGAAGCCGGCCGCCGTCGTGATGTCGCCGCGCGAGTACGACAGGATGGCCTACAGGGAACGTGTCATGTCGTCGGTGGCCGACGGTCTCGCCGACGCGGCAGCTGGGAATGTCTCCACGAGCGAGCAGGTCCTCGAGCGGATGCGAGCGCGCTACGCGATTCCAGCCAACCGGAAGCGTCGATGAACGCATCGTGGACCACACGTGCCGAGCTCGAGCTTCAGCAGATCGCGGACCACATCGCGGATGATGACCAGGTTGCCGCCTTCACTTGGGTCCAACGCCTGGTCAAGCGTGCGGACGCTGTGTCACGCATGAAGCTGAGCGGCCGAGTCGTCCCAGAGCTCGGGCGAGACGATATTCGTGAGGTCTTCGTCGGCGCCTACCGCATCATGCACCGGGTGCTCGGGGACGGCGTCGAGGTCCTCACCGTGATCGAGGGGCACATGCTGCTGCCCCAAGACTTTGATCCCGACGAACCGTGACTACTCGCGGTCGAGGTACGTGTAGCCGATCATGCCCTGGCGGAACCGGTTGATCAGCGTCCGGCTCTCCTCGATCGTCATCAGCTTCTTGCGCAGCGCCGCCTCGACGCTGTTGCGCAGCCGCCCGAGCAGGTCGCTCGGCGAGTAGTCGACGAACGCGAGCACCTCGCTGACGGTATCCCCCGCGACGACCTCCTTGACGTCGTACTCGCCCTCGGGAGACAGCTGAACGTGGACGGTGTTGGTGTCGCCGAACAGGTTATGGAGATCGCCGAGGATCTCCTGGTACGCGCCGACCAGGAAGATGCCGAGGTAGTAGTCCTGGCCGGGCGCCTTCGGGTGCAGCTCGAGCACGTGCTTGACATCGCGCAGGTCGATGAACGCATCGATCTTGCCGTCCGAGTCGCACGTGATGTCCGCGAGCGTGGCGCGGTGCGTGGGCTCCTCGTGGAGCCGGTGGATCGGGCAGATCGGGAACAGCTGATCCACCGCCCAGGCATCGGGCACCGACTGGAACATCGAGAAGTTGCAGAAGTAGGTATCGCTCAGCGCCTTCTCGAGGCCTTCGAGCTCTTCGGGCATGTGCGACATGTTGCGCGACAGGTTCAACACCTTCTCGCACGTCGACCAGAAGAGGTTCTCGCACAGCACGCGGTTCTCGAGCGACAGGTGCCCGAGGTTGAACAGCTGGAGGACCTGGTCCTTGTACTCGACGGCGTCGTGATAGCTCTCGAGCAGATTCTTCGCGGAGACGCCCTGATAGGTCTCCCACATGTTGTTGACCAGCGGCGGCACCGGCTTGGCGAGCTCCGCCGGCACCTGCGGCCTGAACTCGGTCACGCCGAGCACGTTGACCACGAGCACCGAGTGGTGCGCGGCGATCGCGCGACCCGATTCGCTCACGATGTTCGGGTGCGGGACCTGATCCGCGTCGCAGATCTCCTTGATCGCGAACACGACGTCGTTCGCGTACTCCTGCACCGTGTAGTTCATCGACGAGCTGAAGTTGGTCTGCGAGCCGTCGTAGTCGACGCCGAGCCCCCCGCCGACATCCAGGTAGGACAGGCCCTTCGCGCCCATCTTGTAGAGCTCGACGAACAGCCGGCCCGCCTCGCGCAGCGCGTTCTTCACGCTCTTGATCGCGGAGATCTGCGAGCCCAGGTGGAAGTGAAGCAGCTTGACCGAATCGGTCTCGCCCCACGCCTTGAGCTTGTGGATCGCGTCGACCATCTCGGCTGCCGAGAGGCCGAACTTCGAGAAGTCTCCGCCGGATTGCTCCCACCGACCGGCGCCACGCGACGATAGCCGCGCCCGGATCCCGACCGACGGCTTGATCTTCACCCGCTCGCTGACCCTGCGGATCTGGTCGAGCTCGGTGGGCTTCTCGACAACGAGGATGATGGTCTTGCCCATCTTCGACGCGAGCAGCGCGGTCTCGATGTAGTCCTCGTCCTTGTAGCCGTTGCAGATGATGATCGACTCGTCGTCCTGGTGGATCGCCATGATGGCGAGGAGCTCGGGCTTGCTGCCCGCCTCGAGGCCGTAGTGGAACGGCCGCCCGAACTCGATGATCTCCTCGACGACGGTGCGGTTCTGGTTGACCTTGATCGGGTACACGCCGCGGTACTGGCCCGCGTAGCCGTACTCCTTGATCGCGCCGTTGAACGCGCCGCACAGCAGCTCGATGCGCGCGCGAAGGATGTCGCTGAACCGGAGCAGGATCGGAAGCTGGATGCCGCGGCCTCCGAGCTCGTCGATCAGCTCCTTCATGTCGATCGCGCCGTTGCCCTCACCGCGCGGCTGGACGATCAGGTTGCCAAGCTCGTTGACCGCGAAGTATCCACACCCCCAGCGCGGGATGTTGTACGTGTCGTTCGCGTCGGCGGCGGTCCACCGGCGCAGCGGATCGGAGGAGATGAGAGCCTTCGCGCGAGCCATGTTGGTTCATGGACTTACGAGCAATTGGCCCCCGGCGCAATGGGGATCGTGACGCGACTACTTCTTGGTCGGTGCGGGCTTCTTCGCGGGATCCGGTGCCGCGGGTGCAGCCGCCTGCTTGTCCATCTTCGCGATCGCGGCCTGGACGTCTTTGTCGTTGCCGCACTTCTGCATCGCCGGCATCATGTCCTTCACCCGCGCCATCATCTTCTCTTCGAGGGCCTTCGGCAGCTTCTTGCCGGCGGCCTTGGCCTCGTTGGCCTTGGTGATCAGGGCCTGATTCGCGTCGATCACGCCGGTGATCGAGGTCGCCATCTTCGGGCAGTTGTCCTTGTTCTGGACGATCGCGTCGACGAACTTGTTGAAGAACACGACGAACTTGTCGGCATCTGCCGCCGAGATCTCATCGGTTTTCGCATCGGTTTTCGCATCGGTCTTCGCATCGGTCTTCGCATCCTTGGGGGCCGGGGCCGGAGCCTCCGCGAAAACGGGGGCCGTGGAGCCAGCGAGCAGAGCGGACAGGGTGAGCGAGCGGAGGACCTTCATGGCCGTGGACCATGCCACAAACCGGCTCGCGATTCCGGTGCAGTTCAGCGCGGTTGTAGCGTCGTCCGCGAGGCCTCCTCGGAGTTAGCGGCCTTACGGCTTGTCAGAACAGCCGTTTTAGATAGATTGCCCACCCCCCATGGCCAACGAGATACCCAAAGGCACGCCCGCCGCGAACGTGATCGCGGAAGAAGAGCGGCTGTTCGGCCAGATCCAGGCGCGGGTCGCGATGGGGGAAGAGGACGAGGGCCGGCCGCGGATCGGTGCGAGTGATCTCGACGCGGACTTGATCAGCCTGCGCGATCAGATCGCCGAGGCGCGGCCAGAGGATCTCCCGCCGCTAGTCGAGCAGATGACCCGGCTCGCCGCCTTGAAGTCGCGGATCGGCGGTGGGGTGTCGCTGCCGATCGACATCGCCTCGCCGTACTTCGCGCACATGAAGCTGAAGGAGCACAGCAAGTCGCGCGACGTGATGATCGGCAAGCGCGGCTTCATCGATCGTCAGTCGAACGTGCAGATCGTGGACTGGCGCAACGCGCCGGTGTCCCGGATCTACTATCGCTACGAAGAGGGCGACGACTACGAGGAGGAGATCGCGGGGCGTCGCACCGAAGGCCTCGTCGAGGTCCGCCGTAACGTCTCGATCCATCGCGGCAACCTCCGGCGGATCGGCGCGCCGCAGGGCACGTTCCTCAAGGATGCGCGCGGCACCTGGGTGCAGGCCGTCGGGCAGATCGCTCCGGTCCTCCACGGCGGCATGGGCAAGGCCGCGCGCCCGGCGGTGGTCGGTCCTCCGCGGGAGAAGGGCAAGCTCGGCATCCACCACGGCGTGGCGCGCGCCGACAAGGCGCTGCCCGAGATCGCCGCGCTGATCGACAAGGAACAGTTCGAGCTGATCACCCAGCCGGGCAGCGGCATCGTGGTGATCCAGGGCGGCGCCGGCTCAGGCAAGACCACCGTCGCGCTCCACCGCATCGCGTTCTTGAACTTTCAGGACCCGCGGCGGTTCAAGGCGAACCACACGCTGTTCGTGGTGCCGTCACAGGCGCTGGTGCGCTACGTCGCCGGCGTGCTGCCGTCGCTCGGCGTCAGCGGTGTGCCGGTCGTGACCTACACCGGGTGGGCGCGCTCGACGCGGATGCGCTGCCTCCCGGAGGCGCCGACCAAGTACAACGTCGATCCGCCCGAGCATGTCTCGCGGGTCAAGAAGCATCCCGCGCTGCTCGGCATGCTCGCGCGCTGGGTCGAGAAGCAGGCGGCGGAGATCGGGACGGAGCTCGCCTCGATCTACGCGCCGGCGCTCGACGAATGGAATCGGCTCGTCAAGCGGCCGCTCGTGCCGCGGCTGTCGGGGCTCAACAGCTGGATCAAGAAGCTCGCCGATCTCGATCCGAACGTGCGGGTCGCGGTCGAGAGCATGGTCAAGCGGTGGAAGCAGCGCGCCAGCGACGTGGTCCTCGACTGGGCCGAGATGTTCACCGATCCGGTCGCCCTCGGTGACGGCTTCGCGGGCACCGATGTCTCGGCGAAGGACGTCGAGCGCGTGGTGTCGTGGATGAAGCGCCAGCTGGCGCGGCCGCAGAAGGCGCCGGTCGACGACGAGGGCAATCCGATCCTCGACTCCGAAGGCCAGCCGCTCGGCGTCGACGACGATGATCCCGCCGGCAAGTTCGACGACGAGGATGATCCGATCCTGCTGCGGCTGATCCAGCTGAAGCGCGGCTCGCTGCAGACGCCGAACGGCGACGAGCTGATCTACGAGCACGTCGCGATCGACGAGGCGCAGGACCGCTCGGCGCTCGAGGTCAAGGTGCTGGTCGAGGCCGTACATGCACCCGACAACGATCCGAGCAAGCGCTCGGTGACGATCGCGGGCGATACCGCGCAGCGCCTGGTGTTCGATAACAACTTCAGCGGCTGGGCCGAGCTGCTGCTCCAGACCGGTCAGCCAGCGATCGTACGTCCGCTGAAGCTGTCGTATCGATCCACCGCCGAGGTCATGCACCTCGCGCGCGAGATCCTGGGACCCGAGCTGGCTCCCGAGGAGCCGCTGGCCGCGCGCCCGGGTGAGCCGGTCGAGCTCCACGAGTTCGGCGATCTGGGCGAGGCCGTGGCATTCCTCGGCGATGGGCTGCGCAACCTGATGGCGCGCGAGCCGACCGCCTCGTGCGCGGTGATCGCGCGGCACCCCGAGCAGGCCGATGCGTACTACGAAGGCCTCAAGCGCGCCGAGGTCCCGGCGCTGCGCCGCGTGCGCCGTGACGAGTTCAACTTCCAGCCCGGCATCGACGTAACCGACGTCACCGCGGTAAAGGGCCTCGAGTTCGACTACGTGATCATGGTCGACGTCAACGCCTCCAGCTATCCCGACCAGCACTGGGCGCGCCACCTGCTGCACATCGGCGTGACCCGCGCTGCGCACCAGCTGTGGATGGTGTCGATCGGCGAGCCGAGCGTGCTGGTCCCCGCCGCGCTGCGCGATGGCGGCCGGATGACCGTCGGCTGAGCTCGGTCAGTTCGCCGTGAACGAACGGAGCAGCGCGATCACGTCGCTGCGATCGCTTCCGTCCAGATAGAACGGGTGCGGGGCCGTTGCACCGCGGCTGCGGTCGAGCAGGTTCTCGAGCGACGGCACGGAGTTGTCGTGCAGGAACACTGGCTTCCGATCGAGATCGAGCAGCAGCGGCAACGCGATGCCGCGGATGTCACCTCGCATCGAGGCGTTCACGACTGCCATCTTGTCGTCGAAGATATTGTTGGCCGTGTTGAGCACCGGGTTGAGAGGCGGCATGCGCTGTGCGAGCAACATCGGATTGTCGCCGGGGAAGATCGTGGCCATCGGGATCAGCATCGACGGGACGAACTTGCTCTGGTCCACGTTGTGGCAGGAGGTGCACTCGTGCCGGAACACGTCGATGCCACGCGCGAGTACCTTGGCGTCCGCCGCCTTGCCAACAGGCGAAGGCAAGCTGTCCATGTACGCGCTCATGTCGAGCAGCTTGGTGTTGTCGACCCGAATCCCGACTGGCGTCATCTCGGTCCCGGGCATGCCCGTGGTCGCGACCTGAAGCGTCGGCTCTATCGGCACATCGGTCTCCCTCAGAATCTTCGCGTAGTCGTCGGCGATCTCGTCGCCCGCGGGCCCACCGAGGGCATGCAGCAACGCGCGTCCCCCGGGCTGCAACAGGTCGCGCTGATCGAGCAGTGCGGTGTAGACGAGGTTGCTGAAGTTATCGAGCTTGCTGATCGAACCCTCGCTGCCGTACGGCGCCGAGAGATCGGATCGGAACATCGGTGTGATATGCATCGGCGCCCCGGTGCCATCGGGTTGATCATCGAACATCCCGATCGGATAAAACGCCGGATTGCCGAAGTAGGCGTCGAACTGGGCCTCGGTCGACATCTCGGTGAGGCCGGTCGGGGCGCGGCCGATCGTGGCGCCGCCGTTCGCGGTCAGCGAGAGCTGGGCGATCGGGTACAGCGCACGCGTGTTCGCGGCGATCGCGAACGTTGCTCCGACGTTGAGGTTGTGCGGCGTCGGGCCATCCACCTCGTGACCGATCGAGCCACCGTTGGGCAGCGAGAACGCCGAGCCATCGGTGATGGCATGGCAGAACGCGCAAGCCACGCCGACCTTGTCACCGGCGGCTACATCGATGGTTCCGTTTCCGTTGGAGTCCACCGCGACGACGCCGATCACCGCATTTGCATTGATCAGCTTGATCGTGGTCGCTGGGCTGTTGAGGAGCGGTGCGTTCGCGGGAGACAGGTCGGTCTTCAGCTCGGCAGCGACCGCGGCCTGGGTCGGACCATCGAGCGCATCGATGTTCACGTTGTAGCCGGCCATCAGCGCCTGCTTTGGTGTGAACCCCGCAGCGACGATGCCCTGCGGGAGCTTGACCACATCGGTCCAGAACCCTTCATTACCGAAAGTGCCCAGGCGGAACACCGCGCGCCCCGCGTCCTTGTTTCCGATCTGATGCGGGTGAAGGTTGACATCGGCTCCTTGGGGCCCATCGGCACCAGGAACCTTTCCGTCATCTCCACACGCTCCTGCGAAGCCGGCGCCCGCGAGCACGACGACCAAGAGTTCCGATTTGAACCGTCTGCGAATCATCACGACCTCCTCGGCGCGCCTGAGAACGGCGGCGCGCCAGGTAGTGCAACTTCCCGCCCGTCCGGAACCGGGATGGCGGTGGCTGCCGCGGGGCAGGTCGGCCTCAGCTGGGGCGCGACGGTATGAGTGTGCAGCGCACCGCGACCGCGGAGCACGCGAATACGGAGATAACACCGGAACCGACCTGGACGATCCGGGTCGGTCGTCCGACGAACCAATCGTCCGATCGTGTGTCAGCGGCGCAGCGCCAGGCGCGTGATCGCGATGCCGGCAAGCATCGCACCGACGAACACCAGCACCGGTGTCGCCGCCGTGCCGAGGCTGACCAGCGCCGGGCCCGGGCAGTAGCCCGAGAGGCCCCAGCCGACACCGAACACCGCTGCGCCCGCGATCAGCCGCACGTCGACGGCGGCCCGTTGCGGGAGGTGGAACATCGGTGCGAACACAGGCCGTCGGCGGCGCCCGATCACGTATGCGAGCGGTGCATGCACGGCGATCGCTCCGATCATCACGAACGCGAGGGTCGGATCCCAGTGGCCTCCGACGTCGAGGAACGCGGTGACCCGGTGCGGATCGGTCATGCCGGAGACCACGAGGCCCAAGGCGAACACCGCGCCCACGTAGGCTGCCGTGAGGCCCGCCGTCACGACCAAGCTCCCGCGATCGCGACGGTGATGGCGCCGGTGACCATGAACGTGATCGTCGCGATCACCGAGCGCGGTTGTCCGCGCGAGATGCCACACACACCGTGACCGCTCGTGCAGCCATTGCCGAGCGTGGTGCCGAGGCCGACCAGCACACCCGCGACGGCGAGCACCGGCAGGCTGTGCACCGGGGCGCCGAAGCTCGCCGGGGCGACCCGCGCGGCGACCAGGCCCACCGCGATGAGGCCGAGCACGAACGGGACGCGGAAGCCTCGACCTCCGTCGCCGTCGAGCGCGCGGCCGAGGGTGCCGCTGACCCCGGCGATCCGGCCGTGGGAGAGCAGCGCGATGGTGGCGGCGAGGCCGATCAAGCAGCCGCCGAGGAGAGCGTACAGCAGAGAGCTCGCGGTCACGCCGCCAGTGTAGCGCCTCTACCCGGGATGGCGGACGGTCAGCACCGGCACCTTCGCCGAGCGCACGACTTTCTCGGTCACGCTGCCGGCGAGGAACGCGCGGATGCCGGTGTGTCCGTGGGTGCCCATCACGATCAGGTTGACGGCGTTCTCGTCGACGAACCGGTTGATCTCGTCGACGGTCGAGCCCAGGCGCACGTAGGTGGTGGCGGTAACACCATCCTTGGCGAGCCGCGCCGCGAGATCGTTCAGGTGGGTCTCCGCCGCGTTGATCGCGTAGTCCTTGATGCTGATCTGCGCCCCATCACCGGCCTGCACGATCGCGGCGTCATGCGGCAGCTGGTTCGGCAGATCGATGACGTGGAGGAGCATCAGCTCGCCGCCATGCATCTTCGCTTCATCGCGGGCGAGCGCCGCAGCGTGATTAGCCGAGGACGAGAAGTCATGAGGGACGAGGATCGTCTTCCAGTGCATTCCGCAAGTCTGCCTCAGGGCCGGGGCAGTTCCCACGCCGGCGCGAGCGCTTCGTACTCTGAGCGCGGGAGCAGGACCAGCATCGGCTGCGCTGCCGCGGACAGTGTCTCGATCAGCGCGGCGAGCCGCGGCTCCTCCATCGCGGTGCAGCCAACGGTGGGCGAGCTGGCACCGCCCCACACGTGGAGGAAGATGCAGCTGCCGCCGTTGGGGATCCGGGTCGGATTATGCGCGACGTCGACGACCCAGGTGTAGAGCGCGTCGGGGCGCTGCATCTGCTCGGAGCTCTTCCAGTCGACCGCGACCGCGCGCGCATCGACGATCGTGTTGTAGCGGCTCGACCGCGAATCGTCGACACACTGCCAGTTCCCATCGACGTGTTGATAGGGCAGGCCGGCGTGCGCGGGCGGCGCAGCGGCGACGCCATAGGTGCCCTGCAGCAGGAACGCACCCGCGGGGCTCTTGCCATCGCCCTCGACCTTCAGCGGGCCGGGGCGGCCGGCGAACGGACCGCGCCCGTGGCGGCCCATCCCCCACGCCGCTCCGGTCTTGCCGATCACGCCGGGCCACGGCCCGAGCGCGAGCTTCCATGGCGTCTTGGCGTCGGGCCGCGTCCACAGCCGGAGCTCGGCCGCGGTGGCGTCCCAGCCGGGAACGACCGCGGTCACGAGCTGCAGCGTCTCCGCCGGGATGACGTCCGCGGTGACCACGGCGGTCGCCTTCGAGCTGCCGCACGCCGAGAGCGCGAGCAGCAGCGCGACGCGCGCGAGGTTCAAGCGCTCATCTCGAGCATGCGCTGGATCGGCACCAGCGCACGCACGCGCGTGGCCTCTGGCACATCGACCTGCGGCGACAGATCGCGCAGGCACAGGTAGAGCTTCTCGAGCGTGTTGCGCCGCATGTACGGGCACAGGTTGCATGCGCAGGTCTCGTCCTCGGGAGGCGCCGGGATCAGCAGCTTGCCCGGAGCGGCCTGCTGCATCTTGTGGAGGATGCCGGCCTCGGTGGCGACGATGAACTCGCTCTTGGGCGACTGCTTCGCGTACTCGATGAGGCCGCTGGTCGAGGCGATGTGCGTGGCGTGGCGCAGGATCCCCTCGTGGCACTCGGGGTGCGCGATCACCTCGGCCTCGGGATGCGCGACCATCAGCGCGATCAGCCGCTTCTCGGAGAACGTCTCGTGGACGATGCAGGTGCCCTGCCACGCGACCATGTCGGGACGATTCGCCTGCTTCGCCACGAACGCACCGAGGTGGCGATCGGGGGCGAACACGATCTTCTCATCGCCGAGCGCCTTCACGATCTTCACCGCGTTCGACGACGTGCAGATGACATCCGACAGCGCCTTCACGTCGGCGGAGCAGTTGATGTAGCTGACCACGGTGTGACCGGGATACTGCTCGAGCCACTTGGCGAACACCGGCGCCGGGCAGCCATCGGCGAGCGAGCAGCCCGCGTCGAGGTCGGGCACCACCACGATCTTGTTCGGGTTGATGATCTTCGCGGTCTCCGCCATGAAGTGAACACCGCAGAACGCGATCACATCGGCCTGGGTCTTCGCCGCCGCCTGCGACAGCTGGAGTGAGTCCCCGACGAAGTCGGCGAGGTCCTGGATCTCGGACTCCTGATAGTAGTGCGCGAGGATCACCGCGTTGCGCTCTGCCTTGAGCTTGCGGATCCCGTCCTCGAGCTCGACGTCCGTCATGCCGAGGTCGACCGGAGGGGTGGCCGCGGTGCCGATGACAGGAAGCTTGTCCATGAGGATTCCTAGCATGCCGCCGTGGTGCGGAACGTTGCGCCGCAAGATCCGTTAGGATGGCGAGCCGTGCAGCCGTCGCTCGATCCCGGGACTCTGGTCGGGTCCGGCCGTTACCGCGTGGTCGGTGCGCTCGGGCGTGGAGGGATGGGCGGCGTGGTCGAGGTCGAGGACGCGCAGGGCGCGCGCTATGCGGTCAAGTCGCCACTCGCGGATACCGGCGGCTCGCGCGATGTCACCGCGCGGTTTGCACGCGAGGCGAATGCTCTGCGCTTGCTCGAGCATCCTAACCTGGTCGCCGCTGTCGATGTGTTCGTCGAGGGTGGGGTGCTGTTCCTCGTCATGGAGAAGGTCGTCGGGGTCACGCTGGGTCAGCGGATCCGCGAGCACGGCGCGCTGTCACCGCGGCAGGCCCTGGTGTTCGCGCATCAGATCCTCGATGGCGTGAGCCATGCGCACGCACAGGGCCTCGTGCATCGCGATCTCAAGCCCGAGAACATCATCCTGGTGCCGATGGGCGGCTGGGAGAGGATCAAGATCATCGACTTCGGGCTGGTCAAGCTCGTCGGCGATGCGGCCGCCGCGTTCGGCGCCAACGCACTGACCAGCACGGGCATCGTGTTCGGCACACCGGCGTACATGGCACCCGAGCAGGCTCTCGGCCGGGTGGTCGATGGACGCGCCGACCTCTACGCCACCGGCGTGATCCTGTTCGAGATGCTGACAGGCCAGCTTCCGTTCCGCGATCCGGATCCGCAGGTGATGATGCGGCTGCACGCGAAGATGCCGCCACCGCGGCTCGACGACCTGGCGCGCGGCGCTCCGTGGTGTACGCCGCAGCTGGTCGCGCTCGTCGAGGCAGCGCTGATCAAGGATCCGGCGCATCGGTTCACCAACGCGCAGGTGATGATGATGGCGCTCGACGATGCGTTCCGATCACTCGACGCCGTCGTTTAGTCTTCCTTGTGCTTCTTGGCCTTGCCGCGGCCCCGAGGCTCCGGGCCAACGGCTTCGATCTGCCGGCGGATCTCGTCGGTCTCGGGCGTCGCGCCGCCGTGCTCGTCCTCCCACTCGTCGAGCTTTTCGAGCGCCTCGCTGTAGTGGCCCTTGTTCAGCTGATCCTGGATCTTGCGGACGTCATTCGCGTCGAGCCTGGCAGGAGGTTCGCCACCGGCGGACGGAGCCACGATCGGCGCAGCCTGTGGCGCGCCGCCACGGGTCGCGGCAAACACGAACAGGAGGATCGTCACGAGCACGAGCGCACCACCGATCGCCCACGGCTTCCAGCGCACCGCGTGGGCCGGAGCGGGAACCGGATACGCGCCGGGCGTGCTGCTCGCACCTGCGAGCGCATCCGCCAGATCGCTCGCGGATGGCCGTGCGCCCGGGTCCGCTGCGATCGCGCGATCGATCGCGGCGGCCATCTCCGCCGGAACCTCGGGAGCCACCGACGCGAGCGGCGGGATCGGCGGGAACAGCGCGCCGCTGGGTGCCGCATCGAGGCGTGGCCAGTTGCCGGCGGCCGCTTGATACAAGGTCGCGCCGAGACCGTAGACGTCGCCCTCGGTGTCGCACTGTCCGCGGACCAGCGCCTCCGGAGGTGCATACGCCGGCGAGCCGACGAATTGCCCGGTCATCGTCAGCGACGAATCCGGAACGTGCGCCACGCCGAAGTCGGCGAGCTTCCACGACCCTGCTCCGGCGGCGAGGATGTTCGCGGGCTTGACGTCGCGATGCACGATCCTCTGAGCGTGCGCGGCGGCGAGCGCGCGTGCGATCTGGATCCCGAGCGCCCGGACCTCGTGCACCGAGAGCTTGCCGGCGGCGAGCCGCTCCTTGAGCGACGGCCCGGCGACCCGCTCCATCACCAGGTACGGCGGCTCGGCGTCGAGGTCGATGTCGAACACCGCGACCACGCCGGGATGCGAGAGCGCCGCGATCGCGCGGGCCTCGATCCGGAACCTGTCGTCGAGGATCCGCGCGGCGAGCCCGTTGCGGTGGCCCTTCAGCGTCTTGACCGCGACCTCGCGGCCGAGCACGTCGTCGACCGCGGTGAACACCTCGCCCATCGCGCCCGCACCGAGCGTACCGGTGACGCGATAGCGGCCGAACCGTCGAGCCTGCTCCACGGAGTGCAGCCTAACACCTGTGCGTGCCGGACGATTCGCGGTAAGACCTCCACGCATATATCCGACATATCGACGGGGGAGCTTTTTGATCAAGAGGTCGAGAGGCTGAGAGGTGCTAGGTGCACGACCCCAAAACCTGCTCGAGGTAATGCTCGCGAAGGGAGTCAGCGATGGAAGACACGAACGGTAATGGCAATGGCAACGGCAAGCGCTCACTGAAGCAGGTCGGCCCCGATCCGGTGGCGAACCTGCCGGTGATGGAAGGCTTCCCGGCATCGGAGAAGGTCTACGTCGAGGCGGAAGGGCTGGCCGTTCCGGTTCGTCGCATCCACCTCTCGGGCGGCGAGCCCTCGTTCGACGTCTACGACACCTCCGGGCCGCAAGGCGTGGATCCGCATCAGGGCCTGCCGAAGCTCCGCAAGCCGTGGATCGATGCCCGCATGCGGGACGGTGACAGCGGCAATCGCTCGCAGATGCACTACGCGCGGCGCGGCATCATCACGCCGGAGATGAAGTTCGTGGCGATCCGCGAGCGCGTCGCTCCGGAGTTCGTGCGCGACGAGATCGCACGCGGCCGCGCGATCCTGCCGGCGAACATCAACCATCCCGAGTCCGAGCCGATGATCATCGGCCGCAACTTCCTCGTCAAGATCAACGCGAACATCGGCAACTCCGCCGTGTCGTCGACGATCGGCGAGGAGGTCGACAAGCTGCGATGGGCCGTCAAGTGGGGCGCCGACACGGTCATGGATCTGTCCACCGGCGACAACATCCACGAGACCCGCGAGTGGATCGTCCGCAACTCGCCGGTGCCGATCGGTACGGTGCCGATCTATCAGTGCCTCGAGAAGGTCAACGGCGATCCGGACAAGCTGACGATCGATCTGTTCATCGAGACCTTGATCGAGCAGGCCGAGCAGGGCGTCGACTACTTCACGATCCACGCCGGCGTTCGGCTCGCGTACATCCCGTACACCGCGAACCGGGTCACCGGCATCGTGTCGCGCGGCGGCTCGATCATGGCGAAGTGGTGCCTCGCACATCACCAGGAGAACTTCCTGTACACGCACTTCGAGCGGATCTGCGAGGTGATGAAGAAGTACGACGTGGCGTTCTCGCTCGGCGATGGCCTGCGCCCGGGCTCCACGGCGGATGCCAACGATCGCGCGCAGCTCGCGGAGCTCGAGACGCTCGGCGAGCTCACCGACATCGCGTGGAAGCACGACGTGCAGACCATGATCGAGGGTCCCGGCCACGTCGCGATGCACAAGATCCGCGAAAACATGGATCTGCAGCTGAAGCTCTGCAAGGAAGCGCCGTTCTACACGCTAGGACCGCTGGTCACCGATATCGCGCCCGGCTACGACCACATCACCAGCGCGATCGGCGCCGCGATGATCGGCTGGTTCGGTACCGCGATGCTGTGCTACGTCACGCCGAAGGAGCACCTCGGGCTGCCCAACCGCGATGACGTCAAGGACGGCGTGATCGCCTACAAGATCGCGGCGCACGCGGCGGACCTCGCGAAGGGCCACCCCGGGGCGAACGAGCGCGACGATGCGCTGTCCAAGGCGCGGTTCGAGTTCCGCTGGCAGGATCAGTTCAACCTGTCGCTCGATCCGACCACGGCGAAGGACTTCCACGACGAGACGCTGCCCGCGCCGGGCGCGAAGGGAGCGCACTTCTGCTCGATGTGCGGCCCGAAGTTCTGCTCGATGAAGATCACCGGCGAGGTCCGCGAGCTGTACGCGAAGCAGGAGGCGGAGGCCGGCATGGCCCAGAAGGCCGCCGAGTTCCGCGACGGTGGCGGCAAGCTCTATCAGGGCTCTGACGACACCCACCACTGAGTGCTAGATCACCTACATCCCCACGGGGGATACTAGCCGGGTGCGATGGGCGTTCGTGGTGATGGTCGGGGCGTGCTACTCGCCGACGATTCCCACCGGTGCGCCCTGCGACGGTGAGCACCCATGTCCGCGGCCGCTGATCTGCACGCAGTCCACCGCCACCTGCGAGCGCTCCGAGCTCGATGCCGGGGATGACGCGCCCGCGGTCGATGCGCCGCCGATCCCCGGCTGCATGCCGACCGGCTTCGATGTCTGCGGCGATGGGCTCGATCAGGACTGCGACGGAGCGGACGAGGTCTGCGCGGTCAACGACCTCGCGCCCGATGCGATCAACGTGACCGCCGGCGGCAGCTTCACGGGTGACCTTCTTCTCGCGCGCGACAACTTCACGCAGAAGGGTTGCGGCGGCCATGGCGGCCGCGAGCTGTTCTACAAGGTCACGCTCGCCGCAGCGGAGGTCTACTACTTCGATACCCTCGGCTCGAGCTTCGACTCGACGGTGCGAGTGTTCCCGGGCAAGGCCTGCACCGCGCTCAATCCGCAGGAGGGACCCGCCTGCAACGATGATGCGTGCAACGGCCGGCAGAGCCAGCTCGCGGTCGAGCTCCCGGCGGGAACGAGCTGCGTGGTGATCGATCAGAATGCGGGGGCCACCACCGGCACGCTCGCGCTCAAGGTGATCGCCGGCGGTCACTTCGGTGATCCGCTCCCCCCGGGACCTCGCACGTTGACCGGCGACACCTGCGGCTCGATCGATCAATGGCGAGGCAGCTGCGGCCAGCCCGGTGGCAACGAGGAGGCGTATTTCTTCGCGGTGTGCCCCGGCGTCACCGCGCACGTCGATGCGTCGACCTGCAGCGACGTCAACGCGACGCACTTCGATACGATCGTCTACCTGCGCAAGGCGGGCGTCGCGCAAGACGTGGCGTGCAACGATGACGATGGAAGCTGCGCGGCGCGTGCCGAGCGCCCGGGCCAGCCGGATGGCTCGGTCCTGACCAACGCGGCGGCCGCCGGACCGGGGCTGTTCTTCTTGGTGGTGGACGGATATGACGCCGGGAACTGCGGCGGGTACTCGATGACCACCGATCTTCGTTAGGTCCAAGTCACCGGAATCTAAGAACTCATTCGAGATCTCTGAGCGGTCGTCACGAAACCCTTAGGGAACCGATATTTGGCTCGGTACAATCGGTGCGGCTCCTCGTAGACTTCGCGCCCAGCGACGCCCGTGACCATCAACTCGAATCGAACGCTCAAGGTCGAGAAGCTTGCGCGCATCTATGATGCGGAGATCGCGCCGGTCTGGGGCACCCGTTTCGGCAAGATGTTGCTGCGCAACCTCGCGGTGCCCGACCGTGGTCAGGTCCTCGATATCGCGTGCGGCACCGGCTATCCGACGATCGAGATCCTGCGCCGGATGAACGACGGCTCGCGGTTGATCGCGATCGATGCGTCGAGCGCGATGCTCGATGTCGCGCGCCGCAAGATCGCGGACCTCGGACCGCTGGGCAAGAAGGGCGTGTTCTTCCGCACCGAGAGCCCGGTGCCGAAGCTGTCGTTCGCCGATGACGTCTACGATCTCGTGGTCTGCAACCTCGGCCTGGGCGAGATGCCGAGCCTCGAGGTCGCGCTGGGTGACTTCGCGCGGGTCGCCAAGCAGGGTGGCGAGGTTCGCTGCACCGTGCCGCTCGCCGGGACGTTCCAGGAGTTCCACGACCTCTATCGCGAGGTGCTGATCAAGCACGACAAGCACGAAGCGCTCGAGCGGCTCGAGACGCACATCGCGCGCTATCCGTCGGTCGACCACGTCGAGCGCTGTATGAGGAGCGCGAACCTCGCGGGCGGCCTCGAGTACGAAGAGTTCCACCTGCTGTTCAAGAGCTCGCGCGAGTTCTTCTTCGCACCGGTGATCGAGTACGGACCACTCGCGGAGTGGAAGGAGATCGCGGGCGGCGGGCAGGAGATGCAGGACGTGTTCTGGTACATCAAGGAAGCGATCGACGCCTACTTCGATGGCCGGCCGTTCCAGGTCACGGTCAAGGCCGGCTGCCTGATCGGGCGCAAGCACGACCTGCTGGTGCAGGTGCCGCACGAGATCGAAATCACCGACGAGACCGGGTTCGCGGACGACATCGAAACCGGGCTGCCGATGCCTCCCGGCAAGATCGCCGCAGGCTCGGTCCAAATGGCCGATCCGGATGACCTCGACGTCGAGGAGATCGATCCTTCCGACGACAACGGCGACTTCGAGCTCGATGTCGACATCAAGGCCGAGCACGATCTCGATGCCTTCATCGAAGGCAAGAAGCGTCCGACGCACCTCGACGACTGATGGCGCGCTGATCCGTTATGCTCCGCGGGCCATGGCGGATCCGCGGACCGAGTACCTCGCGCTCGTCGACGAGCTGACGGAGCATGACCGTCGCTACTACGTCGAGGCCGAGCCGACGATCAGCGATGTCGAGTACGACAAGCTAGCGAAGCAGCTGACGGCGGTCGAGGTCGAGCATCCGGACTGGGTCGTGCCGTGGTCGCCGACGCGCCGGGTGGGCCACGCGCCGGTCTCCGAGTTTCCAAAGGTCACGCGCCCGGTCGCGATGCTGTCGCTCGACAACAGCTACGACGAAGAGGACTTGAAGGCGTTCTACGACCGCGTGGTCAAGGGCCTCGACGGGGACGTGCCGGTGTTCTCGATCGAGCCCAAGATCGATGGGTTTGGCATCGAGCTGACGTACAAGGACGGGCTGCTCGCGCTCGGCGCCACCCGCGGCGATGGCCGGATCGGCGAGGACGTTACCGCGAACGTCAAGATGGTGCGGGGCGTCGCGATGAAGATGCGCGAGCCGGTCAGCATCACCGTCCGCGGCGAGATCTACATGACGAAGGACGAGTTCGCGGCGATCAATGCGGCGCGCGCCGAGGCCGGCGAGGAGCTGTTCAAGAATCCGCGCAACACCGCCGCCGGATCGATCAAGCAGCAGGACCCGCGCGAGGTCGCGAAGCGCCCGATGCGGACGATCCTGTACGAGGTGGTCGACGGCGAGCGGTACGCCTCCGGCCACCTCGCGTCGCTCGAGCGCCTCAAGCAGCTCGGGCTGCCGATCAGTCCGAACAACTCGTCCGCGAGCTCGTGGGACGAGTTGATCGCGTGCGTGCACTCGTGGCGTGACCGTCGCGATGCGCTGCCGTACGAGGTCGATGGGCTGGTCGTGAAGGTCGATGACTTCGCGATGCGGACCGCGCTCGGCACCACCGCGAAGTTCCCGCGCTGGGCGATCGCGTTCAAGTTCCCCGCGCGGCAGGTGACGACGATCCTGCGCGACCTCGAGGTCAACATCGGCCGCACCGGCACGGTGACCCCGGTGGCGTTGCTCGATCCCGTGGACATCTCGGGCACCACGGTGTCACGCGCGAGCGTGCACAACTGGGATCAGGTCGCCCGGCTCGGCCTGCGCAAGGGCGACCGCGTGCTGATCCAGAAGGCCGGCGAGATCATCCCGGAGATCCTCGGCGTGACCGAGCCCGGCCCTGGCGAGGTGTTCCCACCGCCCACGCAGTGTCCCGCGTGTGGAAGCCCGCTTGAGCGCGAGCAGGGCAGGGTGGCGCTGATGTGCCCGAACCGGCTCGGCTGCCCGGCGCAGCTGCTCGGCTCGATCGAGTTCTTCGCCTCGCGGCACCAGATGAACATCGATGGGTTCGGAGAGAAGCTGGTCGAGCAGGTCGTCGA
>JAYUVX010000070.1:0-20883 GCA_043753855.1 Myxococcales bacterium | reverse complement strand
TCACTGGAGATCCACGCTACGGATTCGAGGCGACTTGTCGATCCGCCCGATCAAATTTATCGTCGGGAACCCTCGGAATTTCCGGGCAAGCTCTAGCTAGTAAATGCCGGCGGAATCACCGACGGTGGCGCCATGCAGTACGTCGGGATCGACTTCGGCACGACCAACTCGGCGGTGGCGATCGCGGATGACCGCGGCGAGGTCCAGCTCGCCCCCCTCGCGGGCGCATCGCACTGGCGGACCGTCCTGTACTTCGAGGCCGGAGGGAGGCTGTCCGCGGGTGCACCGGCGATCGCGCGCTACCTCGAGACCGGCGGGGAAGGGCGGCTGATCCAGTCGATCAAGAGTCACCTCGCGAGCAGCTCGTTCAGCAAGACCACGATCTTCGGGCGGCGATGGGCGCTCGAGGACATGATCGCCGCCTACCTGCGGCAGGTTCGCGCCGCATCGCCGATCGAGCTCGGATCGCGCGCCGTCGTCGGCAGGCCAGTGCGCTACTGGGGCGCCGACACCGTGGAGGATGACGCACGTGCGGTCTCGCGGATGCGTACCGCGCTCGCCACGGCCGGCTTCGATGACGTGGTGTTCGAGTTCGAGCCGGTTGGCGCCGCGGCCCGGTATGCCGCGCGCCTCGATCACGACGAGCTGATCGTGGTCGCCGACTTTGGAGGTGGCACCACCGACTTCTCGGTGATCCGCGTCGGACCCACCGCCGGCGGCAAGGTGCTCGCGAATGCCGGCATCGGCGTCTCCGGTGATGCGTTCGATGCACGAGTGATCGATGCGGTGGTCGCACCGGCGCTAGGTCGCGGCACGCGCTATCGAACCGACGAGTTCGCCGCCGAGGCGCCGGTCCCTGCGTGGATCTACGGCCACCTCCGGCGCTGGCACTACCTGTCGTTCCTCAAGGAGGAGAGCACGCTGCGGCTGCTCGAGCGAGTCACCAGCGGCGCCCTCGATCCGGTGAAGATCGAGCGGCTGGTGCGCGTCGTCGACGAGGATCTCGGCATGCTGCTGCACCGTTCGGTCGAGGGCGCGAAGGTGCGGCTGTCGGCGGCCGATCAGGATCGGGTGGCGCTCGAGCAGATCGAGCTGGATCTACCGATGACACGGGTGGCGTTCGACGGCTGGATCGGCGAGGACCTCGATGCGATCGGCGGCGTCCTCGACGGCGTGCTCGAGGCAGCGAACGTCACCACGGAGCAGGTCGATCGCGTGTTCGCCACGGGCGGTAGCTCGCTGGTCCCCGCGGTGCGCGAACGCCTCGCCGCGCGGTTCGGTTCTGCGAAGCTCGAGGGCGGTGACGAGCTCACGAGCGTCGCGTGGGGACTCGCGGCGAGGGCGCGTCAGGTGTTCGGTGGGTGAGCGGCGAGGAACCGATCCATCGCCTTGAAGAACGCCACGGGCTCATCCCACATCACGAAGTGATGCGCATTAGGGATCACGATCATCTCGTGGTCCCGGATCGGCTCGATCTGCTCGCGGATCCGCTTCTGCAGCGGTCCATCGGCCGCGATCACGAGCACGGGGGCCTGGATCTCGCTGACGTGATCGCGCAGGTCGGTCGTCACCATCTCGTAGATCGCATCTCCGATCGAACGCCGGTCCGAACGCACGATCTTGTCGATCACCGGGGCCATCCGCTTCGCCATCCGGGTCATCGAGTTGAACGCCGCACGGACCTGCGCGAAGTACTCCGCGTCACTCGCATCCTTCCACCTGGTGCGTAGCTCCTTGGCCTCGTCGAGACCGCCGGAGAGCGCGGGGCTGGCATCGACGATGATCACCGGGCCGACCAGCTCGGGGTGATACGACGCGATCCAGTACGCGATGAACCCGCCCATGCTGTGGCCGACGATGATTGGATGGTCGAGGCGCTTCGCCCGGATGTAGCGCGTGAGGTCCCGGCGCACCGCGGCAGACAGTGGCTCGTTGACCCGGCCCACACCCGCGAACCCGGCGAGCGTCAGCACATGCGCCTGGTAGCCCTCGCCGAGATGCGCGACGACCTCGCTCCAGACCTCGCCGGGGCAGCCAAGGCCGGGAATCAAGATGATCGGTCGGCCGCTGCCGGTGACCTCGACCTCGAACGCGGTGGGCTGGAAGTCGCGCGCCGCGCTGAACGGCGTGTCGGGCGACGATATTTCTGGGTGACGGCCATGTCGCGGCTGCGTGGCGGATCCGCTGCACGCCGCGACAGCGAGCACCGCCAGCAAGCACGTGCGTCGCATCGGGCTACCTTGCCACACGCGGGTCATGCAAACGTGTTTGGATACGGCCGTGCGTCGCCTCGCTGTGTTCGCCTGGTTGTTTGCCTGGTTATTCGGCGGTGTCTCGCAGGCGCAGCCCGCGCCGGATCAGCCTTCCGTGGAGCCAGCTCCGGTCGCGGTCTCGCCGACGCCGACGGTGGCGCCCCCGGTGCCCGCTCCGACACCCGCGCCGGTGCCGGTCGCGGCTACCGCGCAACCACCGCCAAGGACCGAGAAGGACAGCGAAGCGCTCGCGAGCTACGAGCCGTCCTCGGTGCAGGTCGGTGGCTATCTACAGCCGCAGTTCCGGCTGCGACAGGACTCTCCTGCGCAGGCCGATCAGGACGGGTTCCGGTTCGCACGTGCGCGGCTGACCGCGCGCGGGGAGACCCGCGCCGGCAACCTCGAGCTCTCGGCGTACGTCGAAGCCGAGCTCCAGCCGCAGTTCTCGCTCGCCGATGCCTACGCCACTCTCGCACGCACGTTCGCGGCGAGCAGCGGCAAGAAGTCGCTGCCCGGCAAGCTCTCGCTCGACGTCGGCCAGATGCGCGTGCCGATCTCGCGGCAGAACATGCTCTCCGATTCGCGGCTGTCGTTCGTCGACAAGGCGCAGCTCGCGACGATCGCACCCGATCGCGATCTGGGTGCGCGGGTGACCGCCGCTCCTCCGGCGATCCCGGTGCGGCTGATCGCGGGCGTGTTCAATGGCGACGGCAGGAATCAGGTCGAGAACATCAACCAGAGCTACCTGTACGCGGCGCGTCTCGAGGTCTCGCCTCTGGGCCGCGACAACCAACTCGCCGAATCCGCGTTCGGAGGCAAGCTCCTCAGCCTGGGGCTCTCGTACGGCCACAACAAGCTCACCGCCGGCAATGGTCACGAGCTGATCACGACGTACGGTGCCGATGTCTCGACGGCGCTCCACGGGCTCTCGGCGTCGTTCGAGTACCTGGTGGTCAAGCATGTGTTCGAGGGAGCCGACCCGTCGATGCTGATGCAGGACTTCCAAGCCAAGGGCTGGGCCGCGCAGCTCGCGTACCTGTTCCCGGTGAAGCTCGCGCCATTCAAGCAAGCGCGCATCGAGCTCGCCGCGCGGGTCGAGGAGATCGATCGCAACGACACGATCGCGATCCCGCAGCTCGGCGACCCGAATCAATCGGTGCGCGAGCTCACGGGCGTGCTGTCCTACTACCTGCGCATGCACAGCCTGAAGGCGCAGCTGGCCGCGAGCCACTTCATCGAGCTCGAGGACCGCACCGTGCTCGGCGGTGACGCCAGCTACAAAAATGACCAGCTGCTGCTGCAAGTCACCTATCGTCTGGAGTAGTCGATGCGCATCACCCTCTCGTTGAGCTTGTTGGTTCCCGTGCTCGCCGGTGCCTGCGTCAAGGGCAACCCGGCCTCGCTCGAGGGCGACTTCGTGGGAGACGGCGGAACCCTCCGCATCGCGGACTGTGGTTACGACGTGATCACCCGCGAGGGTGCCGAAGCACCGAAGCTCGGGATGCCCGTGCTCGGCCCGGACCCCATGCCCCGGCTCGTCCACCTCGGACTGCGCGGAGATCCGAAGACGTCGATGGTCGTGCAGTGGCGGACTGGTGACGAGCAGACGCTTGCCACCCGGGTCAGGTTCGCGAAGGGAGCCAACCTCTCGGCGGCGGAGCTCACCGAGCAGCGCGACGGCATCGAGTTCGCCTACCGCTCGACGGGCACCGACCTGCCTCGCGTGCATCAGGTCCACCTGTGTGGCCTCGAGCCCGGCACGGCCTACAGCTACCAGGCGGGCGGTACGGACCTCAGCGGCCACATGGCGTTCTCGCCGATCTACACGTTTCACACCGCACCCGATGTGACGGCGCACCCCGATGCCGAGGTGGTGTTCGGCTTCGTCGGGGACAGTCGCGGTGGCTACGACGTGTGGCAGCAGCTGATCACCCAGCTCCAGCAGCGGTCGCCGGATCTCATCCTGTTCTCGGGCGATGCCGTCACCGTCGGACTCACCCAGTTCGAGTGGGAGGACTTCTTCGGCCGCGCCGAGCCGCTGTTTGCACGGACCCCGATGATCTCCGCGCACGGCAATCACGAGGTCAACGCGGTCAACTACTACTCCCAGCTGGCGCTTCCCGGAGATCAGGAGAACTTCGGTGTCGATTACGGGTTCGCCCACATCACCGTGGGCAACGACACGCCGGATGACAGCGCGAAGCTCGCGGGCGCGTACCGCGACGAGATCGATGCGGACATGACCGCGAGCAATGCGGCCCGGTGGAAGCTGTTCATGCACCATCAGCCGATGTTCTCCGCATCGACTCGTCACGGGCCGAGCACCACGCTACAGAAAGCGTGGCTCCCGATGGTCGACGCCCACCACATCGATCTCGTGCTCAATGGCCACGATCACGACTACGAGGTGTCCAAGCCGATGATCAACAAGCAGGTGCAGCCGACGTCCGACAACGCGACCGTGTTCGTCGTCGCCGGCGGGGCAGGTGCCGAGCTCTACGACAGCGGCACCGACTTCTGGACGCTCTACAGCGAGAAGACCTACAACGCGGCGATCATCCACGTGCGCCGCGATCAGCTGACGATGAACGCGTTCCGCCAGGACGGCACGCCGATCCCGCAGGGGTTCAGCAAGACCAAGCCATGATCCTGCGCGGCGTCGTGCTGCTCGTGGCGCTCGTCCTCGGGATGCGCGGCGCGGCGGCGGATCCCGAAACGGATGCGGATCGTGCGTTCCGCGCGGCTGGCGAGCTCGCAGCGCGGAACGATCCGGCTGCGATCGCCGCCTTCGAGGCGGTCGGTGCCGCGCGACCAATCACGCGGTGGACCGATGACGCGTGGGCCGAGGCCGCGCGGCTGGCCGAGACCGCGCGCGACTATGCGCGGGCACGCCGCGATCTCGCGCAGGTGATCGCGCTCGGCTCCGACGACCGGCTGATCGCCCGTGCCCGCGGGGCACTGGCGCGGATCGCGGAGCAGGGCGGTCAAGCGTGGGACGCCGTGCGCGCGGATCACGAGCGCCTCGCCGCGCAGATCTACGGCGGTGGCGATCCGACTGCCGCCTTGACCGAGCTCGGCGCGCTGATCCGCGCGAATTCGAGCTATCCGCGTGCCAGTGCCGCGCGACTCACGATCGCAATCGGCTGGGAGACCGAGGGCGATCGCACGACCGCGCTTGGCTGGTTTCACGATGCCGCCGAGTCGGCTGGTGCCGAACGGGGCCAGCACACGCGGCTCGAGTACGTGCGTGCGCTGATCCGGTCCGGCGATCTCGATGACGCCGAGCGCGAGCTGACGGCACTCGATCCGGCTCTCGTCGACCATGGCGGTGCGACGCAGGCCACCGAGGCGCTCGCGACGGCGCATCATCGCGTACGGATCCGTTGGGCGCTGGGTGGCGTGCTCGTGCTCCTGTCCGCGCTGGCGCTCGCGATCGCGCGCCGCGACCTCGGCAGCTGGCGGAGCCTGGCGCGCCGAACGGCACGGCCTCCGGTCGAGGTCTGGTTCCTCGCGCCGCTCGTGGTTCTACTCGTGCTCATCGCGTGGCCGGGCAATCCGCTGGTCGCGCGCGCGGTGCGCTGGATCGGCGCGATCGGGATCGTGATCGCGTGGCTCTCCGGTTCCGTCCTCGAAGCAGCACGGACACGCGGACCTCTCGGCGCCTGGCGCGCGCTGGTACACGTGACGGTCGTCGTGATCGCGGTCGGTGCGGCCGCATACCTGATCGTCGACGGTCTCGGTCTGCTCGACCTGCTCGGCGAGACCTGGCGCGGCGGGCCTGCGATGGATTAGCGCGCCGCCATCACGTCACGGATGGTTCAGACCGGGCCTGCGCGGTCCGCGCTGCGAGCCACTCCTACGCGATCGGCCGGCCGGTCGCGTGCGCGCCGATCAGAGCCGGTACGTTGCCCAGAACTGGCCGAACACTCGCGTGAAGTGTTCGAGACGGTCACCGAAGATCTCCGCTTTCCGCCCGCGCTCGACCGCGAGGTCCCATTGCAGGCGCAGGTTGCGACTTACTTCCCAGTGATACCCGATCGTCGCGGATAGCCAGTCGATGGGATCGGATTGAAACAGCTTGCCCACGAAGTCCGTCGCACCAGCGGGTGGTCGCACGTGCGCGCCGTCGATTCGAAGTGCGATCTCGCTGCCATCCTCGAGGGGGGCTGCATCGGCGGCCGGGCCGTAATGCCCATTCGGTGTCCAACCAACGATGAGGTAGGCGAGGTACGAGACCATGTGAGTCGTCAGATCGGTCTTCGTCATCGTCGGCGGCACAGCAAACGCGAGCGCGTGCCCATCTCGACGCATGCCTCCTTCAGTCATCACTCGGTAATGCGCGCCGGCGACCGCCGCGTAAGCTTGAGCCGAGAACATGAGACCTGTCCACGCACGCGGCTGCGCGATGGCGGTGTCGTAGGGCTCGGCGATCCGGTCGCCGGGATCGAGCTCCTCGCGATTCCGAATTCCCGCGCGCGCACCGACCGCGACCCGATCGGATGGCACGAACGTGCCTTCGGCAGCGACGTTCCAGTTTCCGACGGGACGCGTCAGGTCTGCGAGATCCCCCCCCGGCGGCGCCTTGGGTGCATCCTCCGGATCTCCGCCATCCACCGCGGGCGGGGCGTTACGTGTGATCGATGCTTGCCAGAGGAAGGTCCCGTGGCTCTCCTGCCCCGTGACCTTTCCGCCCATCTCGTGATCGAGCGTCAACCCGGCGACGACGCTGCGCTCGATGAACGGCTCGTCGAACGAATACGCGTCGCGCTCGAGACCGCCGGGGGGCTTGAGAAAGCCGAACTGGATCTCGTGATCGTGATCGGGCTTCCAGCTCCCGTAGAGGTTCGAGAGCCCGAAGTGCATGTTCTTGATCTGGATCTCCCACTTGAACCCGATGTTGTGCGCGAGGTCAGCCTTGAAGCCCAGGCGCGCCCTCCGGATCAGTAGATCGACGGTCGCGTCGGCAGCATCCGTGGCGACCGTGGCCGGAAGCGTGGCGCCAAACACTTGCCCGTATCGCACCATCGGCTGAATGGTCAGGCGAACCGCGAGTGACTGATGCTTCTTGAAGTGAAACTTCAGCCAGCGTCCGGCCTTGTAGCTGGCGCGCACCACCTTGCCCTTGTGCTTATCGTTCTCGCCACGTGCGTCGGCGGATTCGTCATCGCCCTTCGGCAGCGTGTCCTCGGGTGCGGTTTCAGCCGTCGGCTGTTCCACGGGTGTCGTGTCAGCAGGAGGGAGAACAGGCGGGGGAGCGACAGGGGGCACGGGCGGTGGCACAGGTGCCGGCGCCACGGGCCCGGGGTGGTCGTCGGGTGGCGGTGGCTGCGAAGTCGGCTGGGCTCCGGCGCGAGGCGCCAGGTTGACGAGAACTAACGAAGCGAGCACCCAGTGACACAGTTTCGCCATGTGCTCGCGACCGTAACGACATGCCGCGTCGAGCGTCCACTTGCCCGGTCATGTTTGATCACATGGTGGGCCAACCCACTGCGAACAATCCTCGCCCCGCTCTGACGCGTGGTGCATTTTGCATTCACACCACGACACGACACGTCTAAACCGCATCGGACCCGATTCTTCGTCCGCGCGTCGCACGGATGCGTCACACTCGTCACACATGCAAAGGGTCGTTGCCTTGGTTGTCACCTTCCTGTTGCTGGGAACGGCGGTGGCCGCCCCACAGCCCAAGATCTCGCTCGCCGAGGCGCGCAAGATCGCACTCGTTCGTGTGCCGGGAACCATCCTGCACGAGAAGCTCAAGCACAAGAAACAGGGGCACGACCACTACAACATCAAGATCGCGCCTCGTGATCAGGCTCGTAAGGACCAGCTGCGGAAGGTCGAGGTCGACGCGGAGACCGGTCAGATCCTGAAGATCAAGGACGTGAAAGCCAAGAGCTCGGACGAGTAATGTGGCAGCTCGAACAGGCGCTGTCGGTCACCGGCGGCGGACCTCCGAGTTTCAAGTTCGCCTTGTTCTCACTGATCGCCGCGCTCCTGCTCGCACAGGTGATCGCGACGATCTACGTGTGGACCTACCGCGGAATGTCGTACACGCGCTCGTACGTGCATGCGATCACGATCGCTTCGGTCATCGCATGCATGCTGCTCCTGGCGGCGAATAACAATCTGGTGGCCGGCATCGGCATCGCCGGAAGTCTGGCGGTGTTGCGCATCCGGATCGCCCTGCGTGACCCACGCGACCTCGTCTACATCTTTGGCGGCGTGGGGATCGGTGTCGCCTGCGGCGTCCACGCCTTCACGGTGGCGGTGGCGGGCACGCTCGTGTTTGCCGGCGCCGCGCTCGCGATGACCGCCACCGAGGCCGGTCAGCGTCATCTGTTCGAGGGCATGTTGCGCTTCCACGGCCCGACCGACGCCGGGACCGAGAAGGAGATCAACGACGTGCTCCGCAAGTACGCGGGGAGGTTCGCGCTGATGACGTTGCGCGAGATCCGCCAGGGAGCTGCGATGGAGTACGCGTATCATCTGCGGCTCCGGAAGGCCGACGAGCGTGTCGCGATGGTGCGCGAGCTCGAGGCGGTCAAGGGCATCGACGGCGTCACGCTGTACTATCAGGACGCTGCGCAGGAACTGTAGCCAATGAACGACTACAAGCGCATGGCGATCCGCGGCGGGCTGTTCGCCGCCCTGGTCGGTCTCGAGCTGTACCTCGTGACCTCGATGTCGAACTCGCCGTCGATCAAGGGGTACGTCGAAACCCGTTCGTTCGGCGTGTCGGCGTCCTCGAAAGCGATCGTACGAAAGATCGACGTCACCCTCGGACAGCATGTGGAGGCAGGGCAGTTGATCGCGGAGCTCGACGGCACGTCGCTCGATTCGGATGTCGCCGTCGCGATGGCCCAGCGCAACAAGCTGATCGCGTCCGCACGTGCGGGAACCGGCGACGATGACGCATTGCAGGTCGTCGATACCCGCCTCGAGCAGCTCGCCGAGAGACGCTCAGCGCTACGTCTCGTGGCGCCCAGCGAGGGGATCATCGAGTCGATCGATCTTCATCCTGGTGACGCGGTGAGTCCGGACTTTCCAGTCGCGACGATCGTCGCGGCCGATACGCGGCACGTGGTGGCATGCGTGCCAGAGCAGCGGATCAGCGAAGTCGACGTCGGTAGCACCGCCGAGGTGACGAGCGTCGTCGGACAGCAGCGGCTCGCGGGAACGGTCGAGTCATTGACTCCGGCGATCGCCGAGCTGCCGGCGCGGTGCCAGAACGCGATCGCTCGCCCGCTCATCATGGGGCGGATCGCGATGATCCTCCTCGATCGTCCGGCGAACCTTCTCCCCGGTCAATCCGAGCTGATCGGGTTTGGAGACCGGACCACGGGAAAGCTTCCGAGCGCCGTGGTCGAAGCGCCGATGCCCGCGTTGATCGATGTTCCGCGTCAGATCAGCGCGATCTCGCGATTCGAGGCTTCGGGTCTGGTCTGGATCCCGAGCTTGATGCGCTACGTGGTGGTGAGTGACGAGACGGGGCTCGATGATCACCACCCGCCTTGGTTGTTCACGATGAGCAAGCGAGGCGTCGTCGATCCCGAGCCGATGGTCATCTCCGACGTGTCAGAGCTGGACGACCTCGAATCGATCGCCGCTGGTGATGCAGGCGCCCTGTGGATCGCCGCCTCGCAGAGCCTGTCGGCGAAGGGGAACCGTCCGCGCGCGCGGCAGGTGCTCGCGCGGCTGGTGCCCGAAGCGGCGGGCTACAAGGTCGACAAGAAGATCCATCTGTTCGAGCTGCTGGCTGCCGCTCCGGCGCTGCTGCAGGCGCTCGCCATCACGGACGTCGAGAAGCTCGACATCGAGGCGATCGCCTGGCACGGCGGTGCGCTTTATCTCGGGCTGAAGACGCCCGTGGACACGCAAGGGCGGGCAGTGATCTGGAAGGTGTCCGCTCCCGACAAGCTCCTCGCGGGCGACCTGGTAGGGGCGGGGTTCACCGTCTGGGGTTCTGTCAACTTGCCCGTGCAGGTTGGTGATCGCTCCGTCGCCGGCGGCATCGCCGACATGGTGTTCGTGAGCGACTCGATGCTGCTCGTCGGGGCCACCGCGTCGGGAGACGCCAACGCGAAGCACCAGGATGGTGTCGTGTATTCCGTCGTGCGCGCGACCAACTCTCTGACGGCAATTCCCGTCCAGGCGTTCCGCGATCTCAAGCCCGAGGGCGTGGCGGCCGCCCCGGAGGCCGGTCGGTTCGTCGTGGTCTTCGATCGCGGACGCGAGGCGCCGATGTGGACCCCGCTGGAGCTCCCGACGGGCTTGTAGTGCAGAGGCGAGAGTTCAAGTACCTCGTCGATGAACGTACAGCGCAACTGATCCGTGCGTGGATCGCAGGCGTGTGCGAACCGGATCGGTATGCTGGCCCGGATGGCCGCTATCTGATCGATTCGCTATATCTCGACAGCCTCGACCTGCGACTGCATCGCGCCACCGTCGACAACGAGCCGGCTCGGCACAAGCTGCGAATTCGCGGGTATCCGCAAGCACCGGGCAGTCCACTGTTTCTCGAGGTCAAACGGCGAGTCGACGACGTGATCCTCAAATCCCGCGCGCAGATCAGTCGCGATCGGTTCGTGGCGCTGCTCGAGACAGGAGACGTCTCCCTCGTGGAGCCGGAGCAGCTCCGTGCCACCGAATCGTTCCTTTCGTATTACCAGGTAAGTCGCATGGGTCCGATGGTTCCTGCGGTCCTCGTCCGTTACGAGCGCGAGCCCTACTCGAGCTTGATCGACAACTACGCGCGGCTGACCTTCGACCGCTCGATCCAGTACCAAGTCGCGAGCGAGCTCACGCTCGATGCCGACGACGCCGCTTGGATGCCGATCGACGATCCCCGCGCGATGGGGCGCATGTTTACGACTTCGCTCAGCGTGCTCGAGCTCAAGTTCGAGGACCGAGCACCGGGATGGATGCAACGGATGATCACCACTCTCGAGCTGCCGCGGCTATCGTTCAGCAAGTACGCGCGCGCGATCGACGCGATGCTGATGCGCCCCGGTGATCGGCTCGCCATCTAGGCGCAACAGCACGGTGACACGCCGTGGCCTTCCTAATCGAGGAACATCGTCTGCACGAGGCCGAGGTCGGAGCGTGCGGAGAACGTCGGCTTGCCGTTCTCGATGCCGCAGCACTGGGCGGTGCGGAACTGCGGGAACGCCGGGCGGCCGAGCAGGAACGCACCGAGCGACGAGATCGCGGGCTCATGGCTGACGATGATCACGGGATGTGCGAGCGCGCTGATCTCACCGGCGGCCACGCGGGGCTGCGCGGACGGCTCGAGCGAGCGCAGCGATCGGATCTGTCCCAGATAGTCGAGCGCCTGTGCGAGCAGCTCTGCCGTCTGGACCGCGCGGGGCAGGGGCGAGCAGACGATCGCCTCGGGGACGATCGACTGGTCGCGCAGCAAGCGGCCGAGGACCCGCACGTGCTCGCGTCCCTTCGCGGACAGCCAGCGATCGCGATCGCTGCCGGCGTCTTCTTCGGGCACCGCGTCACCGTGACGTACGAGGAAGATGTGCACGCCGGTCAATATATCGCGGACCTCTCACTGCGGCGAGACCACCGGCCCGCCCGATCCTTCCTCGGGCGGCAACGGCTCGTCGGCGGAGCCGGATCCGGCCTCCACGGTCGGCGGCGCGGCCTTGCACAGCGGTGCGGGGGTGAGCGACAGCACGTCGAGCGCGATCCCCACCTTGTTCTCGAGCTTCTGCGCCTCGCGGCCGGTGCTCACGTCCCACAGTCGGATCGCACCCTCGCCATCCTCGTACGCCAGCGTGGCCGCATCGATCCAGCGGGTAGGGAACCGGCTCCTGGCGGTGAGCAGATGCTTGATCGTTCCCTTCTTCGCATCGGCCACGTACAGCGACGGGGCGAGGTCCTTGGCGCACGGATCGACCGAGGTCGCGAACACCAGATGCGCGCTGCCCGGCGACAGCTCGACCGAGGCTTGCGCGGCCAGTCCTGACTCGGGGATCCGGATCGGCGGACCGCCGGCCTCGAGCGTCGGCGCGGTGGCAGGATCGCCGGTCCATGTGGCCTTCACCCCCTCCGAGCTGTGGAACGCGCGGCCCTCGTCGAGCGTCAGCGCGATCCGCGGCACCGGTGCAGCCGTGGTGACCTTCGTGGTCTTGCCGGTGGTCTTGTCGACCGACGCCACGTTGCCGTCGATGGTCACGATCAGCTGATCTCCGGCGGCGTAGCCGACGCCGATCTCCCTGGCCGCGCCGAGCGAGATTTTCGGGCCGATCGGCTTCCACTCGGTGGTGTCAAGCACCATCACCCACGCGCTGGCGAACGTGGCCGCTGCATCAGGCGTCGCCTTCGCACGATCGATCTTGTCGAAGCCGATGATCGCGACCTCGGCGCCTCCGGGCGCGCGCACGAACCCGGCCACGCGATGGTCGGTGTGACTCAGGCGCAGATAGCGCCGGGTCTCGCGATCGAACGCGTAGAGCTCGCCACGTGGGGTCGCGGGCTGCACGCCGAGATCCTTGGGCCACTTGAACGTGCTGCGGCGTCCGATCAGCCACACGCCGCTCGCGATCCGCTTCTGGTAGTCGTCGCGGATCTTCTTCGACAGCGCGATCACCGACTGGCCGTGTGGCGTCGCAAAGAACTCCGCGAGCTCGGGATCCTTCTCGAGCGTCGGCGCGTAGCGCCAGTAGTCGTCGGCGAGCGCGGTGACCAGGTGATCGACCACCGCCGCGTGCTCGCCCGCCTGCGCGAGCGCGACCGCGACCAGCCGATGCGCGTCGAGATGGTACGGATCCTTGGCGAGCGACGCCTCGCCAAGTGCGCGAGCTCCGGCCCAGTCCTTCTTCGCCTTCGCAGCGATCGCCTTGTCGTACGCCGGCCAGCCGTCGCTGTAAACGAAGTTCATGCGTGCCATCTTGTCGACACCGCTGGGAGGCATCGCGAGCGGTGCCACCGCAGGCCCGCTCGTCGCATCCTCCTTGGATTTTGGGGCATCGCCCTTCTTCCCGCCGCATGCACACAAGGCGAGCGTGAGCACGGCCGCAATCGTTCGGTACATGAGGGGGAATGTGGCAGGATCCGCCTCATGAAGACCATGACTGTCGCCCTCGTCCTCGCAACTCTCATCGGTTGCAGCAAAGACAAGGCCAAGACGTCCACCACGCTGCCCACGGATGGCAAGGCCACGTCCGCCGCCGCCAAGCAGCAGAAGCCAGCGCCCAACCTGACCGCGGATCAGAAGGTGAGCCCGGGCCTCGCCATCGGCGGCGACATCATCGCCGCGTGCGGCATCAAGGCCGTCGGCTCGGCGAACCCCAAGTTCGACTACGACAAGGACGAGCTCGCGCCCGAGGATCGAGCGGTGCTCGATCAGGTCGCGAGCTGCCTGACCACCGGTGCGCTCAAGGGCAAAGCCGTCGCGCTGATCGGTCGCGCCGATCCGCGCGGCACCGAGGAGTACAACCTCGGCCTCGGCTCGCGCCGCTCGGAGTCGGTGTCGCAGTATCTCGCGCGGCTCGGCGTGGGCAAGCCGCAGCTCGGGGTGACCACCCGCGGCGCGCTCGATGCGTCGGGCAGTGACGAGGCGGGCTGGCAGCAGGATCGCCGCGTTGACATCCAGCTCGCGACCGCCGAGTGATCTACAGCCCCGCGGCTGCGCGCAGCTCGACGATCGCCTTGGCCGCGGCGGGCGCGCGGATCGGCCCGAAGCCCTGGAGGAAGAACGTATCGTCGCCCTCGAGCACGATGAAGATCTCGTCGTAGTCCGCCGTCAGCGACATCGCCTCTGCAGCAGCGGGCTCGCTCCACGCCGCGTTTGCGAGGGTCATCAGGAGCTCCTGGTTGCGCTGCGAGAGGTCCTTGGTGGATTCCCGGTCCATCGGACCGAACGACGGCGCATTTGCCGTCTCCGCGGACCCGCCGTAGAGCGTCTTCGCATCGAGGTCGAGCACCACGCGCCACGGAGGCGAGACCAGTCCGCCCCCCGCCACGTAGACGCCGTGGTTCGGCAACATCGGCAGGATCGCCGCCGGCAGCTTCGAGCGCGGCGTGATCGGGCGATCGATCGCCTTCGCTGTGGTGGTCGGCTTCGCTGATTCTCCGCCACGCGCACATCCCGCGAGGAGAGCAAGGCTCACGGCGGCAGCTCGGATCATGCGCATCTATACGCCGCGGCCGGTCGCGGTGTCACCTGCGTGGTAGAGTGCGTCCGTGGCGCTCGAGCACGTCGCGACGGGACAGACCCGGTTCTTCACACCGGGCGTCGCTCCGGATCCGCGCGGCATCCTCCTCGGGAAGTACCTGGTGATGACGTTCGCCACGCTCGAGGGCGCGGTGTCGTGGCTGCGCCTGTACTCGTCCGAGGCCGCGCTCGACGAGCTGCTCGCGAACCTCACGATCACCAAGTGCAAGACCGCGCTCGGTGGCCGCGAGATCGTCATCCAGATCCCTGCGGTGTCGAGCTACCTCGCGGATCGCGCGGCGCGGCTGTCGCGACTCGTCGGCGGCGCGATCTACACCGGCACCGCCAAGCACTTCGTCAAGTTCCGCGACGACCGCTCGCCGTACGGCTACGACGCGGTCGACATCGGTGCGATGCCGCCCGGCAACGACTTCATGGTCCACGGCGACGAGTTCGCGCAGGGCTACATCAAGGAAGGCGACCTGCCGTTCGCGCGCCTGCTGTTCCGGCTCTCGATCCGCAAGCTCCCAGGCGGCGAGCACCTCGAGATCGACGACCGCGGCGAGCTGCTCCTCGCGGTCGCGCGCGGCCTCTCCGAGGGCATCATCCGCTACCTCTGGCGCAACAAGGTCGAGGCTCATGCCGGCCTGTTCACGCCTGGATCGCAGAGTGCGTTCGAGGATCACTCGCGCGATCGCGGCTACATGCTGATCCGCGTCCGCGCGCTGCCCGAGCGGATCCTCGCGCTGTTCCTCGGCACCCCGGGCATCGACGTGTTCCGCCCCGCCGGTGCGAACGCCGCGGTCGCCGTCGGCTATCAGCATCCGATCGACCTCGCATCATGCAGCTCGGTGTTTCCGCCCGAGACCTTCCACGTGTTCTGGCCAAACGATCGCGTGGACGTGCTGCCTGGGCCGCTGCAGCTCAGTGACATCGCGGATCTCACGCGCGTCGATCTCGAGATGGAGCGCGCCAAGGATCCTGCGCCGCTCACCGGCGGACCGCCCGAGCCGATCGGTGTCGAGCTGAAGCTGGCAACCTCGATGGGCCCTCCACGCCGCGTGGTCGCCACGCTGATCGCCACGGCGCACGCGTCCCGGCTGAAACGGATCCTGTTCGCGCTCCCGCCGGTGAGCCTCCGCGGTCATCGGGTGGCGGCCACCGATCGCGGGATCCTCGTGATCGGTTCCGAGAACCTCGACGTGATCCCGCTCGGCCAGCTGCTGTGCGAGCTGACCCCGGGGCTGCTGGTGCCGCTCGGCATGGATGTCGTGCCGCGCGTGTCGCCCGACGTGCTGTCGCGCGCACTCGGTCACACCGGCGGCATTGTCACGGTGTTCACGACCGACGGACTTCCCTTCCAGGTCGCCGAGGGAGCGTTCCAGACTCTCGAGCGCCGGTCACTCGCGAAGCTCGAGGTCGAACGCGCCGAGATCACCAACTACTCCGCGGACGCACCTGCGCAGGCGGAGGTGGTCAATGACTCGGTCGGCCGGTTCGCGCTGTGGGGCTTCCCGGATGCGCCCGATCGCAAGCTCCTGCCGCCTGGCAAGTAATGGCCAAGACACACGTCCGCGAGTTCCTCCGCGCATTCGTGAAGCCGCTGGTCATGGGCGGCGAGCTGCACGTCGGAGGTCCGATCCCGCTGACCGATCTCGATCGCTGGGACGGCGAGCTCCATGATGCGAGCGTCGAGCAGGTCGAGGTCGATGACGGTCGCCACGCCGTGCTCTCCACGCTGGTGTGCCGCCCGCCGACATTCCTGCTCGAGCGCGACGAGCTCGCACTCGCCGCCGGTCTCCACAACGCCTTGTTCCTCGTGCATCCGCGCGCCGATCAGTGGTCGGTCAGCGAGCGCCAGCGTCGCAAGATCATCGACAACGCGCTCGCGATGGTCAGCCAGCCGCTGACCACGAATCGCATCCGCGTGATGGCGCGACACGCGCTGCTCCACAGCGTGTTTCATCTCAAGCGCAACGACATCACGGTGTCGTGGTGGACGGGCCGCGCGCGATTCCACGGCCAGAAACCGCCGTCGCGGCTCACCGCGTGGAAGGGGATGCGGCGCGTGCGCGAGGAGACCACGGTGGTCGACTTCGACGAGCTGCTCGCGGTCCCCGACACGGCGCCGGTGATCGCGACCTTGCTCCGCCGCACCCCGCTGACCCAGCTGCTCGACGCGCATCCGGGCGCACCGCCGCTGCACTGGGAGGACGCGGTGTTCCTGCTCCGTGATGCCGAGCTCGCCCGCGCCGTGGCCTACGCGATCGTCCCCGATGTCGGTCCGCGGGAACAGGTGGTGGGCCCAGCGCGGCTCGCAGCCGCGTTCGAGCAGATGCTCGAGCGCGCGCCCGACGAGGCCGATGTGCGCGCGGTCTCCGCGTTCATCGTGCACCTCAACGCGCTGTTCTGCGTCGCCGAGATGAACCTGCGCGAGCCGGGTGCCAAGAGTCCGCTGATCTCGACGGTGCTCGCGCCCGAGGCGGCGGGACAGCGTCCGCGCGGCCTCGCGACCTTGTTCGCACTGCCCGGCGCGCTCTCGCTGGTCGAGCCGCGGCTCGCGATGCTGCCGGGAATCGCGGCCCAGCCGGCGCTCGCGCTGCGCTGGGCCGTGCATCGCGCGCAGACCGCAGAGATCCTGTCGGAGGCGGTCATCGAATCGCTCGCCGCGCGGCTGCGTCGGCACTTCCGGCTCGCGTTGCGCGATCCGTCGGAGGTCGTGCAGCTCCCGGATCCCGACGCGCCCGCGGCTCCGCCCGTCGTTGGCTAGGTGCGACGGCGGATCCGGCGGCTGTGAGGACGTCTCGGCCACCGTCGATCAGTAGACGAGCGCAGGCGAGACAGGAGCGGTTTTCGGGTAATGTGCGCCTGCCTAGATGGTCGCGCCCCCGAGTCCACCGCGTAGCTTTGCCGTCGATGTCGCGCGGGCGTCCGCGTCGTTCCAGGAGCTGGCACGCCAGATGGGCGCCCAGTTCCTCGACAAGCAAGAGATCATCCGGCTGATGACCGTGTCCGCGATCGCGGGCGAGCACATGGTGATCGTGGGACCGCCGGGGACGGCGAAGTCCGCGATGATCGACATGTTCGCGAAGCTCATCGACGCGAAGTACTTCGAGTACCTGCTCACGCGGTTCACCGAGCCAAACGAGCTGTTCGGTCCGGTCGACATCTCGGCGTTCCGCGAGGGCCGCTACACGCGCCGCCTCGAGCACATGCTGCCCACCGCGGAGATCGTGTTCCTCGACGAGATCTTCAAGTCGAACTCCGCGATCTTGAACTCGCTGCTGCACGTCATCAACGAGCGCAAGTTCCAGAACGGTCCGGACGTCATCCAGGTGCCGCTGATCTCGCTGTACGCCGCGTCGAACGAGGTGCCCAACGACGAGAACCTCGCCGCGATGTTCGACCGCTTCCTCGTGCGCGTGCTGTCCGACAACCTCGACAGCTATCACTTCCACGAGCTGATGAAGAAGGGCGTGTCCCTCGAGCTGCGCAAGATGACCGGGCGCGGCGTCGATGGCGCGGGCAAGCCGATGGGCGAGCTCAAGCCCGTGATCTCGTCACGCGACCTCCGGCAGATCCAGCAGAACTTCGACAAGTTCATGGTGTTCCCCGAGGAGTTCCTGACCAAGTACAAGGGACTCGTGTTCCAGATCCGGTCCGAGGGCATCTCGGTGTCGGATCGCCGCGCGGTGAAGCTGTTGAAGCTGTTCGCCGCCTCGTCCGTGTTCGATGGCCGCACCCGTGTCCACGATGGGGACTTCTTCATCTTGCGCCACATCTGGAACAACCTCGATCAGGTCGAGCTCCTCGAGGAGATCGTGAACCCGGTCGTCGATTCGTACTACCGCGAGCATCCAGACGAGCGCCGGTTCATCGGCCCGTCGGCGAGCCTCGACGACCTGCTGACCGAGCTCGGGCTGATCCGCGAGCTGCTCACGAGCGGCAGCGAGCTGTCCGACATCCAGCTGTTCAGCCAGCTCAAGAACCTCAACGAGATCAAGGTCGCGCTCGCCTCGCTGCCCGGTGATGCCGCGTCGCGCATGATCCGCGAGGTCGATCAGCTGCTCGAGACCGTGTTCGCCTCCTCGAAGTTCGGGCTCTAGCACCATGATCCCCGCCGGCGTTGCCAACCCGCAGCCGAGCCTCAAGGTGGTCATCTTCGACGACGTCGTCGCCGCGCGCGGCGAGCAGTTCCACATCCCCGGTTGCGAGGTCGTCGTGTTCCCGCACGCCGACGAAGCGGTCGCCGAGTGCGTGCGCGGGCGCTACGACGTCGTGTTCATGGACTACGCGATGGGGCCCGGTCGCAAGGACGGTGCGACCGCGGTCGGTGAGCTCCGCGCCAGTGGGTGCCGCGCGAAGATCATCGGGATCTCGAGCGACCCGGTCGCCAATGCCGCGATGCGCGCCGCCGGGGCCGACGACTCACTCGGTAGCAAGTCGCACCTGCGGAGCTACCTCGTGCACATCGGCTTGAAGAAGCTGACGAAATCGTAGCGACGTCATCGTCAACGCCCACGTGCTCGAACCGCTCACGTCGTGCGTGGTGCCTACGCCTTCTGGAACGGCAGCGCCGTCACGTAGTCCTGCTTGCCGAGATCGACGCCGTTGTGGCGCAGGATCGAGTACGCGACCGTCAGGTGGAAGTGAAAGTTCGGCAGGGCGAGGTGATCGAGGTAGTCACCACCGCGGATCGGGGCCGGCATCCACGAGGCCTTGCAAGCGCGCTCCTCGGCGCCGTTGAAGTCCTCGCGCTTGAACGTGGCGAGGTAGTCGATCGCGGTCTTCAGCCGGGCGCGGATCTCCGGGATCGTCTTCTCGGTATCCGGGTGGCTCGGTGCGGTCTGCCCGGTGAGATAGGCGCAGCAGTACTTCGCCTGATCGCAGACCGCCTGGAACTGGCGGAGCAGCGGGTACTGGTCGGGCGCGAGCCGCGACTGCAGCAGGATCTCCGGGTCGAACTTCTTGGCCTCGGCGAACGCGACCGCCTTGTCCAGCCATCCATGCGCCGCAGTGAGGTGCTTCGTGAAGATCGGTACCGTGGCGTCGTAGAGGTTCATGGCGCCAGCCTAGATCACTTCCTGGCGAGGGTGACGACGACCGGCCGATGATCCGACGCTCCCGCATCGAGCACCCGAGCGTCGGTCGCCGTGAGCTGATCGCCCACCATGACGTGGTCGATGTTCATCGACAGGATCGCGAACGGCTTGCCGTCGGCGATGCGCTCGTAGCGCCAGGTGGTCGGGCCCTTGGTCGGAACACGCACGAGGCCGTGGTTCTCGACGAACTCGACGGCGGTGCCGTAGGTGTCCTCGTTGAAGTCGCCCGCGATGATCGTCGGGACGTCGTTCGCCAGCGTCTTCCAGAACGCCTGGATCTGACGCAGCCGCACCGGCGGTGTGGTCTGGAACCCCTTGATCCAGCTACCATCGTCGATCGCCGGGCGCAGGTGGACGTTCAGCATCTGCACCGCGCCGAACGGCCCGTCGACGACGAGGCGCTGCGCCGGGTACCAGCCATCGGGCGGCGTGGCCACCAGCTCCTCGCTCGCGATCGCGACCTTCGAGAGCACCGCGAGCCCGCCGGCGCCCCGCGCGTGCAGGCGGAACGACTGGTGCGGGTAGATCTTGGCGAACCGTTTCGCGAGCCTGTCCTGCCAGCCGCGGTCGACCTCCTGGAGCAGCACCACGTCGGCGTCCTCCGCGGCGATCGCGTCCATCGTCCCCTTGGGATCGGGGTTGGCGTAATTCAGGTTGTAGGACATCACCCGGAGGGACGTTGGATTCGCCTCGGCCGCGGGGGTGGTGGTGGCGAGGGTCATGGGCAGTACGGCGACGGCGAGGGCGAGGCGCAACGGGATCATGGTGACGGGGATCCACGGCCGCGCCACCCGGTTGACCGGGCTAGGAATTTTCAGGACGGAGGCCGTGCTAGCCTGCCTCTCGTGCCGATCCCGTCGGAACGTCGACGTAGCTTCCTCGCGCGCCAGGCCGCCACCATGGCGCTGTCACACGTGCAGGTCGACACGCCGATGGCGCTCGTGCGCGCCGCTGCGTGGAGCAACTCGCTCGCGCGGATGGGCGTGTACCTGCCGTTGTTCATCATCCATGACATCGGCGTGATGCTGTCGATGACGCGCGGCGCCGGCGGCTTTGTGATCCGCGCCCGCGAGGCGCAGCTCGCCCGGTTGCAGCTGCCGCAGGGGATGAAGCCGTTGCTCGACAAGTACCGCCGCCTGCTCGAGAACGTCTCGCAGTCCGAGGTCACCGAGCGGCTTGCCGGACTGCGCTTGCGCGACGAGATGGTCGCCGTGCTGCTGTCGCGGATCCTTGGCGACACGTTCAATCGCTGGCGCGATCGCAGCAAGAGCGCGGGTGCCGAGCCACTGCCGCTCGATCTCGGCATCCTGGGCGAGATCGACTACGCCGATCACTTCAAGGACTTCGATCCGCGCAGCCT
>JAYUVX010000069.1:0-20933 GCA_043753855.1 Myxococcales bacterium | reverse complement strand
CCGTTGCTATCATGCGCAGATGGAAGCATCAACAAACCGGGTGGTTCGTGCCACTTTGGCAGGTTCGCGACGTGGCGCATGTCACCCGGGCACGTCGGGTGACGAGCCTCGCCCCCGTCAGCGACGCTTCGCCGCCGCGAGCATCGCGCGGATCTCTCGCGCCAGGAGCTGCGCCCGTTCCTCCGCGGCGGGATCGCGCCGGGCTCCCCACTCCGCGGCGTAATAGAGCTCGGTCAGCTCTCCGACCTGTGCCGCCGCCGGATCGGCACGCAGGGTCATCCGCGTGGCGAGCTCGCGTGGCGTGGTCTGCAGGTCGCGCACGACTCCAGACCGGGCGAGTGCCTTCGCGACGCCATCGTAGATCTCGGCCACCGTCGAGCGCACGCGACGTTCGCGACGCGCCGCGCGCTCGGGATCGTGCGCCCGCCGGCGGCGCCGCCGCAGCAGCAGCACGCCGGGAGCACCGAGCACCATCAGCGTGATCGGCCAGTGCTCGACCGCTTCGTCCTTGACGTGCAGCGCGGCGCGCTTGGCTGCGATCGCCGCGTCCTTGATCGCTCCGCCGATCGAGCGGAACAGCGCGAGCTGGCTCGCGAGGTCGTACTCGAGCACCCACTTCGACCACTGGAACCGCAGCGTGTCGAGGAACCTGCCGAGCCGGGCGCGCCACCCATCGCCGCCGCGCCCGAGCACGTCGATCTCGGCCGACGGTGTCGGATCGAAGGTCACCCAGTGGCCCTCGCGCCGGTCTGCGCGCTGGCCAGACCCGGGAAAGTAGACCTCGTCCCACGAGTGCGCATCGCCGGCGCGCACCGCGACGTAGCCCTTGTACTCGTTCCACTCGCCGCCGAGGAAGCCGTTGACGTTGCGCACCGGGATCCCGGCGGCACGCGCGAGCACGGCAAACGCCGAGGCGAAGTACTCGCAGTGTCCCTTCTTGCGATCGAACAGGAAGAAGTCGACCGGCTCCTGGCGCCCAGGATCGTCGAGCTCGAGCGTGTAGGTCAGGTTTGCCTTCAGCCAGCGCTCGATCGCGATCGCCTTGTCGTAGTTGTTGCTCAGACCCGCGGTGATCTCGAGCGCCTTGGCCTTGGTCCGCGCCGTGATCTCCGGGGCGAGCTCGAGGTACACGCCGTAGCCCGCCGGCAACGGACCCGTGGCTGCACGCAGCTCGGCGATCGGCGGCGGCGCGAGCTGCGAATACACCGTGTAGTGAACGGTGTTGCTGTGGGTGAGCCGGATCTCGTCGTTGTGCTCGATGACCATCGTGCGCGGCCGCAGCACGTGCTCGTACTGGATGATCCGCGGCTGTCCCGCACCGAACACCACGTCGGAGTCGAGCGGGTCGAGCCAGATCCGCTGCTCGACCAGCCGCTTGGACAGCTCGTCGATCTCGTTCGACGTCAACGCACGCTCGTCCCAGAGCAGAAATCGCCGGTCGAGATATCCACCCGCGATGGCCTCTCCTTCCTCGAGCGTCTGCCGTGTGCGAGGCGCCACCGCCGATCGCGTCCATTGCCCTTTGGAGTAGTTGTCGAATGCCACACCACGCCAGTGGAGCTGCGGCGCCTGCCGCCCGCCGACGATCGGGTCGATCTCGACGCGCATCACGACCGTCGGATCGTTCTTGATCACCCCGTGGCCGCCGAGCTTGACGCCATCGGAGAATCCCGACAGCGTCAGCCCACCGCGGCTCTTCAAGAAGAACCCCATGCCGACACGCGGCAGCGCCAGGAACACCGCAGCCGCCGCCAGGAACACCCCAAACGACAACAGGCCGGTGCCGAGGAAGAACCTGCCGCCGACGATCCGCCGCGAATCGAGGATCCGCTGGACCTCGACGCGCTCGCTCACCCGGTCCGCGGCGTGCTTGACGAGCAGGTTGTCCTCCATCTCGCGCCGCAAATGGAACAGCGTCATCGCCCACGTCGAGGAGATCACGAAGCCGAGGAAGCACACGCCGTAGCTGAGCTCGGGGTTCAGCACGCAGCCGGCGACGAGCATCAGGAACGACAGCAGGTACATCTGCTGCCAGTCCTTCGCGACCCGCCGGTTGTACGCCTTGGCGACGATCAGCCACGTCAGGAACTGACCCCCGATGCCGAGGAAGTCGCCGGTCACGATCGCGGTCAGCACCGCATAGACCAGGACGAGGACGCTCGCGATCGTCCACGCCAGCGCCCAGCGTTCGTAGCGGATCCGCGGCGGCTCCCACCACCACGAGAGGATCAGCGCGAGCAAGCCGCCGAGCGAGATCATCGGCGGCAGCGCACCGCCGGTGGTCATCGCCAGGTACGAGCAGCCCACCATCAGGTAGGTCGCGGTCTTGTGGGCGACCGCGAACCTCATACGTCCATCATCGTGGTCGCGGCCGGGCGATTGCTGGCGCTCACGTTGCGCGGCGTGATCAGCACGCTCTCGACCTTCGGCGGGATCGCGGCGAACGCGACGTCATCGCTCACGTACGCCAACAGCGCCAGTGCGCGAGCGACCTTCGCCTCGTGAACGCGCCCGGTCCCGGCGGGGACGTGCGTCCCGCGTGCGCACAGCTCCACCGTCCAGCCGGCCTCGAGATACGACGCGGCCAGGCTCGCCGCGACGCTGATCGCCCGCTCCACCGCTGACACCGCCGCCTCGTCCGCGGGCGTCAGTGCGCCATCCTTCACGGCTTCGCGCACGCCTTCGGGCAGCGCGTTGTCGACGCCGATCACCACCCTGCGGGCGAGCTCGTGCTCGTACTCGCGGACCAGCAAGCGGCCGGTGCGCGCGCTCGATCGCCAGTGAATGTCCCGTCGGTCGTCGCCCGAGCGTCGTTCGCGGAGCCCGAAGAACTCGCCGCGCCGTCCGACCCGGCTTGCCGTGCTCTCGCCGCGATGCGTGGTCCGTGGAGCCGGGCGCGACACCACGACCCGCGCCGGATACACCAGCACGTCGAGCGGCGCATCGACATCGCGCGACTTGCGGAACAGCGCGAACGGGAACTTGGTGGCGACCCGGTAGCCGGTCAGCGTGTAAAGCCCGCGCCGCGCATAGGTGTGGCGGTAGCTCGTGCGCTGGGACTTGGCGGCGGGGATCTTGAGGAAGTAGCAGCGCTTGTCGATCGGTGTGGTGCCGTTGAGATCCTCGACCTCGATCGAGAACGACGCGCGGTTCGCCTTGGTGTTCTGGATCACCACCTCCATCAGGAAAGGCTCGCCGGCGAACACGCGCGGCGGCGGCCTGCGCTCGACCGCGAGCTTCTTCAAGGTCATCTCCGACAGGATCCCCGACGCGATGATGAAGCTCAGTAACCAGCCAAGCAGCAGGTACAGCAGGTTGTTGCCGGTGTTGATCGCGGCGAACCCGACGCCCACCGAGAGCACGACGATGATCCGGCCCTCACGGGTGAAGCGCAGGCGGCGCGGCGGCCGCAGACGACGGCGAAGGCGCGCCCACAGGCTCATGACGTCAGGTCGGGACCGTGACGCGGTTCGCGATCTCGGCGATCAGGCGCTCGGCATCGGTACGAGCGCGGCCGAGCGAGTCGTAGTTGTGCGCGAGCACCAGCCGGTGCGCGAGGCACGGCACGGCGAGGCCCTTGATGTCGTCGGGGACCACGAAGTCCCTGCCTGCTGCGAGCGCTCCGGCCTGCGCGGCGCGGTACCAGGCGAGGACGCCGCGCGTCGACACGCCGACCGTGATCGCCGGATGCTTCCGGGTCTCCTCGACGATCGTCATCGCGTAGTCCACCAGTGCATCATCGACGCGGATGGTCTCGACGCACTCCTGAAGTGCGCGGACCGCCGCGAGGTCGACAACCGGGACCAGCGCGGTCACCGGATCGGCGCCCGTACGCGAACGCATCAGATCGCGCTCCACCGACTTGCCGGGGTAGCCGAGCGAGATTCGCATCAGGAACCGATCCATCTGCGACTCGGGCAGCGGATAGGTCCCGTACATCTCGGCCGGGTTCTGGGTGGCGATCACCATGAACGGCGTCTCGAGCGTGTGGGTGGTGTTGTCGATCGAGACCTGGCCCTCGCTCATCGCCTCGAGCAGCGCCGATTGCGTGCGTGGCGTGGTGCGGTTGATCTCGTCGGCGAGCACGACGTTCGCGAAGATCGGCCCCTTCTTGAGCTCGAACACCTTGCCGCTCGAGTCGTAGATCGAGACGCCGACGATGTCGGAGGGCAACAGGTCGCTGGTGAACTGGATCCGGCGGAACGTCCCGCCCAGCGAGCCGGCGAGCGCCCGCGCCAGCGTGGTCTTGCCGACACCCGGGATGTCCTCGATCAGCAGGTGACCGCGCGACAGCAGCGCCACCACGGCCGCGCGGATGGCCTCCGGCTTACCGCGGACGACGGCCCCGACCGCATCCTCGAGCTTCCTCACCGCGCCGATGTCGGTCGACGAGAGTGGGGCAGGCGCCGTCACCGCGGACATGTTGGATCCAGTATAGCCCGCCGAAAGCACGGAAGGGGACCCGAAGGTCCCCTTGCCGCTCGTGTCCAAAACCTACACGCAGCTAGCGACGATTGAGCTCCATCACGAGGCGCAGCACGTACCAGAACAGGGTGGCGATCGTCGAGAACAGCATCAGCGCTGCTGCCACGTACCCGCTGGGCGGGAACACCGACATCACCAGGCTCGTCTGGTAGAGGACGTAACCGGCCATCAGAAGGATCATCACGCCGCTGAAGATCGCGCCTAGGTGGAAGCCGAAGATCAGCGACGCGATGATGACGCCGAGTGCCGCGAACGTACAGATCGACAGCGCGCCGCGCATGAACGAGAAGTCCTTCTTGGTGGCGAACACGGTGACCGTGAGGCCCACGAAGATCGCGATCGTGATCACCGCGGCTTCGAGGATGATCTTGCCGCCCGAGCCCATGCCGCCATCCGCGCCGTTGAGGAACAGCTGGATGTCACCGAACTTGACGATCACGAGCCACAGCATCGGCTGTAGCAGGATGCCTTCGGCGACCACCGCGACCGCGAGGCCGAGGTACTGGAGCCCCTTCGAGCTGTTCGATCGCGCGAGCTTCTCGGCGACGAAGCCGACGACCATGAACAGGCCGATTACGAGGAACCAGTGGTACCCCTGGAGCGCCCACGCCGAGAACTTCAGGCTGGTCTCGGTCATGTAGCGCATCATTCCGGCGGTGATCGCCGCGAAGGCGATGAGCGCGACGCCGAGATGGGCGTAGGTCTTGCGCAGGAATGCAACGCGGTCGCTGACGCCGAGCGTCGCTACTGCGCCTTCGATCGGACGGGCGGATTGTGCAAGTGCCATGGCTTCCTACCTTCAACGAGATTTGCTCGCTGTTTGTACCATGGATCACAGGACGTCAAGTCCTAGCCGAAATTCACCACGTGGTGACGAGCCAGAGGACGATCAGCGACGCGGTGAGCGAGGGAATGGTGACGATCAGGCCCACGCGCACGAACACGCGGAGCGGCACCGAGACGCCCTGCCGGCGGAGCTGGTGGGTCCACAGCAAGCCGGCCAGCGAGCCGATCGGCAGGAGGCGTGGGCCCAGGTCGCCGCCCACCAGCGCGGCAAACACGTAGTGATCGGGCCACCCGCCGAGCGTCAGCGAGTGGAGCAGGGCCATCGGGTGGTTGTCGATCAAGGCGGATCCAATGGCGGCGACCGTGCCCACGGTGGCGATCGGCGCCGGCGTGTGCGCGTAGAGGCTCGCGAGCGAATCGGTGACTCCCGCCCGCGCCAGCGCGGTCGCGAGGACCAGGACACCAAACAGAAACGGGATCAGCTCCCAGCTGATCCCGCTCGCCAGTCGCCGGAGCGACGCGCCGCTGTGAATCGCCACCGCCAGGCTGGCGATCGCAGCCGTCGCTGCGACGGGCCAGATCGGCTGACCGAGCGCGGCGAGCACGGGATATGACGCGATGCTCGCGAAGGTGAAGGCGAGGACCAGCTTGGCGGCGCCGGAGAGCGGGATCTTCGGGGGCGCAGACCCCAGCGCGGGCGCCTCGTCCGCGAGCACCTCGCGGTAGCACCACGACAGCATCAGGTACGCGACGACCCAGCCGGCGATCGCCACCGGGATCATGTGGAGCGCGTACGTGTTGAAGCTGATCCCTGCGCGGTACGCGACCACGAGGTTCATCGGATTTCCGGTCGGCAGCGGCGCCACGCCGGCCGCCACGAACGCACAGAACGCGAACGGGATCACGAACTTCGGGTTCCGCTTCGGATAGACCGTGCGTAGCAGCTCGATCACGACCGGGGTCAGCAGCAGGATCGCTGCATCATTGGACAGGATCGCCGCGGTCAAGGCGGCGACGATGAACACGAACCGGAACGCGTGCCTGACCGGACCGCGCGTGCGCGGCTCGATCCACGCCGCGAGCCGGGTGAACACGCCGACCTCCGCGGCGCACGCCGTGGTCGCCATGATCCCGACGATGCTGATCATCGGTCGCCACAGATCACCGAGTGCGTGCTCGATGTCCGCGGTGCCGGCAATGCCGGTGGCGAGCGCGACCGCGAGCCCCACCAGCGCACCCACCGCGGGTGCCCAGTGATTGCGCCACGACAGCGAGATCACCAGCGCGACGGCCATCGCCGCGATCGCGAGCAGCACGCGGCGAGCGTACCGCGATTAGCGGGCGCGTCGCGGTCTCGCCCTCATTTCCGCCGCAATGCCGGCGATCCGCTGCCAGGACCGATCTCCGCGCACGCTCGGTGAGCATCTCCGGATCAGCGCAGCCAGGAACCGGGCGCCTCCATCCCAGGAATTGTTTCGGCACCTCGATGTCGATCCGCCGCCAAGACTCCGAGTCGCCACGCAGAAGGTCTGCTCGACGCAATGTTGAAAACCGCTGCTTGGAGCGCTTCCGGTCTTGCCGGCGCCGGACCGCGTGACACGGTCTCGGCGTAGGTTGCTTGGCCGCGTCGGTGCTCCGCGGAGAGCACCACGAGCTGCGAAACTCTTCGACGCTAGCGGGTCGCCTTGAGCTTCTTGATCTCGGAGATCAGCTCGGGAACCGCCTTCTCCCAGTCCGCCACGATCCCGTAGTCGGCGACCTGGAAGATCGGCTCGTCCTTGTTCTTGTTGATCGCGACGATCGTCTTGGAGCCCTTCATGCCGGCGAGGTGCTGGATCGCACCGGAGATCGCGACCGCGAAGTACAGGTTCGGAGCGACGATCTTGCCGGTCTGCCCGACCTGCCAGTCGGCGGGTACCATGCCGGCGTCAGTCGCCGCGCGCGAGGCACCCATCGCAGCGCCGAGCAGATCCGCGAGCTGCTCGAGCACCTTGAAGTTCTCGCCGTTCTTCATGCCGCGACCACCGGCGACCACGACCTTTGCGTCGGTGAGATCCGGGCGATCGCTCTTCTGCGCATCGAGGCGGTCGAACGACGCGCCGAGCGCATCGACCGCACCGGCAGGAGCCGCGGTCACGGTGCCGGCGGCCGGCAGCGGTGCGGCGGGCTCGAACTCGGTCTGGCGCACGGTGGTGCAGATCAGCGGGGTCGAGATCTGGATCTTGGAGTTCGCATTGCCCGACAGGATCGGGCGCGTGAACGTGTCCTTGGCATCGAGCTGCGCGACATCGGAGGCCATACCGGCATCGAGCAGCGCGGCGACGCGCGGCATCACATCCTTGCCGATCGCGGTGGCGGTGGCGCAGACCAGCGTGACGCCGTTCTCCTTCGCGAGCCGTGCGATGATCGGCGCGTAGGTCTCGGCGAGGTAATGCGCGAGTGCGCCATCCTCGACGACGATCACCTTGCCGGCGTAGTTCGCGGCATCGGCGCTGGCGGCTTGCGCGCCGGGACCCATGACGAGCGCGATCACCTCACCGCCGTGCGCGGTGGCAGCGGCGCGGGCGAACGTGAGGTTGGCGAGCGCGCTCGACCGGAGCGTGGCATCGGCGAATTCAACGAGAGCGAGGACGTTACCCATGGCAATTCTCCTTATCGGTCCTAAAGCGCCTTCGCTTCGTCAGCGAGCTTCTTCACGAGGGTGGCGATGTCGGCGACGATCTGACCGGCCGCGCGTGCCGGCGGCAGGGAGACCGACAGCTCCTTGATCTGCGGCTGCAGCTCGGCACCGTAGTCTGCGAGCTTCGCCGTGGCCATCGGCTTCTTCTTCGCCGCCATGATGCCCTTCAGCGACGGCAATCGAGCGCCCTCGCCGGAGTAGTTGTGGGAGTCCGGGGTCAGCCCGTTCTTCACTGACTTCGATGCGACGATGCGGAGGTCCACGGTCACCACGCTCGGCACCGGCACGCGCTTGTACTCGACACCGCCATCGACCTCGCGGCCGACCAGCAAGGACTTCTTGTCGGCAGCGAGCTCGATGGTCGCGGCGAACGTGGCCTGCGGCCAGCCGATCTTGCCGGCGAGCATCTGGCCGACCTGGTTCGCATCGCCATCCACGGCCTGCTTGCCCATGACGACGAGGTCCGGCTTCTCGACGGCGATGATCCCGGCGAGGACCTTCACGACGACCAGCGCGTCGATCTCGGCATCGCTGGTGACGACATGGATCGCTCGATCGGCGCCCATCGCGAGCGTGGTGCGGATCTCCTTGGCGGCGTCGTCCGGGCCGAGCGACACCACGATGATCTCGCTGCCGGCGACGCGCGTGTTGTCCGCGCCGTTCTCGACGAGGCGCAGCGCGGTCTCGATGGCGTACTCGTCGAACGTGTTGACGATCCAGGAGGCGCCGGTCAGGTCGATGTGGCCATCCTTGATCTTGGCCTTCTGCGTTGGGTCAGGGACCCGCTTCACGGGGACGAGGATCTTCATGAGGACTTCTCCTTACCAGTGGATGACGTGAGGCCATTCGTGACGAGCGACACGACCCAATCGGCCGCACGGACGATATCGAACTTCTTCGGACGGGTTCCAGGCGCGCCGGTCGAGATCGGCGGCTGCCGTGCGAGCACCCACGCCAGGGCGAGCTCGTCGACCATCCCGAAGATCATGCGCGCGGCAACGTGGGAGGGGATCGTGCCGTCGAGCTCGCCGCGCTCCTGACCGGCGGCGATGATCCCGCCCAGCATGCGCAGGAAGTCGACGAACTGCGGGTTGTCGTACTCCTTCATGAACTTGCTGCTCTGCCTCAGCTCGATCGTGAGGACCTCGGCCGCGCCCGGTTCGTCATGGACGAGCTGCAGGTACGCCTTGATGAACGCGCGAAGTTGCTGTTGCGGCGGAATGCCGTCGATCGCGATGCGCAAGGCCGTGTTGACCTGGGTCATCCGCTGCTCGAACAGCGAGATCAGCAGGTCATCCTTGCTCTTGAAATAGAGGTAGATGGTGCCGTCCGCGACGCCGGCTTCCTTCGCGATCTCCGAGACGCGGGCGGCGAAGAAGCCGTGCCGTGCGAAGATCCGCTCGGCCGCGGCCAGGATGCGCTCGCGCTTGTCGCTGCGCTCGCTCCGCTCGGGCGCTGAATGAGCCGTCATTCAGTGGTTGGATACCTCCCATGACGCGCAACGTCAAGGTGCCCCGGACGGTGCGTGCGGTTGAAAACGCCAAACGCGTGCACTACAACGCATGGGTGCCAATCACACGGGTTCTTGGGCATTTAGTCCTCGCGCTACTGCTGACCGGGGGGGCCTGCGAGAAGAAGAAGCCCAACGATACGGGAGCGCTGAGCGCAATGGACCGCGCGGGCTCCGGCAGCGCCGCGGTCGCCGCCCCGGTCGATAGCTCGCCGATCAAGGGCATCGATCTGAACAAGCTCGATGCCGACAAGCAGAAGCTGTTCTACGCGCTGGTCTCGTCGCTCAAGTCGCCGTGCGGCAAGACCCACTCGCTGCGCACCTCGTACGAGCAGGACACCGCGTGCAAGCGCGCGCCGTTCGCCGTGAAGTACGTCGCGAAGCTGATCGAGGACGAGGTCAAGGAGGCCGACGTCCGCGAGTTCTTCACGTCGAAGTACGAGAAGGCCATCACCGCGAAGCTGAAGGTCGATGTCAGCAAGGCGCCGCGCATCGGGAATGCGGATGCCCCGGTCCGGCTCGTCGAGTTCTACGACTACGCGTGTCCGCACTGCCAGCTGTTCTCGCCGGTCCTCACGAAGGTCGAGGAGCAGGAGGCAGGCAAGGTTGTCGTCTACCACATGATGTTCCCGATCGAGTCGAAACACCCCGATTCGCGCAGTGCTGCGATGGCCGCGCTCGCCGCGAACGCCCAGGGCAAGTTCAAACCGATGCACGAGATGCTGTTCGCCCGCTCGCCGCAGCACGCCAAGGACTCGGTCACCGCGTTCGCCAAGGAGATCGGGCTCGACGCCGCGAAGTTCGAGGCCGACTACGCGGCCGCCGACAAGCAGGTCACGAGCGATCTGGCCCAGGGCGAGGCAGCCGGAGTGGACTCCACGCCCACCCTATTCTTCAACGACCGCCGCTACGAGGGTCCGATGAATCCCGAGTACATCAGCCTGTGGATCGAGGAGGAGCTGGCGGTGAATCGATGACCGGTTCGCGCCGTCCAACTGCCATGGTCCGCACCGCCCTGCTCGTCCTGGCCGCCCTCGGAGGCATCGCGCTCGCCGAGACCCACAAGGTAGGAGATCGCGCGAGCGAGCTCGACGTCGCCGTCGATGCCAAGGGCAAGCCGTTCAAGCTGAAGGCCTATCGTGGCAAGTGGGTGGTGATCACGGTCGGCGCCGACTGGTGCAAGCCGTGCGCGAAGGAGCTGCCGACCTGGGACAAGCTCGCCGGCGAGCTCGCGGGCAAGGTCACGTTCGTGGCGATCGACATCGATGACGAGATCGCGGTCGGCAAGAAGTTCCACGACAAGCTCAAGATCAAGAACATGACCCGCGTCTATCTGCCGAACGACAAGTCCACGGTGGGCGGCAACTACGGCGGCGATACGATGCCGACGTCGATGGTCATCGATCCGCAGGGAGTGGTCCGCTTCGTCAAGAAGGGCTTCGAGGTCGCGGATCCGACCGGCGAGACCAAGAAGCTCCGCGAGCAGCTCGCGAAGCTGACGGCGAAGCCGTAGCGGTTGCCCGATCGAGACCAGCGCGCGGCGGGGAGGCTGCGGCGCGTTCACGAGCCGTCAACGCTCGTTCATGATCGCAGCCGTACCGGCCGTCGCGCGCCGCACGCGTCGGTGTACCACTGGCCCTTTCGAGCCGGGCGAGGTTCCGGAGGCGACGAACGCGTACACGCTGAAGCGCCGCGACGTGCATCTCTCGATGCTAGGCACCAGCAGCGTCGGCCTGACGGACGACACCGAGCTCGCCAGCTACCTGATCGCCGATGTGATGCTGTTCCCGAACCTCCGGCTCGAACACCGGTTCGTGCACGGCAAGACGCTCTCGATGAGCTGGCAGATCGGCGCCGGCGCGGGGGCGTATCCGGTCGCCGTCGCCAGTGCACTTCCGCTTCCCGGCGGCGCGGTCGCAGGCGGCGCGGTCGGCTCCGCGTGGGGCGCGATTCAGTCGGCGACGTTGCTCGCCTCCGTGCACCTCGACGACGCGACCTCGCTGTCGGTGAACGGCGGCGGCTTCGTGCTCGAGGGCGGGCTCGCCGGTGTGATCGGCGGCGGCCGTGTCGGCGGCGCGGTCGGCGCGGTCGGCGCGATGGCCGGCTTCGAGATCGCGCGTACGCTGGGCCGGCGCGATGCGCTGATCGTCGCGTGCGATGCGTGGGTGATCCGCGGCATCAGCATGGACGAGGACACCGGCATCCTCTATCCGCGCGCGGTCTGGACGCACGTGTTCGGTCACCACTTCCACCTCACGACGGGCGCCTACGCGTTGCTCGATCCCCCGAGCTGGAAGGCGATCAAGGCCTCGAAGCTGCCGGTGGGGCCGTACGTCAACGTGTCGTGGACCTGGGATTGATCCGTCAGTCGCGGTGCCAGCGCTCGCGGTGCGACGGCGCCGGGGTGCCCCACGTGCACGGTCCGAATGCGAGCGGCGCCGGTGGGTCGGTGACGATCAGCTCGAGCGTGTCGCGCGTGCAGGCCACGACGTGCGCCGGTGCCTTCCCGATGCAGATCGTGCCGGCGCGCATGTGGCGGCGGCGAACCTCGCCATCGGCGGCTTGTGGCCGGCGGGTCAGATCGATCGCGCGCGGCCCGACCTCGAGATCGGCGGACCCGCCGGCGGGATGGGTGTCATCGAACAGCGGGTAGATCTCGAGCGTACTGCCCTCGAGGATCATCCAGCGCTCGCCGGAACCGCTTCGCCACGTGCCGGCGAGATCGTCGTCGCACGTGGGCGGCGGGGCTGGGCGCGAACACGCGCCCAGCAGTGCGAGGGCCGCGGCCCGGCGCATCAGGCGCCCGACTGGGCCTTGAGCGCTTCGGCCTGATCGTGCGCGCGCAGGGCATCGATGATGTCCTCGAGCGCGCCATCCATGATCGCCGGGAGATTGTGCTTGGTCAGGCCGATCCGGTGATCGGTGACGCGATCCTGTGGAAAGTTGTACGTGCGGATCTTCTCCGAGCGATCGCCCGAGCCGACCTGCGACTTGCGATTCGCGGCTTCGGCCGCCATCTGGCGCTCGCGCTCGGCCTCGAGGATCCGCGAGCGCAGGATCTTCATCGCCTTCGCGCGGTTCTTGATCTGCGAGCGTTCGTCCTGACACGCGACGATCACGCCGGTCGGCAGGTGGGTGATGCGCACGGCCGAGTCGGTGGTGTTGACGTGCTGGCCGCCGGCACCGCTCGAGCGATAGGTGTCGATCTTGAGGTCCTTCTCGTCGACCTTGACGTCGACCTCCTCGGCCTCGGGCAGCACCGCCACCGTCGCGGCGGAGGTATGGATGCGGCCCTGTGCCTCGGTGGCCGGCACGCGCTGGACGCGGTGGACGCCGGACTCGAACTTCATCTTCGAGAACACGTCCTTGCCGTCGATCAGGATGATGATCTCCTTGAACCCGCCGCTCGAGCCCTCGGACTGCGACATCGTCTCGAGCTTCCAGCCCTGGCGCTCGGCGTACCGCGAGTACATGCGGAATAGATCGCCGGCGAACAGCGCGGCCTCGTCGCCGCCGGTGCCTCCACGGATCTCGATGATCGCGTTCTTGCCGTCGCTCGGATCGCGCGGCAGCAGCAAGATCTTGATCGCCTGCTCGGCGACGTCCTTGTGCTCCTCGAGCTCCTTCATCTCCGCGCGCGCCATCTCGCGCAGCTCGGGATCGGGCTCGGCATCGGCCATCTGGCGGGCAGCTGCGAGATCGCGCACGAGCTTGTCGTACGCCTTCCACGCGGTCACCAGCGGATCGAGATCCGCGTGCTCCCGCGACAGCTTCAGGAACTCGGCGCGCTTGTTGATCACCTCGGCGGTGCCGAGCAGCGAGCCGAGCTCCTCGAGACGGCGTTCGAACGCCGTCATCTTGTCCCTGAAATTCTGCTGGTCGAACATGGCCGCCCTCTGGCGCGGGCCGCAGACCGATCAGCTCTCGGGGGTCTCGACGGTCTTGATGCCGTACTTCTTGTTGAACCGGTCGATGCGGCCGGCCGTGTCCATCAGCTTCTGCTTGCCCGTGAAGAACGGGTGGCAGTTCGAGCAGATGTCGACGCCGTGGTCGCCGCGCGTCGAGAACGTGTGGTGGATCATGCCGCACGCACAGTTGATGTTCGCGGGCTTGTAGTGGGGGTGGTTCGCAGAGTCCTTCATGGTCTTTCTCCGTTTCCCCGTCGAGACGGGGGGCTCGGGGTGGTGCTCGGGGTGGTGCGCGACCGAGCAGCTGGGATTTATAAGGATCCGTGGGGCAGAACGCAAGCCTGCCCGACGAGGGAGTACCCGGCTATCCCCGCGGAACTACTTGCGAGCAGTGAACACGGCCTTGCCGCCGAGCCGGGGCGGTGCTTTGTCGGGATACAGCGGCAGGATCTCGTGGCCGATCCGAAGATCACTGGTTCCGCGGTACCTCGCGGCGAGATCGAGCGAAACGTAGACCTTGTTGGAGTCGAAGACCCCGAAGCTGGTGGAGACGACGATCTGCTCGTCACCGACGCACTCGTAGCCCTCGGGGATGACGTCGTGGCCGTAGATGCACATCGTGCCCTGCGTGGCGCGCAGAAACCGCTTGGCCTCGGCCTCGGACGCACTGCGGGCCCACAGCACCTTGCCGACGATCGGCGTGTCGAGCACGTCGAGCGGGCTGGCGTAGTGCGCGCCGGACAGGTCGGCACCCTCGAGGTCCGCGATCGAGTCGATCTGGGCGGCGGGCGCGCCATGGGTGAACACCGCGCCGCACCGGCTCACCGCGCACAGTGCGAACGTGTGAATGATGCCGCGCATCCGCGCCGTGCCCGACGGCCCCAGGATCTGTTCGAGCAGCGCGACCTCATCGGCGGCGAACTTCGCGGTGTGCGGCCCGCCGATGTGGCCGTGCTCGTGGTTGCCGAGCAGGGCGTGGACGCGGCCGGGGTACTGCGCGGCGAGCCCCGCATACGCGATCATCACCTCGCCCGAGGCATCGCGGTAGTACTCGCCGAGGAAGTCCGGCCAGTCCTCCGGATCGATGTGCGGACCGTGGATCAGATCGCCGGTGAACAGCACATGCGCGTTGCCCTGGTAGGTCAACAGCGCCTGCTCGAAGATCTCGACAAACCGCTGGAAGTCGCGCATGCAGCCCTGGAGATCCGTGCAGACAAGCAGCCGACCGTGGTCGGGTAGTCGCAGCACGCGGGCCATCTGCCGTCCAAGTTACCAAGAACGTCGACGGTGGCGATAGGGACCCGGTCCGACAATCGGCCAAGCGGGCCGCGTGTGGGACAGTGACACCGAGGGCGCGGCGATGATGCTAGTGGCGCTCGAGCCCGAGCAGCTCCTGCGCTTCGGGATCAGGCGGACGGCAGACCACGCGATCGACCGTGGCCATCTTCGCGTGGATCACATCGCACACCGGCGTGAATGACGCCTTCTGGAACGCGCGCAGCGACGCCTGGTTATCAGCGGCGATCAGCGCCCACGAGCGGTACGCATCGGTGGCCCGGAGCTCCTTGGCCAGTGCTTCGAGCATGACCGGACCCACGGCTCGTCCACGTGCCGCCGGTGCCACGAACACCGAGTGGATGTAGGCGTCGTACTTCGACATCCGCAGCGTGCGACCGAGCTCGGGCGCTTCGACCGGACCGCGCGCAGCCCACGCGATGCCGGCGGGGCGAATCCCCAGCGTCGCGAGCACCGATTGATCGCCACGGCGCCAGTACTTGCGCGCGGTGAGCTCGTCGAGCGTCAGCTGCTCGAGCAGATCGGCGCGCCGGCCCTCGTCGAGCGTGTCGTAGTCGGCCTCGCCGAACACCACGATCTCGAGACCCGGAGGTGCCTCGATCCCGCGCGTCCACAGCTGGCCGCGGTACAGGCAGAACCGGTCGTAGTGCGCGACGCTCGCCGCTGCGCTGCGGATCTTCGTCCATGCGGCGCGCGCCTGGGCAGCGGCAACCGCCGGGGTCTCTCGGGCGCGCCGTGCCCGGCGAGCCACGCTGCTGACGGTGCGACCGACCGAGGCGGTGGTGGTCTGGCTCCACACGCGAACCGCGAGCGCGGCCTGTTTGGAGGTCGGCAGCGAGGGCAGGGTGTACTCGCCGGCGCCGGTGACCACATCGAGCGCGGTGCAGCCGCGTGCGCGTGCGGCCAGCGCCTCCGCGTGGAGCAGCCGGGCCGAGGCGCGCGGACCGACGTGAGGATCGACGGCCATCGCGAGCACGACTGCACGGTCTCCGTCGTCTACGATCAGCGCGGCGGCGCATGCTTCGCCCTGCGCATCGTCGAGCCGCGCGAGTCGCACCAGACCGCGCTTGCCGAGCTCGAACGCGACCTCCTCGAGCAGAGCGGTGGCCTCCGCATCGGCGAGCGGTGACGGCTCGTCGCGCTCGCCCCATTCGAGGCGAGATAGCCGGCGCAGCGAGGACAGCCCCTTGCGGAGCGCCGCGAGATCCTCGCCGAAGGTCATCACCACGGCCGGCGCATCGGGGGCGTCCGCCGGTGCGAGCGCGAGCGCGATCCGGCTCGCACCGCCGGCCGAGGGCGAGCTCTCGACCACGAACCCCGCGGGCTGCATGCGCTGCACGAGGTTCGCGCGCAGCCGCGACGGATCCGCGAGCGGTTCGAGCTCGAGCAGATCCCAGGTCGCGGCCTCGTCGATCAGCTTGCGGGCGAGCGCGGCGCCGGCGCGATCCTCCCAGCCCGGGGCCGCGAGCAGATCGAGCGATGGAGGACGCGGTCCAGCATCGCCGATCATCCGCAGCTCGCGAGTATCGAGCAGGGCGACCTTCACGGTGCGACGGTAGAGCGGAGCGATGCAAACGATCTGGCCAGCGGCCGGATCACCCTCGGCGACGCGGCCGACCAGGACATGGAGCTCGGCGGCGAGGGTGTTGTGGTAGGCGTGCCACCACGGCAGCAGCCAGTCGGGACCGCGGAACAGGGCTCCGGCACCCGCGCCGGCCAGCGACCGCCACTCGGCCTCGATGGCACGGAGCGCCGTCAGATCGCGCACCACGGAAACATCGATCGCCATGCGCTTCGCGACGTTATCATGTCGCGCCAACGCGCGCGCGTTGCCATCGGCAACAGTACGCGTTGCCGTTGCCACCAATGGCTCGATCGAAACAGGCCCCATACGCTGGGTACTGCACGACAGGTGCCCGCGTGACCGACCATCGGGGCGGTTCTGAGTGCGCGGCGACACCCGACCACGGTGGGCCGAACGTCGCGACGATGTAGGTGGCAGCGTCCGAGCGCTAGAACATGTCGCCGCCGGCCGAGGACGCGGAGGCCGGCGGGGGGCGGACGAGCTCGAGGAGCTGCCGTCCGAGCACCACGACGTGCTCGGCGTCCGCGCGGTCCTCCGTCGCCAGCGACGACCACTGGAGCACGAGCGCATCGATCTCGTCGCTGAGGCCGGACAGCCGTTCGGCTTTCACGTACGCCTGCTCGATCACGTCGCACGCGACCTCGGGCAGCAGCTTGGCGAATTTGACGGCGCGCTCGAGATCCCCGGAGACCTTGGTCTTCAGATCCGTGTCGTGCTTGATCAGCGCGCCGCGCTGAGACACGAACGACAGCGAGTCGAGGTACTTGTCGAACCCTTCACAGTCGAGCCGGTTCTGCACCGCGTTGCCGTTCACCAGCGTCTCGCCGAATTGCCAGAAGTCTCGGCGCGTGTCGGATCGCAGGTAGAAGAACACGTCGCTGTCGACGAACCGGCTCATCGCATCGACGATGCGCCGGTAGTTGGTCTCCGCTACCTCGGGCGCCGTCGAGCGATCCTGCACCCGCCGGTTCAGCCCGCGGATGCCGCGGCGCAGGTCAGCCAGGGCGCGTCGGATCGCCAGCGCCTTGCCGAGGCTGTCGCGGTGACCCGGAACCATTCGTTCGGGCTCGGCGTATCCGAGGAACACCTCGTACACCGTCGTCATGACTGCGAACACACCGTCCATGAGGCCGGTGGTCGCATCGTTGAGATCGCGAACGGCCTGCTCCTTCTGATCGTTCTTGAGGGCGTGCGCGAAGCGGCGCTCGAAGACCTTCAGCTCGGATCCCAGCCCGTACTGCAAGGTCGACATCTCCGCGGACAGCGCGTTCCACTTCTCCTCGTCGGACCGCTCTCGGTGCGCGATGATGCCGCGCACGATCGGCTCCGATGTGCGGAGAGCAGGACCGTCGAGCTCGAGCTCCCCGTTGCCGCTGTCCGCGCTGGCTGCCGCGGCGGGCGCGACCATCGCGATGTACTCCATCAGCCGGCGGAAGTGACTCAGCACCGCGTCGGCGACGATCTGGAGCTGCTCCTCGCCGTCCTGGCGCAGATAGAGCGCGATGTCGATCTCGCCGAGCGCGCGGACCGCGTCTTCGCCGAACTGAAGAAGCTTGTGGACCTTCCGGCGAATCTTACGATCCGAGAACGTGGCGAGCAGCCCCGCAAGCGCGGCGTTCTCGGAGGTTACGGCGCCTTCGGAGTCCAAACCACGAGCATAAGGGGCGCCGGCCCGGAGATCGAGTGGCGACGTCTCGTTCAGGTGTCGTGCGCCTCACATTCTCTCGAGGGTCAGCGTTCGTCGGAGACCCGGTGTGCGGTCCGGTATGGATCCCCGGTGTGGGGCATGGTGCGAGCGCGCTGGTGGAGCCGGTGAGGGGAGGGTAAGGACAGGCGATGGCCCAACGCAGCGCGAGCGAGCACGAGATCCGGAAAGACGCGGCGAGGCATATCGAGGAGAACGTCGACAAGATCGCTGCGTTGTACGAGGGTGACGAGGAGCGGCGCTCGAAGAGCGGCCTCGAGTTCTTGGCGCGGTTCGTGGGTCAGCGGCGGTTTCTGTACACCGCGGCGGTGCTGGGGATCACCTGGGTCGCGGTCAACGTGGCGGCCGGGTCGCGTGCGGTGGACGCGCCGCCGTTCTTCTGGCTGCAAGGCGTGGTCGCTGTGTCGGCGTGGCTCACGACCACGGTCGTGCTGATCAGCCAGAACCGTCAGGGCAAGCTCGCCGAGCAGCGCGCGCACATCGATCTGCAGATCAACCTGCTCGCCGAGAAGAAGATCGCGAAGCTGATCGCGCTCGTCGAGGAGCTACGCCGCGACCTGCCGAGCGTCGGCAACCGCAGCGATCCCGAGGCGCAGGCGATGTCACGGCCGGCAGATCCGCACGCCGTCGCGCGCGCGCTCGACGGCAAGCTCGACGCGAGCCGGTGAACGTCGCACGGCGTGCTGCTACGCGGTGCGCTGGCGATGATCGCTCGTCGCCGCCTTCCACTTCATGCGTGTGTACGCGACCCGAAACCCGCGGCGCTCCGCGTTGCGCTGTGACGCACTGCCGGGCGTGGCGGCCATCATCGCGAGATCGCAGCCGCGGCGGTGTGCCTCGGCGAGCCGCGCCGTCAGCAGCAGGGACTGAGCTCCCAGGTTACGACCCGCCGGGATCGTGCTCGCACCGGCGAGCAAGGCGACGCCTTGGTGAATACCCAGCGAACCTGTCGCGATCGGAACGCCGGCGTGCTCGACCAGGAAGTGCGCCATCGCGACGTTCGCATCCGCGACCGTGGCCATCGAACGCATGACGCCTGTGAACGCCGGATCCGCGGACCAGCCGAGCACCGAGGTCTCGATCCAGGCCGCCCTGGTCGCATGATCCGCGGCGTCGATGCAGCGAACCCGCAGTGCCGAGGGTGGCGGCTCGCCCGCTGGCTCGAGTCGCTGGACGAGCACGGTGCTCAGATCGTCGGGGCGATAGCCGCGCTCCGCGAGCAGGGCGAACGTCTCGATGCCGGCGAGTGGACTGACCTCGTGGTTCACGGGAGCGCCGCGCTCCGCGAAGAACGCCTCGATCTCGGCGAGCGCTTCGTGCGTGACCGGCGCCACCAGGCCGAGGCCGAACGTCTGGGTCATCGGCGAGTCGGGGCCGTCGAAGATCGCGTAGGTTCCGGCGAAGTCGCGCCACGCAGACGCTCGCTCGGGCGCCAGCCGCTGGTTGGTCTCGGCGAAGCTAATCCCGACGACACCCTCTGCGCACTCGAGCCGACGCGCGAGGGCCTGGTCCATGAAGCACATGGGCGCAGCATCGCCGATGACTCGCGGCCGTGCGATCGGTTCGTCACGAAGTTAACCGCGTTCAGCGCGTGACCCCGAGGCAGGCGGGGGGTATGTGCCCGGACCATGCGCTTCCTCCTCGCGATCCTCCTCGTCGGCTGCGCCACTGGCGACGATGTCGACAGCACCGACCCGACCCTCGACAGCACGGCCGACGAGCTCAGCTCGACGGGTGCCTGGTACCACCTCGATGCGGTCAACGGCCTCGGGCCCGCGACGGTCAGCGTCGTCAATGGCTACAAGGTCCGCTGCCCGGACGGCGGGATGTCCCGCACCTGTCACGTCAGCGGGCTCGTGATGCCGCCCGACTGCGGCTGGGAGTGCCAGGATGGCGTGCTGTCCCAGCGCGGTGAGGCGGTGCTGAAGGGCCGATTCGATCACGGCAAGCTCGTCGTGTCGATCGGCATGGACACCTACACGCGCGGGCTCGGCAGCTACTCGGTGTACGAGCTCGCCGCGGCGCCGACCTGCGCGGTCGATCCGTGTCCGACCGGGATCACCGCGAACAAGCTCAACGGGGCCGGCGCTGCGGTCGCCGTGACGAGCGTGGACTTCTCCCACGCCAGCGATCCGAACTACGTGCTCGATCCCACGCGCGGCGACGATCAGATCGCGTCGACCGCGCACCTGCTCGCGTCGGGTCGCTTCGTTGCGCACGTGTTCCGCGCAGATCGCGTGTGGCGGCTCGAGACGCCGAAGCCGGCGTGCGATCCGCAGCTGATCGCGCGCGCGTACGCCGATTCGAGCCACGAGGTCCTTCAGTTCCGCACGGTCTACGCGGCCGAGCGTGCCGTCGCGCCGCCGGTCCCGGACGGCGAGGACGCTGGGGTGTCGTGGGTCGTGCGCACCGGCGAGACGCCGACCACCGTGACGTTCACGTCGGGCCGCAATGATCTGTGGTCGCAGCAGTTCGACATCGCGAAGTCCGGCTGCGCGCTGACGGTCACGCACGAACACTGAGCGAACGGGTGGACTTCGCCGGCTCGCTCTCTCGACTCAGAGGACGAGGAGAAACGCCAGTAGATCCGCTTTCTCCGGGGAACTGAGCCCGACACCGAGCACGAGGTTGAAGAACTCGATGGTGTCGTCCAGCGTGAGCAGGCGTCCGTCGTGAAGGTATGGTGGAGACTCCTTGATCCCGCGCAGCGTGAAGGTCTTGATCGGACCGTCGCCGTTCGCGACCATGTCGTTGATCACTCGCGGCGTGAAGAAGCGGTCGACCTGGAGGTCGTGCATCGAGTTGTCGGTGAACTGCGGACCGCCATGGCACTCCGCGCACCGCGCCTTGCCGTGGAACAGGGCTTCGCCACGGAGCTCCGCCGCCGTGGCGGTCGAGCCCAGGCGCCCGAACACGTCGAGCTTCGGCGCGGGTGGAAAGTCCAGGATCTTCTCGACCTCGGCCATGTGGTGGACCTG
>JAYUVX010000068.1:0-20995 GCA_043753855.1 Myxococcales bacterium | reverse complement strand
AGAATTCGCGGACCTGCACGACGAACTCCGCATAACCAACCGCTGCGCATAACATTTGCACTTCGAGCTATGGCTCGGCGGACCGAACGACCGCGTCGATCCATCCGTCGTGATGCGCGGATGGGACGTCGTCGCAGATCCGAGCGCGCTCGTCGCGCGCAACGCGAGCTTCGTCTATCGCCCGATCGGTGACAGCGGCGAGCCGTACCCGGATTGGATCCGCGGGCTCAAGGGCAAGGCCGGCGTCTACGTGATCCGCGATCTCGAGAGCCACGAGATCGTCTACGTCGGTTCGAGCGCGGGTCGGCTCTACGACACCTTGACCCGTCACTTCCAGACGTGGCGACGGTGGAAAGGGTTCTGGAAAGGCCAGTACGCCGAAGGTCACGATCCGGGCCTCACGTACGACCGCGACTCCGTCGAGGTCGCCGTCCGCGTTACGTCGCCGAGCGCGTCGCTCGACGAGGAGATGCGGCTGATTCGTCGTCTCAAACCTCGCGACAACCTGATCGGCCAGCCCGCCGACGTCGCTGAAGAAGTTCCGTTCTGACCAAAGGAGTCTTGCCGTGTTCAATCCCATGACCGTTCCGCTTCGCCGCAACCGTGGCTGGCGTCTCGTCCCCGACGCACGTCCGCGACCCCAGCCGTTCCGCTGGCCGCTGCAACGGCTCGGCGATCGCGAACCGCTAATCCTCGCCGAACACTGCGACGACGCGCAGCGCGGCGCGGACCTCGGCTACGAGGCCCGCCCGTACGATGCCGAGCTTTACGTGCCCGTGTACGCCGCACAGGACGGCGAGGTGATGTTCGCGGGCGAGACCAAGTCCGGGTTCGCGATCAGCATCCATCACCGCACGCACGAGTGGGCGACCTACTACGCGCACCTGTCGAAGATGTTCGTCGCGCCGAACTACTTGCAACGCAACCGCAGGCGTCAGCGCGTCCGCGGCGGCGACGTGATCGGCTACGCGGCGAAGTCGCCGATCGAGATCCGCTTCGAGTTGTGGAACTGGACCGACGATCGCGGCTTCGTCGCCGTCGATCCGATCGCGCAGTTCGGCGCGTGGACCACGCCGCTCGCACACGCAAGCCCTATCCCGGCGAAGCAAGCCGCGTAGGAGACCGTCATGGAGAACGTCATCGATTCGATCCGCGCCGGCCTCGCCGGCGACGCAACGCCCGAGGCGAAAGCAGCGGGCGCCACGGCGTGCCGCGCGATCCTCGCCGCGCTCGAAGGTACGCCGGGCCAGCCGCTCGCCGCGCCGACTGTCTTGCCGTTCAACGGCCCGCAGATCGCCGGCGTGGTCTCCGCGCTGCGCGGCGTGCCACCGGACCAGCTGCTCGATCTCGCGATCCAGCGGCTGCGCGCGGCGCTGCCCGCAGGCGTCGAGGTGCCTCCCGCGCCGCCGCTCAAGTTCAACATCGTCCCCGTTCCCCGAGGTTAGCCATGGACACGCTCACGCCCGCCGCCGTTCCGCTTTCTGCCACCTCGGAGTGCATGTGCGCCGACCAACTCGCCGCGTTCCTCGGCGTAAACCGCAAGACCGTCTACGAGTACGCCGCGCGAAATGTGATCCCGCATCGTCGGCTTGGTCGACGGATCGTGTTCTCGCGTCAGCAGGTCGTGGCATGGTTGGGGTCGTGCAGGTCCTCGAATGGAAAGTGCCGGTAGGCATGTCTATTCGAAGAGCAACAAATGGTCGGTGGCGCTATCGCGTCGTCATCGATCTCCCCGACGGAACCAAGTCCCGCATCAGCGGGACCGTTCCACTCGACAACAACACCAAAGACGCTGCGAAGCAGGCCGAGCGCGATCACGTCGCTCGCGTGCAGCAAGGGATCGCGAATCCCGAACCAGCCCCTGCGCCGAAGAAGGAGATCACGTTCGATGCGTTCGCGGACGAGTTCATGAAGACGTACGCGAAGACGAACAACAAGCCGAGCGAACAGAAGAGCAAGGAGCTGTTACTGAACCGCCACCTGCGCCCCGTGTTCGGTCACCTGAACCTCGGAGACATCCGTGCCCGCGAAATCGAGGCCCTCAAGGCCGACCTTCTCGATGGCACCCGTGGCCGGAAGACCGTGAACAACGTGCTCGCGTGCCTCGGTAAGATCCTCCGGTACGCGCAGGAGATCGAGATCCTCGAACGCGCGCCGCGCATTCGCCTCCTCAAGGTCGACAAGCAGAAGTTCCGCTTCCTCGACTTCGAAGAGCTGGATGCGCTGCTCGCGGCGGCGAAGCCCGAGCTCGATTGGTACGTCGCGATCCTTCTCGGCGCAGATGCAGGGCTTCGCCTCGGCGAGATCCGCGCGCTGCGCTGGGACGACATCGATCGGCGTAACGATCGGATCACGATCGGGCGCGCGTTGTGGCAGGACACCGAGGGCACGACGAAGGGTTGGAACCTCCGCACCATTCCGTTGACGAAGCGTTTGTCGACGGCGCTGAAAGAGCTGAGGCACCTGCGAGGCAAGTACGTGCTCGCCGATGCCGACGCGAAACCGTTCAGCCTCGAGATGATGCGGTGGAATTTGCCGAGGCTGTGCCGCAAGGCGAAGTTCCCGGCGATCGGGTGGCACGCGTTGCGCCACACGTTCTGCTCTCACCTCGCGCTCAACGGCGCACCGTCGAGAGTGATCCAAGAACTGGCGGGACACTCGTCGCTCGCGACGACGCTCCGCTATATGCACTTGGTGCCCGGTGCGACCGATGATGCGATCGCGCTGTTGAACGATCGTCGTGGCAACGGCGTGGCAACGGCGGCGGCTTCGGCGAGCTAGCTGCCGATTCCTTAGTAGTTTCAGTAGTTTACGAGCGACCCCGACGGGATTCGAACCCGTGTTACCTGCGTGAAAGGCGGGTGTCCTAGGCCTCTGGACGACGGGGTCAGTAGCTTCGTCTGTGTCTCGTATCTCTTTGTGAGCCCAGAAGGTCTCGAACCTTCGACCCTCGGCTTAAAAGGCCGGTGCTCTACCACTGAGCTATGGGCCCTCGGCCGGGGAATCTGCCGGATGAAGGCTCCGAAAGCAAGCACGACCCACGCGAGTCCAGGCAGTTGGGCAAACTGACGCAGGTGTGAGCCGTCGCAGCACGCGAGTTGTTGGCTAAATTGATTCTCTGAACGTGGGTCGTTAACGTAGCTTTCAGCACATGGACAAGCGGGAAGCAGTTCGGGTCCCAGTTCAGGTCCTGGCGCGCTGTCGCTGTGATGACGGCGTCGTCATCAATGGAACGGTAGAAGATCTCTCGAAGAGCGGGCTATTCCTCAAAGCGGAGCTCTCGATCGTGACCGGAACGTCCGCCGAGATCGACCTCGAGGTGCCCGGCGAGGGATCGCTCCACCTGACGGCCCGCGTGGTTCGCGTCGACGAGGGCGGCATGGCGTTCAAGTTCGTCGAGCAGCCGAGCCGCCCGCTCGCGAACTTCATCATGCGCCAACACCAGCACGGCACGACGTAGTCGCGCTGTTTTCCCTGGCGATTCGATGGCTTGCGGCCTTGATTGGTCCATCGGCGTCGTTATGATGCCGCGAGCCATCACCTTGCTCCCGACCGTGTCTGACCAGTCGCCTCCCGGACCGCGTAGCAAGCGAGCTACCCGGCAGATGCTACGTGCACACCGCGACGCGCTGACCACCGGCGTGCGCACGGCGGCGAGCGCATCGATCGCGGCGCAGGTCAACGCGCTGCTCGACGCGCGGCTGGCCGCGAACGAGGTGCTCGCAGTGTACGCCGCCAAGGGCACCGAGGTCGACACGTCGGGAATCGTCGAGCACGCCGCGCGTCGCGGTGTGACGGTGGTCTATCCCCGTGTCGCCGGCGACGACCGCACCCTGGCGTTCCACGCGGTGACCGCGGCCGAGCTCGCACCCGGTCGGTTCGGCCTGCTCGAACCGAGCGCCGATGCACGGCGGATCGCGCTCGCCCGGATCGCCGCGTTCGTGGTCCCGGGCCTGGCGTTCGATCGCTCGGGCGGCCGGATCGGCTGGGGCCGTGGCTACTACGACGCCACGCTCGCGCAGGTAGCGTCGGCACTGCGCATCGGGATCGCCTTCGAGTGTCAGGTCATCGATCACGTGCCGCGCGATCCGCACGATGTTCCGATGAGCTTTCTCATCACGGAGGTCGTGACCCACCAGGTCGCGTAACCATGAACGACGCGATCATCATCCTCGTGTGTGTGGCGCTCGGCCTGATCGCCGGCTTGATCGTCGGGACGCGGCTCGGGCGTGCGAAGGGCGATGGCTCCGCCGCGGCGAAGGCGGCCGAGGAAGACGCCGAAAAGATCCGCACCGCCGCACGCGCCGAGATCGAGGCGATCAAGAAGCAGGGCGAGATCGAGGGCAAGGAGGCCGCGCGCAAGCACAAGGCCGACCTCGACGAGGAGCTTCGCGGCCGGCGCACCGAGCTGCAGAAGCGCGAAGAGGGCCTGCAGGCCAAGGAACGCGAGATCGAGAAGGTCCGTCGCGATGCCGAGCGCCGCGCGACCGAGCTGTCCAAGAAAGAGCAGAGCGTCGACGGCAAGATCAAGCAGGCAGACGTCGCGGTCGAGAAGGCCGAGGCCGCCCAGATCGAGGCACGCAAGAAGCTCGAGGCGATCGCGTCGCTCACCGAGGAGCAGGCGCGCAAGAAGCTCGAGGACGAGGTCAAGGCCACCGCCTATGCATCGGCCGCGATCGAGATCAAGCGGATCGAGGACGACGCCCACAAGGAAGCCACCTCGCGCGCCAAGACGATCGTCGCCACCGCGATCCAGCGGTTTGCGAGCGAGTTCGTCCACGAGCGCACCGTCGCGGTCGTGCCGCTGCCGTCGGATGACCTGAAGGGGCGGCTGATCGGCCGGGAGGGCCGCAACATCCGTGCGATCGAGGCCGCCACCGGCATCGACGTCATCATCGATGACACCGCGGAGTCGATCACGATCTCCTGCTTCAACCCGGTGCGCCGCGAGGTCGCGCGGCTCGCGATCTCGGCACTTGTCGCCGATGGTCGCATCCATCCGACGAAGATCGAGGAAGTGGTCCGCAAGGCGGAGAAGGAAGTCGACAAGGTCTGCAAGGAAGCCGGCGAGCAGGCGGTGTTTGATCTCGGCCTCCATCGCGTACATCCCGAGCTCGTAAAGGCGCTCGGCAAGCTCAAGTTCCGCCAGTCGTACGCGCAGAACGTGCTGCTGCACTCGGTCGAGGTCGGTTACCTCGCGGGGCTGATCGCGGCGGAGCTCGGCGGCAACGTCAAGCTCGCGCGCCGCGCCGGCCTGCTCCACGACATCGGCAAGGCCCTCGATCACGAGCAGGAAGGTCCGCACGCCGAGGTCGGCGCCGCGTTCGTGAAGCGTCACGGCGAGTCGCCCAAGGTGGCGCAGGCGATCGCCTCGCATCACGGCGACGAGGGCCCCGGGCCGCAACCGCAGGCGCTGCTCGATCACATCGTCGCCGCAGCGAACTCGCTCAGCGCGGCGCGCCCCGGTGCCCGTCGCGAGCAGCTCGCGTCGTACATCAAGCGCCTCGATGATCTCGAGGCGATCTGCAAGCGGTTCGAAGGCGTCGAGCGCGCCTACGCCGTGATGGCGGGCCGCGAGATCCGCGTGATGGTCATGAACGATCAGATCGATGACGCGCGCGCGATGATCATGTCGAAGGAGATCGCCCGCGCGATCGAATCCGAGGCCACGTATCCTGGTCAGGTTCGGGTCGTCGTCGTCCGCGAGACCCGCGCCTCCGACTACGCGCGCTGACCCCGCAACTTCGGGCATACTTGCTCTTGCGATGGGCGATGGGCGCGTGTTCCCGCTGATCGAGGTCAGCGGTGACGAGCTGAGGACGCTGGTCGGTGCGCCGATCCCGAAGTCGTCCACGCCGACGCGGCTCACCACGTGAGCGTCTATCGCTGGATCGAGGGCATCACGCTGAACGATTGTCGCAAGGACGCCGTGGCCCTCGCATCGGTCGCGGAGCCGCTCCGCCGGCTGATGGCGTGGCTCGCCCGCACCGATGCCACCGAGGCGTACGAGCTCGCACCGATCCTCGAGCGCGCGTATCGCCAGCTCGCCGAGGGTCGCGCGCGGCAGCGGCTCGGCGCACCACTCGCAGCAGCGATGTGCCGCGCGATCGAGGCCGCCGAGCCCGAGCTCGCGTGGGGCACGGTGTGTCTTGTCCACGGCGATCTCGACGGTCGGAACGTGCTCGTCCAGCCGGCCGCGGCCGGCAGCTGGCGGATCGCCGGCTTGATCGACTGGGAGGCAACGTCCACCGGCTCGCCGCTGCTCGACGTCGGTAGCCTGTTTCGCCACGTCGATCGCTACGGTGCTGGCTTCCGTGACAGCTTCGAGTGCGGCTATCGCGAGGCGGATGGCATCCTGCCCGCGGGCTGGCTGCTCACCGCGCGGCTGCTCGACGCCACCTGGCTGATCGACACGCTCGACGAGCCACGCGAGCTCCCGGGCGTCTACGCCGACTGCCGAATGCTGCTCGCGAAGCTCGCGAACGACCTCTCCCTGCTCCGGACCTGATAAGTTCTTCCGACATGGACGGATCGCAGTTCATCGAAGAGCTCCGCCAGCGCCACCTGTTGGCCAATGTCACCGACGAGGCCGGGCTCGCGAAGCTGCTGTCGACCGAGGTGGTCCCGGTGTACGCCGGCTACGACCCGACTGCGGCGAGCCTGCACGTCGGCAACCTGGTCCCGACGATCCTGCTCAAGCGGTTCCAGCTCGCCGGGCACAAGCCGATCGTCCTGGTCGGCGGCGCCACCGGGATGATCGGCGATCCGTCGGGCAAGAGCGACGAGCGCAACCTGCTCGACGACGCCACGCTGGCCAAGAACCTCGCCGGGATCCGCGGTCAGCTCGAGAAGCTGATGGACTTCGACGACCCGAAGACCGGCGCCGCGATGACCAACAACGCGGACTGGACCCGCGGCGTCAGCTACCTCGAGTTCCTTCGCGATCAGGGCAAGTACCTGACCATCAACTACATGATGGCCAAGGACTCGGTGAAGTCACGGCTCGAGGCCGAGTCCGGCATCAGCTACACCGAGTTCTCGTACATGCTGCTGCAGGCGTTCGACTTCGTGATGCTCGCGAAGTCGCACGGCTGCCGGCTGCAGGTCGGCGGCAACGATCAGTACGGCAACATCACCGCCGGTTGCGAGCTGTCGCGCAAGCAAGGCGGTCCGCAGCTGTTCGGGCTCACCGCGCCGCTCCTCCTCGACTCGACCGGGCAGAAGATGGGCAAGACGTCGACCGGCGAGCGGATCTGGCTCGATCCCGATCGCACCACGCCGTACGCGTTCTACCAGTACTGGCTCAATCGCGCCGACGACGAGGTGCCGCGCCTGCTCAAGCTGTTCTCGCTCGAGCCGCTCGCCGAGCTCGACGAGCTCCTCGCGGAGCACGACAAGGATCGCGCGAAGCGCCTCGGCCAGCGCGAGCTCGCCCGCGCCCTCACCGGCTGGATCCACGGTGATGCCACGATCGCGATCGTCGAGTCCGCGGCGCGCGTGATGTTTGGCGGTTCCCTCGAGGGCATCACCGACGCCGTCCTCCGCCAGCTCGCCGGCACCATGAAGACCGTGGATGTCCCGCGCGCCGAGCTCGAGGCGGGCGTCCCGATCGTCGACCTGCTCGCGCGGCTGACCGGCGAATCGAAGAGCAAGAGCCGCCAGCTCGTTCAGCAAGGCGGCGCGTACGTGAACAACGGCAAGATCACGGACCTCGATCACAAAGTCACGCTCGCTCAGCTCGCCACCGAGACCATGCTGGTCGTGCGCAGCGGCAAGAAGGACTACTACCTGGTCCGCGTCTCGTAGCGCGAGCTCAGTCGCCGATACAGACGTTGTCCTTGCCACCGCCGATGTTGTCCTTGTCCTTGCAGCGCCACGGGGCGCCGAGTCGGCCGCAATCGAACGCGCTGCACAGGAACATGCACACGCCGCCCGCCTTGTCGACGCACGCGGTATCCGAGGGGCAGTCCGCGTCGGAGCGGCATGCGACGCTGCAGAAGCCGCCCGGGAATGAGCCCTGATCGTCGTAACACCGCTCGTCGCAATCCGAGTTGCGGGTACAGGCGGCGCCGATGAATCCATCGATATCACCGCTGTCGCGTCCGCAAGCGGTGAGCATGAAGAGGACGAATGCGAAGAGCTTCACGGTTCCAGTGTGACACATCAGATCGCGATATCGTCCGCCGATGCCGAGCCCCGTCGAAACGGCGGTCAAGACCTACATCCGCGCCGCGGGTGAGCGCGATCCCGCCACCCGGACGAAGCTCGTCGAAGCGTCGTTCGCGGAAGACTGCCGCCTGGTCACTCGCTCGGCGGTGATCCGCGGGTGCGCGGGATCGACGCGATGCTCGCGCGAGCGCTCGCACGACCTTTCGCTATCGGTCGATCATCGAGCGCCGCGATGGAACGACCAGCGAGTTCTTCGACGCCGGCGAGATCGATGCCGATCGCAGGATCTGCACTCTCCTGGTATTCGCCGATGTCACCTGAGCGCTTGACCGGCGAACAGCTCACTTCGCAGGGCTGCCTGATCCGGCCGCGGCCGGAGTGGGAGCCGCGCTGCCGCTCCCCGAACCCGGCGCGCCCGGCAGCGGCGCCTTCGGCTTGAACGTCGACTTCGCCACCTTGTTCTTGTCGGCGGGGATCGTCTTTAAGTACGCCGCGATCGCGTGGACGTCCTTGTCCTCGAGCTGGCTCCAGCCCGCCTTATAGAACTGCATCGGACCCTGGATGATCGTGCCATCGGGGCGGGTCATCGTCTTCAACGCCTTGGCGATGTCGGCCTCGTTCCACTTACCGATGCCGGTCTCTTTGTCCTGCGTGATGTTCGCGGCGACGAGCTTGCCCTCGCCCATCAACGGGAGCTCCATCTCCCCGCCGCCGGAGTAGCCGTGCGCCATGTCGGGCATGCCGTCCTTGCCCGCCTTCGCGTGGCAGTTGTTGCAGTGCATCAGCGTCACGAGGTACTCGCCATGCTTGACCGGATCATCGACCGGGTCCGGCTTGTTCTCCGGCTTTTGCACCGCGAGCTGCGGAAGCTTGAGATCCTTGTTCGGGGCAACCACGTGGTCGACCACGGGGATGTTGTGGACGAACGTCGCGAGTGCGCGCGCATCGTCGTCGGTCATCCGGTTGTAGTTGGGATACGGCATGACCGGGTACAGCTTCGAGCCGTCCGGGCGAAGGCCCTCGCGGACCGCGACCATGATGTCCTCCACCTTCCAGTTGCCGATGCCCGAGCCCTTGTGCGGCGTGATGTTCGGGCCGCGCCAGGTACCGAACTTCTCGGGGATCTCGAGGCCACCGCCCATCAGCTTCAAAACATCCGGGCCGCGGTCGCCAACGTAGACGTGGCAGACCGGGCACCCGTACGCCTTCGAGAGGTACTCGCCGCGCGCCATCACGACGGGATCCGGTTTCGGCGCTTCGACAGCCGTGCCTGGAGTTGTCGCACCGGCCGAACCGGATCCGGCATTGCTGCCCGGGGCCGGCGGGTTGCTGACGGCGACCGCCGGTTCCTTGCCCTCTTCGGGCTTCTTCTTGCTGCAACCGGCGGCGACGGTCGCGGCCAGAACACCGATGACGATGCGCGTCTTCATGGACGGCCATCATTCCTACGAACGCGATCCACGGCAAGGTGGATGCTGCGCATTCGGTCAGCTCCGGGACAGTCGCCGGAGCAGTGCTGCGGCGCGATCGCGTCCGAGATTGGAGCCGTGCCGAGTCGCCTGTCGCTGGGCGGACATCGCCGTGCGACGAGCGCGCAACGGGTCATGAAGTCCCGAGTACAGAGCCGACAGCGTGAGCAACAATCTCCACAGCGGAGCTGGCGCGTCGGGGGCATCGACACCGCCACCCCGTGTCAACTGATCGACGGTGGTTTCGAGCTCCGCACGTGCTGCCCACAGCGATTTTCGATCGACGAGGGCGCGTGCGATCTCGAGCGTGCCGGCGATGACGTCGTCGAGTGAACCCCGCTGGAATGCAGCCGCGACCTCGGCGCGCCGCTGTCGGATCCGCTCGTCGGATCCGGACCGGCTGCCCGCGGCGAGCTGCGAACGACGGCTCGGCGATACCGCCGTTGGAGTCTCGGTGCTCCAGGTATCCGTCGAGGTCTCCGTCGAGACCGCCTCGCCACGGGCAGCCGCCGTCGAACGATCGCAGTCGGTCACTGTGATCGGCGCGATCGAGAGGGCATCCACAAACCCGAGGGCCGTCGCGAACCGGGTCGCGGGGTCCTTGCTCAATGCGCGAAGGATCGCGCGCTCGATCTGCATCGGGACGGTTCGATCGGGCATCCGCACCGACGGTGGAATGACGTCCTCACCGAGATGTCGACCGAGCACGTCTGCCGCCTTCGTGCCTCCAAACGGCGTCTCCCCGGTCAGCATCTCGTACAAGATCACGCCGACCGCGTAGATGTCGGCGGCAGCGGTCGCCGGCCCACCGTCGATCACCTCGGGGGCCATGTATTCCGGCGTCCCTGACATCATCCGCCGGCCATCCATGCCGAGCTCCGACAGCTCGTCCCCGAACCGCCGGGCGAGGCCGAGGTCGATCAGCTTCACGGTGAGGTCGCCGCCCGGCTGATGCTCGACGATCACGTTGTCGCTCTTGACGTCGGCATGCACGAAGCCGGCGGCGTGCATCGCACCGAGACCCGCGAGCAGTGCGCGCGAGATCTCGAGGACGCGCGGCACGGTGAGGGTTCCTTGCTGCTCGATGAAGTCGCCCAGCAGCACGCCGTGCACCCGCTCCATGACGATGAACGCGCCACCGACGATGTCGCCGTAATCGAGTACCTGTACGACATTGGGATGGTAAACCCTGCGTCCTGCGATCATCTCGCGGCGAAGACTACGGCCGGCGTAGTCGTCGCCCGACGGCTCCGCCCGCGCCACCTTGACGACGACCGGGAGGCCTCGCAGCGTTTCAGCCGCGTAGACCACACCCATCCCGCCGCTCCCCAGCCGCTCCCCGAGGATGTACCCGCCAGGGAGGACCACTCCGGGACGGATCATGGTGGGCGCGTGCATGGCTCCACGACGAGCACGCACCGTGCCCGCGGTCTGGACATCGCGTGCGCAGATCGCAGCACCATGATCGTGCAGTTGGTTCGCACCCGACCTGCGGCGCGCGCATCGTTTTCTCGATCGCGCTCGGTGGTGGAAATCCACAGCACGGCTGAGACCGCACGTTCGATTAGCTGTGCCGCGCCGGTTCCGCGTGCAGTGAATTTTCGACATCCCGGTTGAAGCAATCGGCGAACTCGGTGACCGAGGACGGATCGGAGAACGCCTGGAACGATGCGGCTTCCATCGGATGCCAGCCCATCCTCCGGGAATTTCCGAACCGGAACGTGCCCTCCGACCCCACGGTGAAGGATGCCGTCGGCATCGCCTCGAGGTCGGCGCGGTGCATCCACACGTAGTCGATGATCGTGCGCGCGTGTCGGCCGAAAAACACACGGGAGCCAACGACCACGGCATCGAACTCGCTCGCCGGAGGAATGTAGCCGTCGGCGCGGACCAGCACGGTGACATGCCCATGGGCGCGGAGCGCCTGTGCGACCCAGCCGGCGACCTCGAACGCGGGCACGTCGAAGAGTGCGAAGATGCTGCTCATGCAATGAAGGCGGAGCATTCATCGTGCCGGGTGCCTTCGGGTCGAGGCACGGGCGATGCACCGTGCGATCACCATGCTGACGCGACACGAGATTCGCCACGATCTGCTCATCGAGCGTGGGGTGTTGTTGACGCGCTACCACGACGCCCTCGAACGCGCCGATGCCGAGCTCGATGCGCGCGAGATCGACGACTCGATGGATCCCGAACAGTACGCCGAGTACTGGTACGCGTTCGTGCTGTCATCGATGAGCGACACCGACCTCCACAAGCTCGGTGAGATCATCGCCGCTCTCGAACGACTCGACGAGGGCACGTACGGGTTGTGCCGCACCTGCACCGAGGAGATCGACGAGAGGTGCTCGCGGAGAACCACTTCGCGCTGCGCTGTCCCGAGTGCGAGGTCACCGCCGAGATACCGGTGCCGATGATCCGCACGTTTCCGACGCAGCACTCAGAGCTTCCACCGAGGTTGTGAGCGCGGGTGGCCCGCGACTTGCTTCGAGCTGTTGCCATGACCCCGTCACCCGACCTGCTCGCTGCTCACGCGGACCGAATGTCCCGGCTGTCGTTCGAGCTCGAGCACTTACGAAGCACCGAGAGAACTCGGCGGAACGGTGGGCTCGCGGTTGCTGGCCGCTTCATCACCCATCCGCTGGTGGTCGCCGAGCTCGTCGCGGGCGCGGGCTACCTGACCGTGTGTGTGCTCGCGACCGCGCTCCGCGAGGGTGCGCACCGCTGAGCTCACCGCAGATCCCCCGCGACCTGGTCGTCGAGCTCCTGAACAGGGTTGATGCCCGAGTGCGGTGCGTCGTGGTACTCGTGCAGCCGGTAGTGGATGGTGCGCGTCGAGATCCCCAGGATCTCCGCTGCGCGCGCCTTTGACCCGCCCGTCAGCTTCAACGTCTCGAGGATCGCGTAGCGCTCGATCTCCGCGAGCGTCGCGCCCGGGATCGCTGGAGCGGTCGACGTGACCGGGCGGATGTGCGGCGGCAACGAGCGAGTCTCGATCGTCGACCCTGTCGACAGCACGACCGCCCGCGCCACCGCGTTCTCGAGCTCGCGTACGTTGCCAGGCCAATCGTAGGCGAGCAGCAAATCCATCGCATCCTGGCTGATGCCGTCGACCACCTTGTCATTCTCGCGCGCATAGCGCTCGATGAAATGCCTCACCAGCATCGGGATGTCGGAGCTCCGTGCCCGCAGGCTCGGCATCTCCACCGAGACGACGTTGAGGCGGTAGTACAGATCCTCGCGGAACCGGCCCGCCGCGATCTGCGCGACCAGGTTGCGATTCGTGGCCGCGACGACCCGCACGTCGACGTGGATCGTCTGCGTTCCGCCAACGCGCTCGAACTCGTATTCCTGGAGGAACCGCAGCAGCTTGACCTGAACCGCCGGGGAGATCTCACCGATCTCGTCGAGGAACAGCGTCCCGTGATCCGCGAGCTGAAACCGGCCTTCCTTGCGAGCGATTGCGCCGGTGAACGCTCCGCGCTCGTGACCGAACAGCTCGCTCTCGAGCAGCGTCTCGGCAAGCGCCGCGCAGTGGACCTTTACGAACGGAGCCGATGCGCGCGGCGACTGCTCGTGCAACGCACTGGCGATCAGCTCCTTGCCGGTACCGCTCTCCCCCGTGATCAGGACCGTGGCGCGACTCGGGGCGACCTGGCCCACGACCTCGAGTACCCGAAGGATCGGCCCGCTGCTGCCGATCACGCTGCTGGGTCCGACGCGCAGTGCGGCGTGGTCCCCGCGCTTCCGGCGACGACCGAGGATCCGATCGAGCAGGAGCAGGAGTGTCTTCACGTCGACCGGCTTGGTCAGGTACTCGCTGGCGCCCGCGCGCATCGCTTCGATCGCCGAAGACACGGCGCCGAAGCCGGTCAGCATCACGATATCCGCTGGATCCTCCTGACACCGCAACCGCGAGACCAGCTCGAGCCCATCCATTCCAGGCATCCGGAGGTCGGTGATGACCACGTCGGGCTTCAGCAGCTCGTACTTGCCAAGCCCCTTGAAGGCATCGGCGGCGGTCTCCACCTCGTAGCCCTCGACGCGCAACACGGCGGCAAGGGCCGTGCGCGCGCTGGCTTCGTCATCGACGATGAGAATCCGTTTAGCGATCATACCCCAGCACTCCTCCCCGCATGGCCCACCCCACCCACTAGACGCGCGCCACGCGTCGAGAGCTACCCACAGATCTACGTATTTCTCACTCCCGGTTGCCCCCCGATCACACCGTGGCGCCTCGCGAGGCGAAGCAGGTCGATGATCGAGAGTGCCTCGAGCTTGTGCATGATGTGGCGGCGATGCGCCTCGACCGTCGAGCGAGAGATCTCGAGCATCGCAGCGACGCGCGCGTTGCTCCGACCTTCGACGAGCAAGTCGAACACGGTCCGCTCTCGATGCGTCAGTCGTTCGAGCGGGTGGCTCTCGCTGTGCGCCAGCGCGTGCACGTCGTCCGTGCGAATCGCGGGGGCGAGGTACTGCACGCCGCCCGCGACGCAGCGGACTGCTTCGACGATCTGCTCGACCGGCTGCGTCTTCACCGCGTACCCAGTGACCCCGGCGCGCAGCAGCTCGGCGACTCGCACCGGCTCGTCGACGAGCGACAGCGCCAGGATCGGCAGCTTCGGTCGACCCTGCAGAACCGCGCGGACCAGCGCAGCGCCGCCGGCCGGTGGCAGCACCACGTCGGTCACCAGCATGTCGAACACAAGGTCTCTCGCTTCTAGCGCCGCATCGACCGTGTTCGCCGCTTCACCGACAACGGAAATTTGCGCGCTCTCGAGCACGGCGCGCAGACCGACGCGGAACATCACGTGATCATCGGCGATGATGACGCGAAGTGGGATCACGGACGCCATCGCTCGCACTCTACCTTGAATGACGGAGACCGCCCCTCACGATTCATGCATGGCTTGCATGCACGAAGTGAACGACTGCAGGGTAATTCCGCTTCGGCACAACGATGTGCCTGCTCCGCGCAGGCATGCAATGTGCTCGATGAAACATCATGGATGATGAACGCCGCCGTAGTCGTCGCGTCGACTTGTTCGATCGGCGTGCAAGAATCCGTGCAGACGGTAGCTGGCTCGCCGTCGAGCTGATCGATGCGTCGTTGAGTGGTGCACGATTCCAGTGCAGCTGGCGGCCGCTGATGGGTGAGTCGGTAGACCTCGAGCTCTCCGTCCCGTGTCACCGCCTGATCCTCCAGAGCACCGTCGTCTGGTTCCACGAGGCCAGCCAGATGGTCGGCGTCCAGTTCGTCTCGCTTCCCAAGAACCGCCAGGCTCACGTCAACAATGCGCTCCTCGAGGCGTGGCGCTGCTACTCCAGCCACGGCCACGCGCTCATCGTCGTCGATGACCCCGACCGGCAGACCGAGGTCGCGTCCCAGATCCTCGCCCGGGGGTTGGCGGTGAGGTCTCGATCCACACCGCTCGACGCGCTCGATGCGCTCGAAGGCACGATGCCGCGGCTCGTCGTTGCGGCATCGACACTACCGAATAATGCCGCACTCGATCTGCTCGGCTACTGCGCGGAGGAGTACCCCGGCATTCCGACCGTTCTGCTCTCGAAAAACACCGACCTCGACGGCATCCTCGACGATCTGCTCGCCGCGGCGCTTGAGGAGTGCGCGATGATGACGGGCTAGAGCGGTAGCTCGATGATGAACCGGGAGCCCCGCCCCACATCGCTCTCCACCTCGATGTTACCGCCATGGGCTTCGACGATCTTGCGGCAGATGTAGAGCCCGAGACCCTCGCCCTCGCAGTCGTTCGACGACGACGCTCGCCGGTGACGATCGAACACCGATCCCAACTCGTGTCGAGCGATCCCGCGGCCTCGGTCGATCACGGAGATCCGCGCGACGTACCCGTGACGCTCGAGGCGAATGATGATCTTCGCCGGCGCCGGCGCATACGCGAGCGCGTTCTGCACGAGATTCGTGATCACGCGCTCGAGGCCATGTTGATCGACGTTCGCGAGGACCGGCACGGGCGCGTCGAGATACACGCGACCACGATCCATCGCCGTCGCTACGCGGTCACAGACAGCTTGGAGCAACGCGCGTAGATCGTTTGGCGTGATCCGCACCGTGATGTCGTCGTTCGGTGCGTCGTCCTGAAGCTCGTCGAGCAGACGCTGCATGTACGCGAGGTTCTCGCGCACTCGTTCGATCGCCTCCCGTGGTGCATCCACCCCACGCAGCTGTGCTTCGATCAGGTAGAGCTCGATCCCGATGTTCGAGAGCGGATTGCGCAGATCGTGGAGGGTGTTCGCCATGTGCTCTTCCCACGTGCGAACCGGTCCCGCCTCGTGGTGGGTGTCCTCGAGCTCGTGCGCCTCGAGCTTGAGCTGCTCGTGCGTGCCCCGCGCGAACCGCGGAACGGGCCCCACGTCCTCCTCGACAACGAAGGCTGTGGGTCGTGGTGGCTCGAGCGCCGGAGACCGCGTGTTTCGTGAGGACGTCATCGTATTTCCTCCCGGGCAACTTCGACCGTCGTCCAGTGTGCCCGGACCCGCACCGACTGGCGATTCACAGATCTACGTACTCACTCCCGAGGCACGCTCCGCCCGCCTCGTAGCGACCAGGTCTGCGATCGAGCCGATCAGCCGCTCGATGTCCACGGGCTTCGCGATCAGCGCGTCGAAACCGGCGGCGAGGAGCCGGTCATCACCGGTGAGGTGCGCAGTGAACGCGATCACCGGGACGTCTCGCGCGCTGCCCTCGTGCTGCCGCATGCCACGGACGAGGCTGCATCCATCCTCACCAGGCATGACGACGTCGCACAGCATTGCGTCGGGGAGCTCGCGCGCGAGCATGGCGCGTGCGGCGGCTGCCGACCCGGCGATGTCAACGCGAGCGCCGGCACGACGAAGCAGGATCTGCATCGCCTCGAGGACATGTGGATCGTCATCGACGACGAGCACGCCGAGCCCATCGAGGCGCACGGGGGCCGCGCGCGGGTTCGACGCCTCTACGGACATGGCCGGTCCGGCGGGGAGCGATACCGTGAACGTCGTGCCCTGCCCCGAGCCTGCACTGGACACCGCGAGGTGACCGCCGTGCGCGAGCACGAGCTCGTGCGCGATCGCGAGACCGAGCCCGAGCCCGCTCTCGCGATCCGTTCGCGGCGTGGATTCCTGGGTGAAGGGTTCGAGCGCGTGCCCCAGGAAGTCGGCGCCAATGCCACATCCGGTGTCGGCGACCCGGATCACGATCCAGTCCGTCCGGCGAGCGGCGGTGACCCGGATCATGCCGCCGGGTTCCGTGAACTTGACAGCGTTCCCGAGCAGATTGCCGAGGACCTGCCGCAATCGATCGGCGTCGCCGATGACGATACCGAGGTCGGGTTCGAGGTCCGGCACCACGGTGACCTGCTGCTCGGCGGCCGCGGGCAGGATGGCAGCTAGTGCCTGCTCGAGGATCGGCGCGAGCTCGATCACGCGGGGATCGACCCGTAGCTTGCCGACCAGCGCCCGCGCGAAGTCAAGGAGGTCCGTGACCAGGCGCTCCTGGAGCGCTGCGCTCGTCTGGAGTGCATCGATGGCGCGCGTTCGAAGCTGGGGGTCCGGGTCACCGCGGAGCACCTCGATCCACAGCTTGATCGTCGCGAGCGGTGCCCGGAGCTCGTGCGAGATCGCCATCAGCAACTGTTCTCTGGGCGCGGGGACCTCGCTACTCATCGACCACTCCGTGACGCGCGGCCACCGCGAACATCTGAGCGATCGTGTGCGCGTCAAGCTTTCTGAGGATGCGCTGTCGGTGCGTCTCCACGGTGCGGCGAGAGATGAACAGCGACGTCGAGATGTCGTCATTCGAGCAGCCGCGGACGAGATAGCCGAGGATCTCGCGCTCGCGTCGCGTCAGCTGGTCGATCGGTCGCTTGATGGCCTCCACATCCTCCGGTGCGATCGAAGGCGGAAGGTAGCGAACGCCCCCAAGGACGGAGGTGATCGCCTCCGTGAGCTCCTCGACGGGCTGCGACTTCAGGACGTAACCCGCGGCCCCCGCCCGCAGCAGCTCGGAGATCCGGAGCGGATCCTCGACGACGGACATCCCGAGCACCGCGCAGCTCGGTTGTACGGCACGCAGACGCTGCGTCAGCGCAACGCCATCCATGACCGGCAGGATCAGATCCACCAGCGCGATATCGAGCGAGATCTCGCTAGCGATCGCGAGCGCTTCCTGCGCCGTCCCGGCCTCGGCGACGCACTCGAGCTGACCCTCGCGCGTCAGCACCATCCGCAGCCCGAGGCGGTACAGCGGGTGGTCGTCGACCAGCATCGCGCGCGCGCGCACGCGAGCCGGCACTCCGATCGCGTGGTTGGTGTCCCCCGGCATCCCTGCAGCCCTCGCGTCCCCAACGTCTGATGCGATCGAAACGGTATCACCGCGCGGCGAGGCTGTTGGGATTTGCAGCACGCACACACGTCACCTCGGTGTGTGCCGGCTATCGGGATGGGTGGGTGTGGTCGCGCTCGCGCTCCGAGCGCGTGGCCAGCCAGCTCACGAACAGGGGCAGCCCGAGCACCGTCAGCAGGACGGCCACCGCCCGCACGAACGTGCCGCCAGAGGCGAACACCACGACCGCTAGCGCCGCGAACATCACGCTGAACAACGCGGTCAGACCAACCACATCGTGCGGCACGCCATCGGCCTCACGCCTCACGTCCGCGCTCGAACCGCGGGCGGAGTTGTCCCGCGTCCGGCGAAATTCTCCACGGATGTCGAGGCCATCCGTGTCCGGGACCACGCGTGCCAGCTGCGGGTCGCTGGGCGCCTCGAGGCGTTCGAACAGCTCGGGTCCGGCGTAGATCGAGGCGTAGGTCGAGGTGGCCGGCGGGGTGGGTGATCCCGGAAGTGGCGGAATCGGCACCCCGTGGTCGGCCATGTGCGTCCCCCGCTGTGGGGATGCCGCGGTGCCCAGATTCCGGGACGACCGATCATCGTCGCTGGCAGGGAATCCTGCCACACGGACATCCGAGGCCGGTGGACCATCCTTTCGCTCCGGAAGGGCAGCGGCAGTCACCTCCCCGCTGGCAGGGAGTTCCGCCGCGCGGACGTGCGAGGCCGGCCGAGCCTCCTTTTCGCCTGCGGGGATCGATTCCACATACGCCGGATCATCGTCTTCGCCTGCGGGGATCGATTCCACATACGCCGGATCATCGTCGCTCGCGGCGAATTCTGCCGCGTGGACGTCCGAGCGCCCCGGAAGGGCAGCAGCGATCGCGTCCGCGTGCGCCGGATCATCGTCGCTCGCGGGGAATCCTGCCGCGCGGACGTCGGAGGCCGGCGGAGCAGCGGGGATCGCTTCCGCGTGCGCCGGATCATGGTCGCTCGCGGGGAATCCCGCCGCGCGGACGTCCAAAGCCCGCGGAGCATCCTTGTACGGCGGTTCATCCTCGGCGGCGGACCATTCCACCGCGCGGACGTCGAACGCCGGAGCGTCTTTGACCCCGGCCGACGCTGCGGCCACCGTGGCCCTGGACCCGGAGCTGTGGCCGACCCGAGGATCAGCTTTATCGGACCGCCCAGGTTCTTTGCCGGGGCGGAATGACGCGACGACCCCGTGCTCGGAAAATAGGTGAGTGCCGTACGTATGGGCAGGCGTGGTGACCCCGTCCTCGGACCACCGATCCCCATAGCCCGTGGAGGAGCTCCGGGTGGCCGCGGCGTCGGACGACAGATCCCCAAGGGTCGCGAAAGATGTCAGGCTGGTCGCGGCCTCGGACCACGGTTCCCCATGAGTGGCGGCAGAGCTGGGGCTGGGGTCCTCGAAGGATGAATCGCCCTCTCCCTTCGGTTCGAGCACGCTGCCGACGTCGAGGCCGTCGAAGACCGAGGGCATCCCCCACCATGCCAGCGGACCCGTCGGCACTGGATCCAACATCGGCGGCGCTGGGCTGCCCCCCCGGTTCTCGGCTGCCGGCAGTGATCCCGAACCTGGTGGACGCGCGGGGAGATCGGACGCGATCGCCATCGGAAGCCTCCTGGTTAGCTTTCACCTCCGAGCTCCAGTTCGTTGAGGTTCATGCGCGCTCGATCCAGACACTCGGCGCAGAACCACCGATTGATCGCTCGGGCCGCCAACCGCGACTGGAGCGGAAGAAACTCAGAGCATGCCGAGCACCGAGCCGCGCCGCTCTCGAGCACAACGATCAGCACCTGGGCTAAGTCGATGTTCCGCTCGGCATGCATGGGTCACGACGAAGCATGGCTCATGCCGCGGCGGAACCCGTCGCAACCCGGTGAATCCCCGCCGGGGACCGTGCACGTTCTGCACACGCCCTTCCGAAATCGCGAAGTTTCTACGGCGCCGTAGAAACGAGTAAGCCGGGATCCGAAACGCCTAAACGGCCCAGTCAAGGGACTGGGCCGTCGTCGGTCGGTGCTCAATGCACCGAAAAAAAGAAGAGGGCCCAGTCTTTCGACTGAGCCCTCAAAACCCCGGCAGCGTCCTACTCTCCCACAGAGTTGCCCCTGCAGTACCATTGGCCCTGGAGAGCTTAACTTCCGTGTTCGGGATGGGAACGGGTGTGACCTCTCCGGTATAGCCGCCAGGAAAAAATCTGGCCGAAGTGCGAAACATGGCCGGCATGGTAACCGGCAGTCAGGTCGAGCTCGGGTGAGCTCGTGATCGTGCATACACGAAGTCAGTGGCTATCAACAAGCCTCTTCTGGGTGGCGACAGTAATGATGGCTTTGACCTTCTCCCGGCGCGCCTCGAAGCGAACCGACCACCGCAGGGGGAACCCGCGGGAATCGCTTTGCTGGCGCCGACGCCACTGCGGTTAGGCAGCGACGCTCGGAAAAAATAGGTGGTCAAGCCACACGACCGATTAGTACGGGTTAGCTCCACACATTGCTGTGCTTCCACATCCCGCCTATCAACCACGTGGTCTACATGGGGTCTTCAGGAGCCTTACGGCTCGGGACGCCTTATCTTGAGGGTGGCTTCCCGCTTAGATGCTTTCAGCGGTTATCCAGTCCAGACATAGCTACCCGGCGATGCGGCTGGCGCCACAACCGGAACACTAGCGGTCTGTCCAACTCGGTCCTCTCGTACTAAAGTCAGCTCCTCTCAAGTATCCTGCGCCCACGGCGGATAGGGACCGAACTGTCTCACGACGTTCTGAACCCAGCTCGCGTACCGCTTTAATTAGCGAACAGCTAAACCCTTGGGACCGATTTCAGCCCCAGGATGCGATGAGCCGACATCGAGGTGCCAAACCACGTCGTCGATGTGAACTCTTGGACGTGATAAGCCTGTTATCCCCGGAGTACCTTTTATCCGTTGAGCGATGGCCCTTCCATATGGAGCCACCGGATCACTAAGACCTACTTTCGTACCTGCTCG
>JAYUVX010000067.1:0-6963 GCA_043753855.1 Myxococcales bacterium | reverse complement strand
CGTCGACCGAGCTCGTCGAGGTCGACGTCCACTACGAGGTCGGCTCGCGCGAAGATCCCGCCGGCAAGGCAGGCCTCGCTCACCTCGTCGAGCACCTGATGTTCCAGACCCGTCCCGACGGGCCGAACACGCCGCCGATCTTCCAGACCCTGCTCGACATGGCGACGTTCGTGAACGCGTTCACGAACTGGGACATGACGCACTACTGGACGACGGTTCGCGAGGAGAACCTCGACTCGATGCTGAAGATCGAGGCGATGCGCATGTTCTACGCCGCGGACATCGCCGGCACGCCCGAGGCGCCGGCGTTCGGCTGCTCGATGGTCCCCGAGTCGGAGTTCGAGCGCGAGCGCGAGGTCGTTCGCAACGAGATCCGCGCCGGCTCGAGCGCCGAGGACTACATCGCACAGCTGGTCGAGCAGACGATGTATCCGGACAATCACGCGTACCAGCGGATGATCGGCGGCGATGACGTCCAGATCGCGAGCGCGAAGCTGCACGACGCGTGCGACTTCATGAAGAAGTTCTACGCGCCCGAGCGCGCGACGCTGATCATCGCGGGCGGCGTCGATGTCGACAAGACCGTCGAGCTGGTCCAGAAGTGGTTCGGCAAGATCCCCAAGCGGGTCGCGGCGCCGCGGGTCGAGGTCGCGCCGTTCACGGTCAGCCATCAGCGGAAGGAGATCGAGGCCGACGTCGAGCGCCCGAGCGTGTGGATCGGCTGGGCGCTCCCCGCCGGCAACACGCCCGAGGGCGAGGCCGCACGGTTCGGCATCGGCAGCGCGTTCGCTCGCATCGCGCAGAAGGGTCAGGAGTACGGCTTCGCGTACAAGGTCGAGCCGACGATCCTCGGTGGCGAGCTCGCCCCGCTGTTCCTCGTGCGCATCGAGCTGAAGAGCATGGGCAAGCTCGACGAGGCGCTCGAGTTCGCGCAGAAGGCGGCGAAGCAGGCGTATCGAGGCTGGGACGAAGGCAGCTACGTGGAGCTCGAGGAATCGAAGAACCGCGAGAAGGCGGCGTTCATCTCGGGCCTCGAGGCTCTACCGAGTCGCACGCTGAAGATCGGCGAGATGGTCCAGCACGACCGCGAGATGGATTTCAACTCGAGCGAAATGTACATGTTCCACGCGCTCAACAAGATCGACAAGTTCGACAACGGCCGCATCGGTAGCGCCGTCAAGAAGGCGCTCGACTGGGACAAGGCCGGCATCGTCGTCGTCAAGCCGAACGCCGCCGCGCTGAAGGGCGACACGCGCTCGAAGGTGAAGTTCACGGCGAACACCGATCAGGCGATCGTCAACGCCGCCGTCGACCCGGCCGAGGCGAAGCGCCCGGTGAAGGTCACCGCCGAGCTCAAGGGTCTCAACGCCGCGTCGCGGTTCACGCTCGGCAACGGCATGGACGTCGTCCTCCTGCCGATCAACGCGATGCCGCTGGTGACCGCGCAGATCATCCTCAAGAACACCGGCGATGCGGCGACCCCGGATAACCCGGCGCTCGCGTCGGCAGCGGCGAACTTCATCCAGCCGGTCGGCGACATGGATCCGCAGATGGCGCAGAACACCAACGTGTTCCAGCGCACGGGCATCCGCATCAACTGCGGCTCGACCGACGACGCGATGTTCTGCGGCACGCACGGCGTGAACATCTACCTCGACGTCATGGTGAAGGGCCTCGAGCGCATGCTGGTCGCCGGCGAGTACTCGCAGGAGCAGATCGAGCGCTGGCAGAAGAACACCAAGGAGGACTGGAAGCTCCACTCCACACAGGAGCTGAACGAGTACGTCCGCCAGGTGGTGTCGGCGGTCTACGGCCCCGACCACCCGTATACGAAGACGGCGATCCTGACGCCGGATGCCGCGAGCAAGATCCACAAGGACTCGCTCGACAGCTACCGCAACAAGCACTTCCGCGCGGGCAACGCGACGCTCGTCCTGGTCGGCAGCTTCGATCCGAAGAAGGCCGAGAGCCTGGTCCGCAGCACGTTCGGCAGCATGGACAAGGGCACCGTCGACAAGCCGGTCGATCCGAAGGCGTACAAGCGGACCGGACCGGTCTACGTCGGCGTCAAGAAGAGCAAGGAGGACCAGCAGCTCACCGTCACCATCGCGTACCCGGCTCCGGCGGGCGTCGATGGCCAGGAGGGTGCGCGCCGCGTGCTCAGCGAGATGATGAACATCCGCGCCGAGAACGTGCGGTTCAAGCGCGGCTCGACCTACGGCCTGTACTTCGCGCGCCAGGCGAAGATCGGTCCGAGCTCGTACATGATGCGCGGCGGTGCGGTGATCGGCGGCACGATGGATGCCGAGCGCGCGGGTGAATCGATCAAGGCGATCCGCGACGGTCTCGATGACATGCGCAAGGGCGACGCCGAGTTCGACGAGGACTTCGTGCGCGCGCGCCGCAAGCTGATCGGCAACATGCTCGGCGAATCGACCGTCACGCGGGAGATCGCCGCGCGACTCGGCTTCATCGCCCAGCACAAGCTGCCGCCGAACTACTACAACACGCTGCTCCAGCAGATCGCGGCGGTGTCACCGGCGCAGATCCGCGCGCTGATCAAGACCGAGCTCGATCCGGCGAACGAGATCGTGGTCGCCCTCGGCGACAAGGCGCACCTCGACAAGGCCTTCAGTGAGGCCGGCATCAAAGACGTCAAGATCGTCGAGCCGGAGTACAAGTAGCTCTACGAGTAGCGATACGCTCATGCAGATGTTCGAGGTCCGCGAGGCCACCGCCGCCGATCAGCCCGAGGTCCAGGCGCTGATCGGCGAGATGATTCCGGGTGTCGATATCGCCGCGCGCTGGCGCTGGTTGTACGAGACCAACCCGGGCGGCCGGGCGCTGACCTGGCTCGCGATTGCTCCCACCGGGGAGGTCGCGGGCTGCACGTCGTTCTTTCCGTTCCGGCTCTGGCTGGACGGCACGGCCGTCCGCGCCGCGCTGGGTGGCGACGGCTACGTGCGCCCGGCCTTCCGCCGCCGCGGTCTCGGCGGCCTGCTTCACGATGCCTCGCGCCGCGACATGGAGAAGCACTCGATCGGCTGCATGTACGGCGCGCCCGGTGCGATGAACCTGACGCCGCTCAAGCACGGTGGCTCGCGCGAGGTCGGGCATGTCACGCGGTTCGTGCGGCCGCTGCGGGTCGGGCCCTCGGTCGTCGGCGAGCTGATGGCCCGGATCGGGCGCCCGCGATGGCCCGCCGCGCTGCATCCGATCGCGCCGCAGGACGACCGGGTCGAGACCATGTGGCAGGCGGCGAAGCACGGACTCCGGCTCGCCGCGATCCGGGACTCCGCGTTCTATACCTGGCGGTTCCGCGAGGCGCCGGCACAGAAGGAGCCGGCCTACGTGATCGTCGAGGACCACGTCCCGATCGGAGCATGTGCGCTCGAATCGATGCGCGGCGGCGCCGAGCTGCATGTCGTGGATCTCGTCGCGATCCCGGACCACTGGCACACCTGCCTGCGGGCGATCGCCGCACACGCGATCGCCCGGACCCGCGCCCGCACGCTGAGCATCAAGCTGTTCGCCCTCGATGGCCGCGCGCGGAGGATGTGGCGCTCCGGGTTCGTCGAGCGCGAGAGCAAGCCGTTCCTCGTGATGATTCCAAAGGATGGCGATCGCCGGTTCGTCGATCCGACGCGCTGGTTCTACTGCGGCGCCGACTCGGACCTCGATCGTTTAGAGTAGATCCACCCACAGCTCGTCGCCGACCAGCGTGATCGGATAGCGGCGCAACGCGAGCGTCGCATCGTGCGTGCAGCGGCCGGTGATCAGATCAAAGCCATAGCCGTGGCCCGGACAGATCAGCTCGTGGCCCTCGAGGTGACCACCCGCGAGCGCCACGTCCTCGTGCGGGCACACGCCGGGCGCCGCGACCAGCGCCGCATCGACGTAGGTGACGATCACCGGCCAGGTCACGCCCGCCACGCTGAACGCGCGGAGCTCGCCGGGCACGACGTCGGCGAGCCGGCACACGCGCACCCGCAGCGCCATCTAGCCCTTGCCACGCTGGCGCGGATCGAGCCGATCGCGCAGGCCATCGCCGAGCAGGTTCGCGCCGAGGACGACCCACATGATCGCCAGGCCGGGCACCAGCGCATAGACTCGCACCCACTCGCCCTTCCACAGGAACGTCCGCGCCTGATCGAGCATCGAGCCCCAGGTGTAGTCGACCTGCGGGCCGAGGCCAAGGAACGACAGCGCCGCCTCGATCAAGATGATGCCGCCGAGCCCGAACGACATCTGCACGAGCGCCGGGCCCATCAGGTTCGGGATCAGGTGCTTGAACATCACCCGCCGTCCCGATGCACCGAGCGCCACCGCGGCGGTGACGTAGTCGCGTTCGCGCAGCGCGAGCACCTGGCCGCGCGCGACGCGTGCATAGCCAACCCAGCCATTCGCCGACAGCGCGAGGATCACCACGCCGACGCCCGGGTTGGCGACGGTGGCGACGATCGCGATGTTCATCAGGATGCCGGGAAACGCGAGCAGGATGTCGACGAACCGCATCAGGATCTCGTCGATCCAGCCGCGGTACCAGCCCGCGATCGTGCCGAGCCCCAGGCCGATCACCGAGGTGATCGCGACGACGATGCCCGACAGCATCAGCGCCTTGCGCGCGCCCCACAGCAACTGGCTGAGCGCATCGCGGCCGTTGGAGTCGGTGCCGAGCCAGTGCGCGGCGGAGGGGCCTTCGAACTTGTGCGACAGATCGATCGCGCGCGAGCTGACATCGAACGGCGCGAGCCACGGCCCGAACAGCCCGAGGACCACGAACGTCCCGAGCATGCCGAGGCCGATCCACGCGCTCGGCGAGAGCTTGCGCGTGGTCTTCATGCGCGACGGATCCTCGGATCGGCAAACCCGTACGCGAGATCGACCAGGACGTTGACGAACACGTAGATCACCGCGATCACCAGCACCGTACCCTGCACCAGCGGATAGTTCCGCTCGCTGATCCCCTCGAGCAGCGTGTTGCCGAGGCCCGGTCGCGCGAACACGTTCTCGATCACGATCGCGCCGGAGAGCATCGATCCGAACTGCAGGCCGATCACGGTGATCACCGGCAGCAGCGCATTGCGCAGCGCGTGGACGAACAGCACGCGGCCCTCGGGCAGCCCCTTTGCCCGCGCCGTACGTACGTAGTCCTCGCCGAGCACCTCGACCATCGATGACCGCGTCATCCGCGCGAGCATCGCCATCAGGTGGGTTCCCACCGCGAGCGCCGGCAGCACCAGCGCGGTGGGCCCGACCTCGCCGGGGCCTGGAAACCAGCCGAGCGTGACGAAGAACCAGAACAGCAGCAGCGGCGCGAACATCATCTGCGGCATCGCCACCATCGACAGTGACGTCGTGGTGGCGAGCGTGTCGATCCACGTGCCTCGCTTCACCGCGGCGAGCACGCCGAGCGGAAGCGCGAGCAAGATCGCGATCACCATGCCGACGATCGCGAGCCACAGCGTGTGCGGGAACACCTCGACGATCCGCCCGGCGACCGTGCGCTTGTCGCCCGCGCCGCTCTTGCACTGGTGGCCGAGCGATCCGTCGGCGACGTTGCCGAGGAACCGCACGAACTGCATCGGCAGCGAGCGATCGAGGCCGAGGCACTCCTCGAGCTGCTTGCGCTGCGCCTCGGTGACGTTGTCACCCGCGAGGTGATCGATCGGATCGCCCGGCACGATGTGCAGGAACGCGAACACCAGCACCGAGACGCCGAAGATCGTCAGCAGCCCCGAGCCGAGGCGGCGCAGGAGGAACGATCCGAGCGACACGCGTCGAAGGTATCAGTTGCCAGCAGGCGCGCAGAACTTGGGCGCGTTCGCACTGATGTCGGCGCCAGGCGCGAACACCGGTTCGCCGCCGTGGGCGATCTTCAACTCGTCATTGCGGCACTCGTAGCCGCTGCGGCAATCGCTCGGGTCGCTGCAGGTGGCCATGCAGAACCGGACCTCCGAGGAGCGCGGCACGCAATGACCCGAGAGCGAGCACAGCTCGTCCAGTGAGCACTCGCTCGGCTTCGCGCACGGTCGGTTCTCGAAGCTTCCGGTGAAGAACCGGATGCACGCCGAGTTCTCCGGGCAGGTGTTGTAGTCGCAGCCCTGGATCGTGCAGTACCCCTCCTTCGAGGAGATATCGCAGTACCGCTGGCCGTTCGGGTCGCAGTCCGAGCTGATGATGCAGCTATCGCCGATCTCTTTCCCGCAGCCGGTGGCGAGCAGGAATCCGACGAACAGCAGGGACCTCATGATCGCGGGCATCCTAGCGATGGGTTGGACCCCTGGCAAGCCGAGGGGGTTGCCCGCTAACGTCTGCCCATGCGAGCCGTAGTTCAGCGAGTTTCCAGGGCAAAGGTCACGGTCGGCGACCGGATCACGGGCTCGATCGACCGTGGCCTCCTGGTCCTGCTCGGCGCCGGGGCCGGGGATACGACGTCCGACCTGACCTATGTGGTCGACAAGCTCGTCAACCTCCGCATCTTCGCCGACGACGCCGGCAAGATGAACCGCTCGGTCCTGGACGTCGGCGGCGGGGTCCTCGTGGTGTCCCAGTTCACCGTCTACGGCGACGCGCGCCAGGGGCGACGACCGGCCTTCACCGGCGCACTCGAGCCGGTCGCCGCCCGGGCGCTGTACGAGCAGTCGCTGGTCGCGATCCGCGCCGCCGGGGTGCCGCGTGTTGCGGCAGGCGAGTTCGCCGCGGACATGCAGGTCGAGCTTTTAAATGATGGCCCGGTCACCATTCTTCTCGATTCGCGCAAGGGATTCTAGCCGCTAGGCCCCTGCCAGCGTTAGGTTGCCCCCCGGCGCTCACGATGAAGGTCAGGTTCTGGGGAGTGCGAGGGTCGATCCCCGTACCAGGTCGTGCGACCAACCGGTACGGAGGGAACACCTCGTGTGTCGAGGTCCGGCCGAACAACGGCTCGCCGATCATCATCGATGCCGGCACCGGGCTGCGCCG
>JAYUVX010000066.1:0-21015 GCA_043753855.1 Myxococcales bacterium | reverse complement strand
GGTTCGAGCGGCTCTGTGTCCGCGTCGGTGGAGCCCACCGGCTCTTCGGGCGGCGGCAGCTTTGCGGCGTCCCGCAGCATACGGGTGGCGCGACGATGCGCTGCGAACAGCCAGCGCGTCCACAGCTCGAGCTCGCTCGGCGCACCGGCTGCACCGATCCGACGGGCGGCCACGCCTTCGAGGAAGAACGTCATCGGCGTGGGTGGCCATGCCGCCGCGTAGCTGTCATCGGCGATCTCCTTCCACGCCCCACGCTCCGCGGCATCGCACGCGAGCCACTCGCCGGCGAGCTCGCGCACGAACGGGTGGTCTTCGGCGAGCATCAGCGCCGAGCGCATCAGGGGTCGCGCGACCTCGAGGTCTCCGCGCGCCGCGGCGATCAGCGCCGTCGCGATCACCTCGGCGTCACCGAGCGGGATTCGAGCGTCGCGCCGGCGCGAGATCCACGCCTCTCCCTCGCCACTGCGATCGTAGCCGAGCGCCCACGCCGCCACGCACAGCGCGTACGCGGCGGGATCCTTGCCGGGTCGGCACACCAGCGCCGTGTAGTAGGCCATCCGGTACGCACCGAGCCGCACGAATACCTGGCGCACGAACCACGAGCCGACCAGTGGCAGCAGCGCGAATGCGGCGAGCACGATCGCCATCCACCACAGGCCGACGTCGACCAGCAGGAGCATGAACAGCATCAGCACGGTGATCAGCAGCGACGTGGTCACCGCCGACACCGCGGTCCACATCAGGTGATGCCAGGTGCGCCGCTTGCGCCGTGCATCGATCGCGAGGCGCTGCAGCTTGAACAGCAACAGGAACGGCAGCGCGTACATTCAACGACCCCAGCCGAGAGCGCGGCGCAGCCCGGGACGCCCGGTGGTCGGCGTCGGCGGCGGTGGGGCCGCGGGACGAGACGGCGGCGCATGGCGCGCCCACAGCTCGGCGACCAGTCGGCGATACGGATCGCGCAGCGCGGCGACGGCGGCGCGTACGAGCTCGGCGGTGCGCGGGCGCGGACCCAGAGGCGTCTGATAGGTCTGCGCGTCGACAAAGCCGAGCTCGAGCATGCCGAGCAGCTTCTGCGCCTCGCGCTCGAGCTCGATCCGGCTCGCATCGGTGGCGAGGCCGAGCACGAAGAACGGGTTGTCTTCCAGCCGGAGCTCGTGCGCCGGCGTCATCGCACCCCGGAGTCGTAGGCCTTCTTGCGCGCCTCGCTGTCCTCGGGCAGCAGCTGCCACAGCGCCTTGACCACGCGGCGCAGCTCCATCGTGTCACTGCGATCGAGCGCGAGCTTGCCCTCGCCGATCAGCCTGTTGGCCTTCGGCAGATCGGTACAGCGGCTGATCTCCGAGGCGGCATCCTCGAAGTACAGCTCCCATGCCTCGCTGGTGCGGTTGAACGCGGCGCTCGACAGCCGGGAGGCGAGCCGCATCTGCCGTTCGAGCTCCGCGGCGTCCTTGTCCTTGCGCGCCTTGTCCATCGCGGCGAGCACTTCCTGGAGCAGCGACCGTTCGGCCTCGGTGCCGTGCATGCCGACCGTCGACGAGGCGGAGATCGCCACCCGGCGCGCCTCGTTGTCGAGCTCGGGCCACTTCTTCGCGAGGTCGGCATCGGCCATCGTGCCGTCAATATCGAGCAGCGCGCGACGTGCGCGCTGCGCAGCATCGGCATCGCCACCGTGCGCGGCGTCGATATCGCGCTCGGCCTCCGACATCCGCGACTCGAGCTTGTCGAGCTTCTCGATCACGTGACCGAGGCCATGTCGGAACGCGTCCGCGCGCAGATCCATCAGCTGGCGCCGCAGATCGCGCAGTGCGGAATCGAGGGCCTCGGGCGCCGCATCCGGGACCAGCAGGTGCGCGACGTGCTCGAACACCTGACCGATCGCCGGGATCAACGCGCGTGCCGCGAGCCGCCCGCCGCGATCGAGCTCGATCGTCACTTCGATCGCGGACCCGGTCGGCACGGTGTCCTTGATCTTGTCGCCCCCGATATCGAGCGTCCCGACCAGCCGGCACAGATCGGCCTGGCTCATCTCGCCCTGGACGATCGGGATCCGCAGGATGCTCTCCGAGCTGCCCTTCGCCACGGTCTCGACGGTGTGATGGGTGAACGTGCGGCGAGCGGGCAGGGGAGCGCCGCGCTTGAGATAGACCTGGACGTGACCGTTGGCGAGCGCGACGCCGAGCGTACGCGAGAGTGGCGGATCGCCGATCGTGAGGCCCTGGACGATGGTCAGCGCCGCGGGCGACACCGCGACGATCTCGCCGCCTGGCGCACGCGCCTCGATCTCGAACGTGCACGCGCGCCGCGGCAACAGCGTCACGCTCGTGATGAACGTGCCATCCGGCCCGACCGTGGCCTCGGTGCTCGACCATGCACCGTCGTTCCTGACCAGCTTGACCTTGGCGGGCGGGCTGTCGCCGACGAACTTGCCGACCACGTGCGGCGTCAGATCCGATGACACCGCGGGGTACTGCAACCAGACCTGACGACCCACGGGCACCGCGATCTGGGCGGCCCGCCCATCGAGCCCGGCGGTGGCGGCGTAGAGCGACGCGCCCTGGGCGACCAGCGTCATCGGATCGTGACCCTCGGCGATCGGTGCCTCGAGCCGTGCCGCGACCCGCTGCCGGACCATCGGCATCACCGTGGAGCCGCCGACGAGGACGATCTTGCCCATTCGTCCCGGTGCGAGCCCGTTGGCCGTGAGCAGGCGCACGCAGACATCGAGCGCGCGATCGACGAGCGGCACGCACAGCGCCTCGACCGTCTTGCGGGTCAGCTCGAGATCGACGTCGACCTCCTTACCGTCGATCACGAGCGGCTGCGCGAGCGTGACCTGCGCCTTGTCGCCGCGGGACAGCTCGATCTTCGCGTCCTCGGCAGCGAGCCGGAGCGAGCGCAGCGCGGAGGAGTGATCGGGATTGTTGCGGCGAGGGACCACGCTCAGGCGCGAGGCGAGGTGCTCGGTGATCGCCCAGTCGAAGTCGCGGCCCCCGAGGAAGTTGTCGCCATCATGGCCGACGACGCGCAGCAGCCCGTCGCGGGTCTCGAGCAGCGACGCATCGAACGTGCCACCGCCGAGGTCGAACACGAGCCAGGTACCCGCGCCGTCATCATCGGCGCGCCAGCCCGCCGCGAGTGCCGAGGCGATCGGCTCCTGCAACAGCTCGACGCGCGAAAACCCGGCGAGCCGGGCGGCCTCCGAGGTCGCCGCGCTCTGCGGCAGCTCGAACAGCGCGGGCACGCTGATCACGGCGCGCTCGATCTGGACGCCGAGCTGATCGTGGATGTCCTGGCGCAGGGCCTTCAGGATCTCCGCCGACAGCTCCTCGGGCTTGCGGGTCACGCCGGCCGCCGGAAACGCGATCGCCTTCTCGGTCCCCATCAGCCGCTTGAACTCGGCCGCGGTGTTGGCGGGATCTTGCTCCACGAACCGGCGGGCGCGGGTGCCCACCGTGATCCGGGCCTGCTTGTCGAGCCGCACCACGGAGGGCGTGACGGTCGCGCCCTGGGCGTTTCTGATCACCGACACCCGTTCGCCGTCGAACACGGCGGCGGCGGAGTTGGTGGTGCCTAGATCGATCCCGACATACAAGGGTGTTTCCACCCGGTGAGTCTAGATCACTGCTGGCGCGCTGGCGCCCCAGCGCGTTGGCGCTGACAGCAAAATGCTAGCGTCGACGCCAGAGCGTTAGCGCTGACGATAGACGATGAAGCCGCGGGTCGGATCGTACGGGGACACAGCGACGGTTACCCGGTCGCCAAGCACCACGCGAATACGGTGACGACGGACCTTGCCGGCCAGCTTTGCCAGCACCTCGTGGCCATTGTCGAGCTTGACGCGAAAGTTGCCGCCTTTCGCGATCAAGATGACCTCGCCGTCGAGATGGACTAGCTCTTCTTTGCTCACGGTGCTTCCTGGGTCCCCGGATGAGGGACGGCCACTCGATAGCACTAACTAGTGGCCAGGAAAAGCGCTCCGGAGCCAAGGCTGATCTACCTTAGGGTCGTGGATCGCCAGCCGCCTCGCGCCTCGAGCGACGAGATCGATCTTTATATCCGGACCTACTACTCGCTGCTCCGTTCGAGCGGCGACGTACGCGTGCGCGCGTTCGAGGAATCCCACCTGTTCTCGCGCTCGAGCCTGCACCTGGGTGCCGAGGAGGCCGATCCCGACCTCGCGGCGTTCGCGTACAGCGCCGGCCGGCTCCCCGACTGCATGCCGCGGATCCGCCACATCGTGCTTGGCCAGAGCCCCGCTCAGTTCGAGGCCGCCGGCTACCGGATCGACGAATGGCAGACCGCCCGCACCCGCGGCCGACGTCGCCCACTGCGCTGGGACGGCGGCGATACGCTCGCGGTGTTCATCGCCTCGGCATCCGACATCGACGATCTGGTCCCGATCCTGACCGCGTACCAGATTGAGTGGAACAAGCTGCGCGAGCGGCTGCTGGCGGCGCGGATCTCGGATGTCTCCGATGACGTGGCGCTCGCGAGCGCCCTCGGTGCGGAAGAGCCCGTGCTCCGGCTCCGCGGCGCGCTCGGCCCGCGCTCGAACGACATCCTGCGGGACATGATCACGCACGACTGCGATCTGTTCCTTCGCCTGCTCGATGGTTCGTTCCGCGAGTACCAGCGCTCGGCGCAGCGCTGGTTCCAGGCGATCGCCCCCGCGATCCCGCAGGGCCGCCCGGTGTACTTCATCTCGTCGAACAGCCACTCGCTCGCGAACTTGCTGGGCGGCTACGCGCGCGCACATCGCCAGGAGATCGTGGACTTCCTCCACCGTCACAACCCGGAGGATCTGGCGCCGCGCTACAACGAGGCGCTCGCGAAGGGCGATCACGCGCTCGCAACCAACATCCTTTACTACTCGCTGCGCGCGTTCATCCACGAGCCCGGCGCCGCTACGCCCGGCCGGATGGCTCAGGTCCAGGAGTCCGATGCGGCCTCCGGCATCCGCGCGATCGCCTCGCCCGGCAAGATCGATGTCGATGCGCAGGTGGTCGATCTCTCGATGCTGCGCCCGGAGAACCTCGATCCGCGGGTCCACGTGCCCGGCATCGAGCGGATCGCGGAGAGCCCCGCGGTGCTGGTCAACATCGATTATCCGCTCGGGATGGCCGCGTATCACCACCTGACCTCGGTGGCGCTCGGCGTCGAGGATCTGCGCGGCATCTACATCATGGGCAAGGCCGCGACGCTCAATGGCCGCGTCGGCGATGTGATGATCAGCAAGGTGATCCACGACGAGCACTCGTCGAACACGTACATGTTCCGCAACGCGCTGACCGCCGCCGATGTCCAGCCGTTCATGAAGCACGGCACCGTGCTCGACAATCAAAAAGCGCTGACGGTGCGCTCCGCGTTCCTGCAGAACCGCGAGTACATGGACGTGTTCTATCGCGAGGGTTACACCGTGATGGAGATGGAGGCCGGCCCATACCTGTGTGCCGCGTACGAGACCGCCGAGCCGCGCCGCCATCCGCAGGACGAGCTGGTCTCGCTCGTCGATCAGAGCTCGTTCGAGCTCGGCGTCATCCATTACGCGTCGGATACGCCGTACTCGCGGCGCCAGAGCCTGCTGTCGAAGTCGATGTCGTACTTCGGCATGGAGAGCACCTACGGCTGCGCGATCGCGATCACCCGCCGGATCTTCGCGAGCGAGCTGGCCCGGCTCTCGTGACCGTGGTGACCGAGCAGGCCGACATCGTCGTGATCGGCGCGGGCGCGTCGGGGCTGTCGTTCGCGAACTGGTATCGCGAGCTGCATCCGGGCGCGAAGGTCGTCGTGCTCGAGGCGGATTCGGAACCCGGCGGGTACTGCAAGACCGTGGTGCAGCGCGGATTCGTCTGGGACTACTCCGGGCACTTCTTCCACTTCAAGGATCCGCAGATCGAGTCGTGGCTGCGCGCGCGAATGCCCGGGCAGGAGGTGCGGACGGTCGTGAAGCGCAGCCTGATCCGCTACGCAGGCCTCGATATCGACTTCCCGTTCCAGAAGCACATCCATCAGCTGCCGCGCGAGGAGCTGCTCGAGTGCCTCGTGGATCTGTACTTCCGGCCGACCGGCGATCACCCGCCCGTGTCGTTCGCGGAGATGCTGTACCGGCGGCTCGGCGTGGCGATCACCGAGAAGTTCCTGCGCCCGTACAACGAGAAGCTGTATGCGATCGCGCTCGAGCAGCTCGATCCCGATGCGATGGGCCGGTTCTTTCCGCAGGCCGACATCGCCGACATCATCGCGAACATGCGGCCCAAGGATCCGAACGTCGTCGGAGACGGCGGCTACAACGCCACGTTCACGTACCCGGCGGGTGGCGCGATCCAGTACATCCATGCGCTGCTCGCGGATCTGCCCGAAGGCATCGTGAGCTGCGGTGAGCCCGTGCTCGAGATCGATCTCGGCGCGCGCGAGGTCGTGACCGCGAGGCGGCGGATCGGGTTCTCCAAAATCGTCAGCTCGGCGCCGCTGCCGGCACTCGCGCGGATGGCCGGCGTGGTCCATGACCCGACGGTGTTCAGCTCCAACCAGGTGCTGGTGTTCAATCTCGGGTTCGATCGCAAGGGCCGCCGCGACGTCCACTGGATGTACTTCCCCGACCGCTCGCTCTCGTTCTACCGGGTCGGCTGGTACGACAACATCTTCGACACCGACCGGATGTCGCTGTACGTCGAGATCGGGGCGCCCCACGGAGCCACGTTCGACGTCGATGCGCTGCGGCAGCGCGTGCTCGACGATCTGGTCCGCGAGGGCATCGTCGATGGCCACCAGCTGGTCTCGCACCATCACGTCGTGCTCGATCCCGCCTACGTGCACATCACGAAGGCATCGCTGGACGAGACCCAACGGCTGCGCGATGGCCTCGCGCTCGCCGGCATTCACTCGGTCGGTCGCTACGGCGGATGGACCTACTGCTCGATCGAGGACAACATGATCGAAACCCGCGCGCTCGCCCGTACGATCTAGGCCGCCCAACTTGAATTAGATCGGCAGCCGGAGCACGACGGCGGCATCGTCGGTCTCGCCGAGCACGTCGATCGTCTTGTCGTTCGCGTACGCGAGCGTCGGCGTGACGGCGGAGGCGGTGGCGAAGAACCGGGGTGGCTTGCCCTCGGTCCACACACCGATCACGTGGCCGCGCGTGCGGATCGCATAGACCCTTCCGCCGGCGACCGCCGCGATGCTGGTGGGACGCAGGCCCGAGAGATCCGCGACACGGCAGGTGTCACCGCAGACCGCGTAGTGCGTGCTGCCGTACTTGTGGAGCAGGGCGCCCTCCGCAGAGCAGCCGAGCAGCTCGTGCTCGGGCAGTACGTGAGGCACCGCGCCGGTGTCATCGAACGAGACAAACTGGTCGCCGCCGCCGACCCAGCCTTTGGTGGCGGTCACGCACGCCTGCGTCGCGAAGCCGGTGCCGAGCTCGACGATCTTCGGCGGTGCGCCATCCTTCGCGATGAAGCCGCGGAGCGCGCCTCCGTCGACGGTTCCCGGTGACCACGCGACCAGACCGCGGCCCACGGGATCGAGCGCGAACGCCATCCGGCCCACCTCGATCGGCTTGTCCGCGGTGAACGCAGCTCCCTGCGAGCGCGCGATCACCAGCTGGTTGCTCGCGCCGTACGCGACGAGCCCACTGGCGAACGAGCCGACCGCGAGCACCACGCGGGCGCCGAAGCCGACCGGGAAGCTCGTCATCTGACCGAACGCGCCGCGTTCGTCGATCGATCCGACCGCGACCTCCTCGCGCAATCCTGCCGCACCCCAGGCGAGATCCGGAACCGCGCGGACCGAGCCCGGCCCGAGCTTATTGACCTTCGGGGCGGCGCCGGCCACCAGCGTCAGCTGGACCTCGCCCTTGGTCTTCACCGATCCGAAGGCGAGCGTGCCACCGGCCGAGGGGATCAGCCACGCGCTCACCGAGGCGACCGGATCGCGACCGTCCTCGAGCTCGATCAACTCGGCCTCGGGCAGCGCGGCAGCTGCCGCGGACTTCGGCGGACCCATGCCGGCGGCGAGCCGGAGCTCGGCGTGTGCGACATCGAGCTCGTCGAGCGCCGCCGGAAGTGGCGAGCCCTTGCCGCGCTTCTCGGTGGAGTCGCCGCTCGGATCGACATGCGAGGCGAACGCGCTGGCGACCTTCGCGGCCGCGCGATCCACGGTCATCCATGCGTGCTCGACCTTGAGCATGCCGGTGTCGTCGGCGACGCCGCGCGACAGCTTGCCGATCAGCTTGGTGCACGACGCGCGATCCCAGACGTCGGGAGCGAGCTCGCGGACGGCGAGGGCCTCTCCGGATCGAGAGGACGCCGGCGTCGGTCCGAGCAGACACAGCCGCACCTGGTCGAGTCGCTGCTCCCACGCCTCGATCTCGACCGCCGCGGCGCCGCGCTCCTGCTCCGGTTGATAGACCTTGAAGAAGTAATAGAGGCCGCCGCTCGCGAGGACCACCGCGGCTCCGAAGATCACCGCGATCCGACTCTTCTCGCTCATGGCGGGCAGCTATAGCAGTAGAGTTCGCCGATGAACGAGATTAAGCGCGATGCCTTCATCGACGGCCGCTGGGTCGCCGGGCCCACGCGGTTCGCGGTCAGCGACCCGTTCGACGACGCGCTGATCGCCGAGGTCGCCGATGCGGACGAGGGCATGGTCGATGCCGCGGTCGCCGCCGCCGTGCGCGCGTTCGGCCCGTGGAGACAGCGCCCGGCATTCGAGCGCGGCCGGCTGCTCGGTCAGCTCGCGACACGGATGCTGGCCGACGAGCGCCGGCTCGGCGAGCTATGCACGCGGGAGAACGGCAAGCCGATCAGGGAGGCGATCGCGGAGGTCCGCTACGCCGCGAGCTTTCTGACCTGGTTCTCCGGGGAGGCGGAGCGGGTATACGGCGAGACCATTCCGGCGAGCAATCCAGCGCTGCGGCTGACCGTCATCCGCGAGCCCGTGGGTCCGGTCGCCGTGATCACGCCGTGGAACTTTCCGTACGCGATGCTGACTCGCAAGCTCGGCGCCGCGCTCGCCGCGGGATGCACGGTGGTCGCCAAGCCGGCAGAGGCCACGCCGCTCGGCACGCTGGCGCTGGCGGAGCTCTGCGAGGCAATCGGCCTGCCGCCGGGCGTGTTCAACGTGGTGCCGAGCTCGCACGGCGGCAAGATCGGCGGGCGGCTGCTCGGTGCAAAGGCGATCCGCAAGATCAGCTTCACCGGATCCACCGAGGTCGGTCAGCTGATCATGCGCAACGCCGCCGATGATCTGAAGCGGGTCTCGCTCGAGCTCGGCGGGAACGCGCCGTTCGTGGTGCTCGCGGATGCAGACCTCGACGCCGCGGTGGCCGGTGCACTCGTCGCGAAGTTTCGCAACTCGGGTCAGACCTGTGTCGCCGCGAATCGGTTCATCCTCGAGGCGCCGATCGCCGCGGCGTTCACCGACAAGCTGATCGCCGCCGTGAGCAAGCTCGTCGTCGGCCGGGGTCTCGATCCGGCGACCGATATCGGCCCGGTGATCGATGACGCGGCGGTCACCAAGATCAAGAGCCTGGTCGATGATGCGGTGGCAACTGGCGCGCGCGTGGTGCACGGCGCTCCGCCTGATGGGACGACCCGCTTGATCGCACCCGTGGTACTCGCCCGGCTCACGCCCGACATGGAGCTCTGGCGACAAGAGGTGTTCGGGCCGGTGATCGCGCTGCGCACCGCCACTGATGAAGCCGATGCGATCTCGCAGGCCAACGACACCGATGCCGGCCTGGTCGCGTACGTCTACACGCGCGATGGTGCGCGGCAGCAGCGCGTGGCCGAGGCGCTGGAGGCCGGCATGGTCGGCGTCAACGAGGGCCTGGTGTCCACCGCGCAGGCGCCGTTCGGCGGGATCAAGCACTCGGGCCTCGGCCGCGAGGGCTCGCGTCATGGAATCGATGACTACACGAACCTCAAGTACATCGCCACGCGCATCGGCTGAGCGAACAATCGCGCTACGCTCGTGTCGATGATCGAAGGACCTCGTCTCAATCGAGCCGCACGCGATCCGGCGGCGCCGCTCAAGGGTGCGAACGTCGTCGTCGGCGTGACCGGCGGAATCGCCGCGTACAAGGCCGCGGAGCTGGTGCGCTTGCTCGAGAAGGCAGGCGCCGTCGTCGATGTCGCGATGACCGCGCGCGCACAGAAGTTCATCGGTGCCATGACGTTCCAGGCGCTGACCCGCCGGCCCGTGTTCACCGACCTCTGGAGCCTCACCGAAGAGGCCACGATCGGCCACATCCAGGTCGCCGATCGCGCCGACCTGGTGATCGTCGCACCCGCCACCGCCAATGCGATCGCGCGGCTCGCCGCCGGCCGTGCGGATGACCCGGTCGCCGCGATCGTGCTGGCGACCCGCGCTCCGGTGCTGATCGCGCCCTCGATGAACGTCAACATGTGGAGCCATCCGATTACCGAGGCCAACGTGCTGAAGCTGATCGACACCGCCGGCTATCACGTCGTGGGCCCGGGCGATGGGTTCCTCGCGTGCCGGTGGACCGGGCCAGGGCGGCTCGCGGAGCCCGCCGATATCGTCGAGGCTGGTGCGCACGTGCTGTCGTCGCAAGATCTCGAGGGCGTGCGCGTGGTGGTCACCGCGGGACCGACCTACGAGGCGATCGATCCGGTGCGGTTCGTCGGCAATCGCAGCTCCGGCAAGATGGGCGTCGCGATCGCCGCTGCAGCGCAGCGCCGCGGTGCGCGGGTCACGCTCGTGCTTGGACCGAGTGCGGTGCCGCCGCCGGTCGGCGTCAACACGATGAGCGTCGAGAACGCCACCCAGCTACAGTGGGCGCTCGGTGATGCGGTCAAGGATGCGGACGTGGTCGTGATGACCGCCGCCGTCGCGGATTACCGCCCCGCAACCGAGGCCAAGCAGAAGATCAAGCGCGGCCAGCTCGGTCACAAGGCCACGATCGAGCTGGTGCAGAACCCGGATCTGCTTGCCGAGCTCGGCAAGGCGCGCGGTTCGCGGAAGACGCCGCTGCTCGTCGGCTTCGCGGCCGAGACCGATGACGTGATCGCCAATGCCGAGAAGAAGCTGGTCACCAAGAAGGTCGATCTCGTGGTCGCGAATGACGTCGGCGAGCCCGGCTCGGGCTTCGCGGTCGACACCAACCGGGTGACGCTGGTCGATACCAGCGGCGCGATCGAGGTGCCGGCCGGGACCAAGGCCGAGGTCGCCCACCGCATCCTCGATCACGTGGTCGCGATGCGGCTGGCCGCGGCGGCGCCGAAGCCGCCCAGGCCGCCCAGACCTCGATCGAGCAAGCGCTAGATCAAGATGCCGGGCGCCGGGAACTTCATGCACAGCTCCTGGATCTCGCCCGCGATCTTCTCGTGCAAGGCAGCGTTGGTCGGCGCGCTGGCGACCTGATCCATCCAGGCCGCGATCAGCTTCATCTCCGGCTCTCGCATGCCTCGGCTCGTGACGCTCGCGGTGCCGATCCGCACGCCCGACGGATCGAACGGCTTGCGCGGATCGAACGGGATCGAGTTGTAGTTGAGCTCCATGCCCGCGACGTCGAGCGCCTTCGCGGCGATCTTGCCGGAGACGTTCTTCGGCGTCATGTCGGCGAGGATCAGGTGGTTGTCGCTGCCGCCGGTGATCAGCGACCAGCCCTTCTCGACGAGCGCCGCCGCGAGCGCCCGCGAGTTGGCGACGATCTGGTGCGCGTAGAGCTTGAACTGCTCGGTCTGCGCTTCCTTGAGCGCGATCGCGATGCCCGCCGTGGTGTGGTTGTGCGGTCCGCCCTGCAGGCCCGGGAACACCGCACGGTCGATCGCCTTCTGATGGGTGGCCTTGCACATCAGCATGCCGCCCCGCGGGCCACGCAACGTCTTGTGGGTCGTGGTCGACACCACGTCCGCGACCGGGACCGGCGACGGATGCGCGCCCGCCGCGACGAGCCCGGAGATATGTGCGATGTCCGCCACGAAGATCGCGCCGACTTCATGCGCGATCTCCGCGAACGCAGCGAAGTCGATGGTGCGCGGGATCGCGGTACCGCCGGCGAACAGCAGCTTGGGCTTCTCCTTGCGGGCGAGCTCGCGAACCTCGTCGAGGTCGATGCGGTGGGTGTCCTTGCGCACGCCGTACTGCACCGCGCGGAAGTAGCTGCCGGTGATCGAGACGCCCCAGCCGTGCGTGAGGTGGCCGCCCGCGGGCAGGCCCATGCCCATCACGGTGTCACCGGGCTTCAGGAATGCGAAGTAGACGGCGAGGTTCGCCGGCGATCCGGAGTACGGCTGCACGTTGGCGTGCTCGGCGCCGAACAGCGCCTTCGCGCGATCGATACAGATCTGTTCGATCTGATCGATGTACTGCTGACCCTCGTAGTAGCGCTTGCCCGGATATCCCTCGCTGTACTTGTTGGTGAGGATCGATCCGGTGGCCGCGAGCACCGCTCCGGAGACATAGTTCTCCGACGCGATCAGCCGGATCTTGTCGCGCTGGCGGCGCTCCTCGAGGGCGATCAGCTCGGCGATCTCGGGGTCGACAGCGGCGAGGGAGGCTTGCAGCGCGGGGTGCATGGTGGGCGTTATACCGCACCGGCCGTTCGCGGTATCACTCGGGATGTGACCGCGCTCCAGTACGTCGACCACCGTTCCGACCCCGCTGCGTGGGCGAACCAGCTCCAGATCTCGCGCGAGGCCGTGGAGCTGTACCTCGCGAGCGATGTCATCGATCTGCACCTCGATACGTTCATCTGGCAGCGGATCTTCGGATACGACCTCACCCGACGTCACGGAGGTGGCCTGTTCGGCCATCGGTTCTACAGCCAGGTCGATCTGCCGCGGATCCGCGAGGCGCGGGTCACCGGTGGCATCTGGGTGATCACGACCAATCCATTGCGCGAGATGGCAAATCGTCCTGCGGCTTTCACCGAGAACCTCGAGAAGCTGACCGAGATCCTGTCGTCGGTGCCCGAGGAGGTCGCGCTGGTCCGCACCGCTGCCCAGTACGAGGCCGCCGTCGCGGCCGGCAAGCACGGCGCGTTCATCGGCATCCAGGGCGGCAACGCGCTCGACGCGCCCGGTGCGCTCGAGCGGCTCGACGACCGGATCGTCCGGATCACGCTGGTCCACCTGTCGAAGTCCTCGCTCGGCCAGACCAGCTCGCCGCTCGGTGGCAAGCATGACACCGGGCTCACCGATGCCGGGCGCGCCTACGTCGAAGCGATCGACGCGAAGAAGATCTTCGTCGATCTCGCGCACATTAGCCGCAAGGGGTTCGACGATGCGGTCGCGGTCCACGATCCAGCGATCCCGCTGATCGTCACGCACACCGGAGTCACCGGCGTGCATCCGCACTGGCGCAACCTCGACGACGAGCAGCTGCGCGCGATCGCGAGCACCGGCGGCACGATCGGCGTGATGTACGAGTCGAGCTTCCTCGGGCCATCGCGGTGGAAGGGACGGGCGGCGCTGGTCGCGGATCACGTCATGCACATCGTGAAGACGGTCGGCGAGGACTTCGCATCGCTCGGCAGCGACTGGGACGGCGCGATCTGGCCGCCGCGCGATCTAGTGACACCGCTCGAGCTGCCCCGCGTGGTGGATCTATTGCTGCAGCGCGGGCTCTCGCCCGAGGCGATCCAGAAGGTGCTCGGTCGCAATTTCCTCCGAGCGCTGCGCGACCTACGCGGCTAGCCGATCTGCGCGCGAGACAGCGCGGCGGTCACCCGGTCCGCGAGCGCGCGGCCCATCGGCGTGGCGAGCACCGGCAACAGCGGGACGATCATGTCGAGCGCGTCGTTCACGAGCCCGTGCGTTCGCGCCTGGTCCGGACTGTCGTCGTCGACGTAGACCAGCATCAACGCCATCTGCAGGAGCCACAGCGCGCGGGTCGCCAGCGGCAATACCTCGGCGGGCAGACCCGAGCCGGCGAGGATCCGCTCGATCACACCCATCGCGTGATCGCGAACCGCGCGCGTCTGCGCCGAGAACGCGCTCACCGGATCGCGTTCAAAATATCCCTCAGTGCGCCTTACGTTCCACGGGCTTGGCGGCCCGATCTCGCTCCCGGCGCGGTATAACGCCCCGTCATGTACACACCGTCACGCGAGGACTTCATCGCGGCAGCGGGGAAGGGAAACCTGATCCCGGTGTACCGCGAGCTGCTCGCCGATGGCGACACGCCGGTCTCGGCGTACGCAGCGCTGGGCGCCGGAGATCACTCGTTCCTGCTCGAGAGTGTGGTCGGCGGCGCGACCTGGGCCGCGTACTCGTTCGTCGGCGTGGCGCCGCGGGCGGTGGTGCGGTGGGCCAACGGCACCGCCAGCGTCACCTGGTACGACGTCGATAGCGGCGGACCACCGCGCACGGCCGAGTGGCCCACGCCCGATCCCACCGCCGCGCTCGCGGAGGTGCTCGGCGAGCTGAAGCCGGTCGACGTCCCCGGGCTACCGCGGTTCTGGGGCGGCGCCGTCGGCTGGATCGCCTACGACTGCGTGCGGGCGTTCGAGGAGCTGCCGGCGCGCGCGCGACCGGGCCTCGATCTGCCTCCGCTGTGCATGGTCATCACCGACACGCTGCTGATCTTCGACAACCTGCGCCAGACGCTCAAGGTGGTCGCCACGCCGTACGTCGCGCGGCCGGAGAAGGCCGAGCAGGCGTACGACCGTGCGTGCGCGCGGATCGATGCGATCGTCGACACGCTTCGCGCGCCGCGCCGCGCCCTGCCGGACCTGGAGCCGCCGAGGCTCGGCGAGCGCACCTCGATGGTCGTGCCCCCGTCGACGTTCACCCGGGACGGCTTCTGCACCGCCGTGGATCGGGTGAAGGAGTACATCGTCGCCGGTGATGCATTCCAGGTCGTGCTGTCCCAGCGGTTCTCGGAGCCCGCCGCCGGTGCGCGCCCGCTCGATGTCTACCGTGCGCTCCGCGTGATCAATCCGTCGCCGTACATGTTCCACCTCGAGTTTCCCGAGGCGCGCGTCACCGGGGCATCTCCCGAGACGCTCGTGCGGCTCAGCGATGGTCGCGTCGAGGTCCGCCCGATCGCGGGCACCCGGCCACGCGGGCGCGGCCCCGCCGAGGACGACCGGCTGGCCGAGGAGCTGCGCGCCGATCCGAAGGAGCTCGCCGAGCACCTGATGCTGATCGATCTGGGCCGCAACGATGTCGGTCGCGTCGCCGAGGTTGGCACGGTGCAGGTCGCCGAGCAGATGGTGCTCGAGCGCTACTCGCACGTGATGCACCTGACCTCGCATGTCGTCGGCAAGCTCGCGCACGGCAAGACCTGGCTGGATGTCCTGCGCGCGGCGTTTCCGGCGGGCACGCTGTCGGGCGCGCCGAAGATCCGTGCGATGGAGATCATCGACGAGCTCGAGCCGCACCAGCGCGGTATCTACGGCGGGGCGGTCGGCTACGTCAGCTACACCGGCAACCTCGACCTCGCGATCGCGATCCGCACCCTCGTCCACAAGGACGACACGTTCTACGTTCAGGCGGGCGCGGGGCTGGTCGCGGACTCGGTCCCCGAGCTCGAGTACGAGGAGTCCGTGAACAAGGCGCGCGCCGTGCTGCGCGCCGTCGCGATGGCGCGGACTGCCCGCAGTGCTGCGACTCAAGAAGGCCAGCCATGAAGTTGCTGCTGATCGATAACTACGACTCGTTCACCTGGAACCTCGCGCAGTATTTCGGGGAGCTCGGTGCGGAGGTCACGGTCGAGCGCAACGATGCGATCAGCCTCGAGACGATCCGCCAGCGCGCGCCGGATGCGATCGTGATCTCCCCGGGACCGTGCACGCCGAACGAGGCGGGTATCTCGATGGAGGTGATCCAGACGTTCGCGGGGCAGACCCCGATCCTCGGCGTCTGCCTCGGTCACCAGTGCATCGGTCAGGTGTTCGGCGGCAAGATCCTGCGTGCGTCACGGATCATGCACGGCAAGACCAGCAAGATCTTTCACGACGAGAAAGGCCTCTACGCCGGCGTGCCCAACCCGTTCATCGCCACGCGCTACCACTCGCTCGTGATCCAGCCCGACTCGATGCCGGACTCGCTCGAGGTGACAGCGAAGACCTGGGAGGACGAGATCATGGGCGTTCGCCTCAAGGCGCGTGGTGCCGCCCTCGAAGGTGTGCAGTTTCACCCCGAATCGATCATGACGACGGCAGGCAAGGCGCTGCTCGCGAACTTCCTGACGATGGCGCGCGCATGACCGCGGCGATCGTGCGCGCGATCGCCGCCTCCGCCGGTCGCATCGATCTCACGCGCGGGGAGATCGCGGAGGTGTTCGGCCTGATCATGGACGGGCAGGCCACGCAGGCGCAGATCGGCGGCCTCCTGATCGCGCTCAAGGCCAAGGGGGAGAGCGTCGACGAGCTGGTCGGTGCTGCCGCGGCGATGCGGAGCCGGGCCACGCCGCTCAGCTGTCCCCGGCTCGAGCACTCGATCGATACCTGCGGGACCGGCGGGGACGGCACCGGGACGATCAACGTGTCGACGCTCGCGGCGATCCTGATCGCCGCGTGCGGAGGCGTGGTCGCCAAGCACGGTAATCGCGCACTGTCGTCGAAGTGCGGCTCTGCCGACGTACTCGAGCAGCTCGGCGTCACGATCGAGGCCGAGCCGGCGGTGATTACCCGGTGCATCGAGATCGCGGGCATCGGCTTCGCGTTCGCGCCGCGGTTCCATACGGCCACCCGGCATGTGACCGGCGCTCGGCGCGAGCTCGGCACGCGCACGATCTTCAACCTGCTGGGGCCGCTGACCAATCCGGCGGGCGTGCGGCATCAGGTGGTCGGCGTCTACGACCGTCACTGGTGCGAGCCGGTCGCGGCCGCGCTCGGCGGATTGGGATTGCGCCGCGCGGCGGTGGTCCACGGGGCCGGTGGCCTCGACGAGATCGCGGTTTGCGGCGAGACCCACGTCGCGATCTGGGATGACGGCATCGTGCTGTCGCGAACGCTGGTCCCGAAGCAGTTCGGCGTCGACGAGGTGGATCCGGCGGGGCTCGCTGGCGGCGATGCGGCGCACAACGCCGCGATCCTCAAGAAGGTGCTCGCCGGCGTCCAGATCGGTCATGGCGAGCGCTACGAGGCCGTGCTCCGTGCCTCGGCGATGACCGCCGCGCTCGGCCTCGAGCTGCTCGAGCCGGGGACGCTGGATCTCGATCGGCTGCCCGATCAGTTCATGCGCGCCGCCGCCGTCGCTGCCGACGGGGCAGGGCGGCTCGCGCTCCATCGCTGGGTCGAGGCCAGCGGCGCGTCGCTCGACGCCGACCTCTCCGATCTCGCCACCAGGCAACCGGCGGAGTTCGTGGGGGTCGAGTGAGCAGCGGATCGAACATCCTCGACACCATCCTCGACACCAAGCGCGAGGAGCTCGTCACGGCGCGACGTGCGGTGCCGCTCGCACAGCTCGAGGCCCTCGCGCGTGCCGCGGGGCCGCTGCGTGGCCTGCGCGCTGCACTCGCGCGCCCACCCGGAGCTCCCGTGCGCGTGCTCGCCGAGATCAAGCGCGCCTCGCCATCCGCCGGTGCGATCCGGGCCGGCGCGGACCCCGCGGTGATCGCGGAGGCGTACGCGTCCGCGGGGGCCGCGGCAATCTCGGTGCTGACCGACCGCGAGTACTTCGACGGCGACCTGAGCTTTCTGACCGCCGTGCGCGAGCGGGTGACAGTTCCGCTGCTACGGAAGGACTTCCTGATCGACCCCTATCAGGTCGTCGAGGCGCGCGCTGCCGGCGCCGATGCGGTGCTGCTGATCGTCGCCGCTCTGGATCCCGCGCAGCTCGGCGAGCTGCTCGCCGCCGCCCACGGCTACGAGCTCGATGCGCTGGTCGAGGTACACACCGTGCGCGAGGCGGAGATCGCACTCGCAGCCGGTACCACGCTGCTCGGCGTGAACCATCGCGATCTGCGGACGTTCAAGATCGACATGTCCCTGACCTCGGTGGTCGCGCCGATGCTGCCTCCCGAGGTGGTGCTGGTCGCCGAGAGCGGGATCCGGACCTCCGCGGACGTGCACCTACTCGGTGCCGTCGGGGCGCATGCGGTGCTGGTCGGCGAACAGCTGATGCGCGCTGCCGATCCGGCGGCGGCCTTGCTCGCCCTGCGCGAGGAGCCGTGAGTGCCACCAAGATCAAGATCTGCGGCGTGACGCTGCCGGATGATGCCGCGCGCGTCGCGGCTGCCGGGGTCGACTACATCGGCCTCAACTTCTGGCGGAAGTCCAAGCGCTACCTCGCCCTCGAGCGCGCGCCCCTGATTGCGGGGATTGCTCGCAGCAGTGGCAGCGCAAAGATCGTCGGGGTGTTCGTCAACGCGGATCCGGACGAGATCGTGGAGATCGCGCAGGCCGTCGAGCTCGATGCGATCCAGTTGCACGGTGACGAGTCCCCCGAACATCTCGCCGCGCTCGCGAGGGCCACGAAGCTGCCGATCTGGAAGGCAATCCCCGCCGGTGTCCCGAACGACATCGACCACCTCGATCAGTGGCGCACCGAGATGATCCTCCTCGATACGCCCTCGGCCGAACGCGGCGGCGGCGGTCGGACGTTCGACTGGGCGCTCGCGAAGGATGCGCGCCGGCGGTTCCCGCACCACAGCATCGTGCTCGCCGGTGGCCTCGGTCCAGACAACGTCGCCACCGCGATCGCGCAGGTCGCGCCGTTTGCTGTCGATGTGGCGACCGGCGTGGAGACCGCGCCGGGCGTGAAGGATGCCGCGAAGGTCGCCGCGTTCGTCGCTGCCGTTCGTGGCGCTTGATCAGCAGACCGAGCGGCGCAGGGTGACGTCGACCGTGCGAGTTGTCGGAGCTCCTGAGGGAGCACCGGCGGCGCGCGGCGCCCACGCCGTCGAAGACGAGCGTGCCCCGAGGCACCAGCGTAGCGACGCGAAGCAGGTTCCGGCGTACCGTGGCGCGCTGTCATCGATGACTAGATCGCTCGGACGGTACGCCGTCCAGCACGTCGGTCGCGTACCCGCGGTAGGCTCTGCCGCCGAGCATGAACGGTTTGATCGGCGCGTCGATGACCATCGCGTGGTCGGAGATCCCGTGCTGCGCGATCAGGGCGCGAGCTCGTTCGCGTACGCGCGGTCATGTTCGAGCGCCACCACCTTGCCGCGTCCGAGCTTCTGCAGCGCATACGCCGCCACGAGCGTGGACACGCCCGAGCCGGTGTCGACGATCAGCTCCGGACGCTCGTCGGCGATCAACCGTGCGAGCCTCAGCGCGAGGTCCGGTGCGATCGCATGGTGCGTCCTCTCTGGCAGCGGACGGCGCGTGGGAAGCTCGCGGGACACCGCGCGCAGTGGCTGGGTCTGCGCGCGGTCAGCGGCGATCTCGTCGCGCGCCTTGCCGAGGCTGGCGCGGATCCGGGTCAGCTCGAAGGCGAGGGCGGCGGTGGCCCCGCGACGGTGACCAGCGGTGCTACGGCCGAAGCGAGCAGGTAGGCCGCGCCGCCGACCGCGAGCGTGACGCCACCGGCGCGGAGCGCGACCTCGAGGACGTGGCGTGACGCCTTGCGGGGAATCGTGCCCTCGGGAGCGGTGGAGAGCGCGAACGGCTCTGGCGAACACGGGATGCTGACCATGTCCGTACCCAGCTGCACGAGTGCGGCCAGCGCCATCTCGTGGCCGAACAGCGGAGTTTCCAGGAGCTGAACGCACCGGCGAGCGCCGACGCGCGGTCGTGCTGCGCGAACCCCTGACCGGTCTCGCCGGTCTGCTTCTGACCAGCTACACGCTCGATCCGGACCACCGGCGTCACGAACAGCCCGCGGCCGTCGCGGCCGTCGATCCACGTGCCGCGCACCCCGCCACCCGGGACGAGGACATTCACGCCGCCGCCGATCGCCGGCAGATAGAACGTGCTGAACCCGGTGGCCTCGAGTTGCTGCTGATTCTCGCAGCGATCGACCGAGCTCCACCGGCGGTCGTGCGCGCGTGCGCACTCGCGCGGCTCGGCACGTGCGGGGACCGAGACCACCATCAGCGCAGCGGCGACGAGCTTCACAACCGGTAGCCAAGGAGGATGTCGAGGGCGATGAACGGGGTCCTCGACGACGTCTGGGGCCCGAGGCCGAATGCCGAGCCCACGAGCGCACCGCTGGAGAAGCCGACGCCGGTTCCGTGCATGTCGTCGTGATCGCCGCCCACCCGGTGCACGCGGAGGTACGGCGCGATGTAGATCCCGCGGAGGGTCTCGCCGGGGGAACCACGTCGCGCGCACCCCTGGATCACCTCCAGGCCGAGGTCGGACTGGAGCTGCGCGTGGCGGTCGACCGAGGCAGCGTCATCAGCGGCGGCCGTGGCGGCACCGAACAGGATCGCGAACACCGTCAGCCGCTGCACGCCGCGGTCGTACCATGCTACGCAGACGGGGATGTCGACCGCGGACGAGATCGCCCGGCTCGCGGAGCCCATGGGCGGACGCTTCGGAGAGTTCGGAGGCCAATACGTCGCCGAGACGCTGATGCCGGCGATCACAGAGCTCGAGACGGCGTGGCGCGTGGCACGCGCGGATGCCACGTTCTGGACCGAGGTGGACGGGCTGCTGGCCGACTATGTCGGCCGTCCCTCGCGGCTCTATCATGCGAAGCGGTTGTCGGCCGATGTCGGCGCGCAGATCTACCTCAAGCGCGAGGACCTCAATCACACCGGCGCGCACAAGATCAACAACTGCATCGGTCAGGCGGTGCTCGCGCGCCGCATGGGCAAGCGGCGGTTGATCGCCGAGACCGGCGCGGGGCAGCACGGGGTGGCCACCGCCACGGTCGCCGCGCTGTTCGGCCTCCCGTGCGAGATCTTCATGGGGGCCGAGGACGTCGTGCGGCAGTCGCTCAACGTCGAACGGATGAAGCTGCTCGGCGCGACGGTGCATCCGGTGGAGAGCGGTACGCGCACGCTCAAGGATGCGATGAACGAGGCGCTACGCGACTGGGTGACCAATGTCGGCGACACGTTCTACCTGATCGGCTCGGTCGCCGGGCCGCATCCGTATCCGTGGATGGTTCGCGATCTCCAGAGCGTCATCGGCCGCGAGGCAAAGGC
>JAYUVX010000065.1:0-6972 GCA_043753855.1 Myxococcales bacterium | reverse complement strand
CCTCCTCTTCCTGCATGGCGACGGTGTTCTTGTCGCTGCGACCGCCGTCGTTCGGCTTCTCGGTGGGCCTGGACGGCGTGGTCGGGGGCTTCTTCTCCGGGGCCTTCACGACGGCGGCACTGCCCGCGGCCGAGCCCTGGTCGGGAGACTTGACCTCGGGCTGCACGACGTCGACCTGGTAAGTGTCCGGCTTGAACGTCAGGTTGTACGCCCGCTCGGCCATCGTATTCGGGACATCGATGTCCCAGAGCAGGGCCGCGATCACGATCGCGAAGTGGCCGATAATCGAGGCACCAAGGATCACGCTGAGCCGTGGATCGAAGCGATCCGCGAACGTGCCACGCACCGACGCGGGCAGCATTGGCTTGGGCTGGCGCGGCGGCTCGGTGACGAACTGGAACAGGACCGTCAGGTCGCCGATCGACAGCTTGCCGCGCGCGGCATCGCCGAGCGGCACCTGGAAGTAATCGCCGAGGTTCTGCGCGCCATGGCCGGACTTCAGCGCATCGAGCGTGCTGACCTGGCCGGTGCCATCGGATAGCCGGCCATCCATCTTCGGCAGGAAGCGGAGGTAGTACTTGTTCTCCTCGATCGCGAACAGCGTGAACTCGAGCGGCAGGCCCTCGACCGGGATCGAGAACGTGTTCTTCATCGACTGGCCGATGGTCACGGCCGCGCGCTCGCGGATCAGCCGCTCCTCGACGATCTTGCCGCCGAGCAGCACACCGATGCGGAGGATCCGCTGGCGCGGAGCTCCGGTCGACGTTCCGCCCCCTTGCTGGGGTGCGCGTGGAGTCGCCATCAGAACGGAGCCTTCTTGACGGTCTGGAGGATGAGCGGCATGAAGTCCTGCTTCAGGTTCTCCCACTCGTAGTCGATGTTCTTCGCCGTGAGGACGTAGACCACGCTGGGGCGCGGGACCTTGCCGCACACCGAGACGACCGTATCGATCACGGTCACCGGCTTGCCGTTGACGTACTCGATGTGGAACTTGCCCTGCTTCTTCTCCGCGGCACCCTCGGACTCGTCCGGGCAGCCTTCGGCGCGCGCCTGCGTGGCATGGCCCAACAGGCCGATGGTCGCTGCAGCGGCAAGTGCCAGGAACGCTCGCGTCATGGTCGTCCTCACCATTATGGGGTGCCCCCGCCGCCGTCGCCCTTCTTTTTCTTGTTCTGCTTCTCGAGGCGCTTGATCGCCTTGCCGACGTCCTTCATGCGGTCGTCGTAGAGCTTGATGTCGAGGCCCGGCGCGTTCTTGTACTGGTCGAAGTACCCCTTGGCCGCGTTGAGCCGTTGCATGCCGTCCGAGACGCCGGGGAACGGATCGTTCTCGAGGTAGAGCAGGCCGAGGTTGTAGTAGGCCGGGCCGTAGCTGGTGTTCGCGCTGGTCGCGCGCTTGTAGGCACCCTCGGCGGCGCGCACGTACTGATCGCGGTCGGGCGAGCCGGGCTGGAAGTCCGCCGACCGACCGCGGTACGCGGAGCCGAGCGACGTCAGCGTCACCGCGTCGTTGCGATTGAACCGCTTGGTCAAGGTCTCGAACGTCTGCTGCGCCTCGCCGTACTGGCCGTTCTGCAGCTGGTGCACGCCGAGGTTGACCAGCGCGCTCGCGTGATTCGGATCGATACCGACGGCCTTCTCGTACGCGAGCTTCGCGCGGTCGGGGCGGTTGGTCTTGTCGTAGACCAGGCCGTACACGTAGTAGACCTGCGCGTTGCTCTTCGCCTGCTCGCGCTTGAACAGATCGTCGAGCACGAGCTCGGCGGTGTCGTAGAGCTTCTTGTGGTAGTAGGCGAACGCGATCATCGCCGCCGCGTCGATGTTCGCCGCATCGAAGGTCAGCGCGAGCCGCGCTTCCTTGAGCGCCGTATCGGGATCTGGGTTGGCCGCGGCGAGTGCACCGCGCGCGACCTGCAGGTGCTGGTCGACCTGGGTCTTCGCCTGCGCCGGATCGGGATCGAGGTTCGGATACGCGACCACCGGCGTCGAATCTGCCGAGCCGCCCGAGCCGCTACCTGCGGCTTCACCGCTACCGCCGCCGGCATTGCCGCCGCCGGTGTTGGAGCCGCCGCCCGGATCCGCGGGATCACCCGGATCCTTCATGGACTGCGAGCCGTCCGCCGGCTTGCCCTTGCCGGGCGTGGTCGTGTCCTTCTTGCCGCCACCGCCGCCACAGCCAAGAGCTGCGATCGACAGGAGCGAGAGCAGAACCGTCCCGAGGACGCGGGCCATGGGGCTAGAAACGCTCGACGCGAACCTTCGATCCATCATGGCGCCTCCGTGCCCTGGATGAGCTCCTGCCGCAACGAGGTGAACTCGCTGGGGAATTCGCGGCCCAGGTTCTCCTGCGCGCGACGGCTCCACGTGTTGGAGATCCCGCCGCGCTTTGCGAGCTCGTAGACCTCGGCCCACTGGCTCTTGGCCTCGCCGAGGAACTTCTGGAGGTTCTTGTCGCGCTGCGCCTCGTAGGCGGCGACCGCGTTCTCGTTCTTCGCGACCGGCACCGGGATCGGCGCGTCGCCGATCTTCTGGCCGAACTCGTACTGGATGTCTGCGTAGCGAACCTTCGCCGCCATCGACAGCTCGGCGACCCCGTATGGATCCAGCGCGAGGTACTTGTCCTCGGCGGTCTTCTTCAGGTTCTCGATCGCCACGTTCTGCGACTTGGCTTCGGCCACCGTCTTGGCGGCGGTCTTGATCGCGAACGGCGTCCAGGTGGTCGCGTAGTACGCCTCGGCCTGCGCGAGCTGCCACTCGCCGGCGAGCTTCGCGCCGCGGCCGGCCTTTATCGCACCGCGCGCATTCCACGCGTTGATCGTGTCCTGACCGGCGGCCTTGGCCTGCGGGGTCTGGCCCTTCTTCTTGCGCAGCGCGGCCTGATCGTAGAACGACTGCACGTAGTCGTCCTCGTTGCCGGCGTCCTTGCCGTAGACGCGGCGCCACTTGTCGAACGTCTCGCTCATGCTGGTGACGTCACCCGACTGGCGATAGATGCCGGCGATCGACCACACCGCGCGGTCCTGCTTGCGATGGTCAGGCTCGACCCGGCCGTACTGCGTGTAGAGGTCGATCGCCTTCTTGAAGTCTCGGTTGAGCTCGGAGGCGAGCGCTGCGTTGAACAGCGCATCGAGACCGATCTGCTCGAGCGTGCGAGGCTGCTCGCCCGGCAGCGGAGCCGGAGCCTTGATGCCCTTCTGCTTCGCGACCTTCGTGGTCGCATACAGATCGAGGTAGGTCTTGATCGCGTTGTCGTAGTCGAACTTCGCCTGGTAGCTCGCCGCGGTCAGCCGCATCGCATCGAGGTAGTACGGGCTCTCGCGGAAGTTCTTCTGCGGGTTCGCGGTGAACTCCTTGAACAGCGACAGCGCATTGTTCGGCTTGTCCGCGAGCTTGTAGCTGACGGCCGCGTCGTACAGCGCGACCGGCAGATCCGGATCGGTGTTCGGCGCGGTCTTGTAGAACCGGTAGAACGCCTCGGCGGCCGGGATGTAGTCCTTGTTCCCGTACAGCTCCGCGGCGCGCGAGAAGTTCAGCGAGCGGTTCTGCGAGATCGCGAGCTTGATGCTCTCGGCGTCACCGCACTTCTGCGCGATGAACTTCTTGTTGGTCGCCTCGATCGCATCGAAGTTCGACTGCGCCTCGTAGATCGCGAGGATGCCGTCCTTGGCCTTCGCCGCCTCGGGCGCGCCGCAGAACTTGTCCATCACCTTCTGGAACCGCGCGATCGCGTCGTCGACGTGCATGTACGCGAGGCTGATCAGCGCCGCGTTGATGCCCTGGCCGGGAGCCGCCTTCGGATCCGGTACGACGTTCTGGTAGTTGTCGTACTCGGCCTGGAGCTTGAGATAGATGTCCGGAATCGGCGCCGGGCTCCACGGCTGCTGGAGCGCCTTGAGATCGGCGATCGTCGGCACCTTGAGCGGCTGCAGCTTGCCCTCGGAGACCTGCTTCTCCGCCTCGGCCTCGTACGACTGGAGGATCGAGCGCGCCGAGTCGATGTAGTACGCGGTGCCCATGTCCTTGTGATCGCGGACCCAGGTGTAGGCGACGATCGCCTCGGGGTAGCGCTCGCTCCAGTACAGCGCCTCGCCCTGGAGGAACGTGAACTCGTAGATGTAGTCGCTCTCGGGATACGTCGTGATGAACGTGCGGTAGAGCTCGACTGCCTTGCTGTAAAGCGCGAGGTAGTCCTGCTTCGCCTGCGGATCCTTCTTGGCCGCGGCCTCGTAGTCCTTGCGCATCACCGTGGCAGCGGCGTGCGTGTTACGCGTGGCGGCGTACAGCGCGCGCTCGGCGATCCGGCGCTGGTTCTCCATCGCCTCGCGATCTTTCTCGTTCGCGGCGTACCAGGGCGTGCCCGGCGCGTAGCGCGTGGCGAGCTCGGCGGCCGCGGCATCAGCCGCGAACTTGTCGCCCTTGAGCTCGAACACGTTGACGATCTCCTGGTGGACGATCGGGTTCTTCGGGTTGAGCTCCCACGGCGGACCGATCGCGAGCCGATACGCATCGACCGCCTGGTCCCACGCCTGAAGGTCGGTGAACGCCTTGCCCATCGCGACCCAGACGTCGCGCACGTGCGGCTCGTTCTCGCGGCCCTTGTAGAACGCCTTCGCGCGCTCGAACGAGCGGGCCGGGTTGGTATCGGCCTCGCCCTCCCACGGATCGGTGAATGCGACCGAGATGTACTGGATCGATTCGTCGCGGAGCTCGAGCGCCGGAGTGCCGCCCGCGGCGACGATCTGATCGTAGAGCTTCACGCTCTCGTCGAACCGGCGGATCGATGGCTCCATCATGTCCCGCTTGTAGTAGGACCATGCGAGCTTGTAGAGCGACTCGGCGTAGAGCTTGGAGTCGTTGCCGCCGTCGGCGACCTTCAGGTAGGCGGCGATCGATTCGTCGATCTCGCCCGGAATGGCGAACTCCAGATCGGCGACGCCGCGGACCCACGCGTGACGAACGAGCTCGACCTCCGCGTTCGGATACGGCGTGCACTTCGCGTACGGATCGCGCAGCGTCTTCTGCGACACCCGCTTCAGCGCCTCTTCACGCGTGGGCACCTTGGGCGGCGGATCGTTCCACTTGTATTGATTCGCGCACGCGAGCGCGAGGAAGATCTGCAGCGAGCGGCGCTCGTCCTTCGGGCGGCCGTAGTAGCCGAGCAGGTACAACGTCGACGGCGTCTGCCGGTAGGTCGGGAACTTGGTGAGGATGCCTTCCCACAGCGCGATCGAACGCGTGTAGTCGACGATCTGCGCCGCATCGGAGGTGGCCGGCTGACCCGACTGCTCCTGAGCGGCCAGCCGCGCCTCGAACTCCTCGTCCGCGAGATCGATGTAGAGGTCGGCGAGCCGGAACATCGCATCGGGCGTGAACGTCTCGTGATCCGGGTGATCGACCAGGAACTTCTCGAGCTTGGCGATCGTGTCGCCGTGACGCCTGCTGCGATCCGCCTCGGTCTTCGCGATCCGATCGGAGTACTTCTTGGTCAGGTCCGCGGTGCGCGAATCGAACTCGCGCCGGGCAATCGTCCGCATCCGCACGTCCTGCTCGGCGGCGGCCTGCGTGAACTTCTCGTACTCCGCCTCGACGTCCTTGAGCTCGTCCTTCTCCTGCGGCGTCAGCTGGATCGGAGCCGGCATCGCCTGGATCGGAACCGGGCGCGGGCCACCGAGGCCCGGGCCGTTCGCCGGTTCCTGGGGGATCGTGCCGGGCTGCGCTGCAGCGAGCGAGCTGAGGAGCATCGCGCCGAGCGCGAACAATGCACGGGTGCGGAGCCTCACTTCGAGCCTCCCTTCGGGGCAGGCGGTTTGGTCTCGTTATCCGGGCGAACCTTTGGTGTGGCCGGCGCCTTCGGCAGCGCATCACCGGGCCGCACGCGCTCGCCACCAGCGCCCTTGTCGGGGCTCCCCGACGGGGCGATCGCCGCGGGCGGTTCCACCGCCTTCGGCGTGGCCGGGGTGTTCGGCAGCGACTGATCGAGGATGTCCTTGAACTCGTCCTTCAGCTGCTTCAGCTCGCGCTGGCGCGACAGGTTCAGGCGCTTGAGATCGTCGTCGGAGTCTTCCTTCTGCGACCACAGCACGTCGATCGCGCCGACATCGGTCCGCACGATCACGTCGTAGAACTTCGCCTTCACGTTCTTGAAGCTGGCGCCGAGCACGGTCCCGCCGACCGCGCGCGACTCGACCTCGTACTCGGCGAGCTCGGCCTTGTAGGCGTCGACCTTCTTGCGCTCCTCGACGATCGTGAGCCGCGCAGCCGCCATCGCGGTATCGACGATCGCGTCGATCTGCTTCTCGGTCTGCTCGAGCTGCTCCGCGACGCGCGCTGCACGATCTCCGAGCGCCGCGAGCTTCTTGGACTTGCCGGTATCGCGGCTCGCCGCGGCGGATCCGCCGAGCAGCCGGTGCTCCGCGTCCTGCGCTGCCTTGAGGTCCCGGCGCGCACTACGCGCACGCGCGATCGATTCATCGCCGACGCCGGCGAGATCGCGGCCGAGCGTGAGCTCGCGACGAACCTCGGCGAGCTCGTTCTCGATCGCGAACACCTCGCCGGCCGTGGCCGTGAGCTCGCTCGAGATCTGCGCCTTCTGCTCCGGCGGCACTGGGGTCTGCCCCACGGCCGGCACGTCATTGACGTACTTGCGGAGCGCGACGGCCATCGCCTGCGTCGAATCGACGGCAGCCGTGACCTCGAAGGCTGCGGAATCGAGAACGTCGTACTTCACCCGCGCGTCCTCGACGAGCGACAGGTAGGTGTCCTCCGGGCTCGCCATCGTGGCGAACCGATCGGCGAGCTGCTTGCGCGTTGCCGTGAGCTGATAGAGCTCGCTCGACGGCGAGATCAGCCCGAGCTGCTGATCGGCGAGGTCGTTTCGGATCACGATCAGATCGCTCTGGATCTGACCGATCCGCGAGCGCCGGGATCCGAGCGCGGGATAGACCACGGTCTTGTCGTTCGCCGCGAGCACACC
>JAYUVX010000064.1:0-6983 GCA_043753855.1 Myxococcales bacterium | reverse complement strand
CGGCCACGGCGAGCTCGCCGGTGTACTCGACGGCGATCAGCGTCCCGGTCGCGAGCACGATGACGATCCGCGCACGCGCGTTTCTCGCAACGTGGGGCGACTCCGCCGAGCTGAACGAGACCTACGACGTCACCGGCACGGTGGCGACGCCGGTCCTCTCACCGGCGGGTGGCAGCTTCACGGCGCCGCAGCTCGTCTCGATCTCGACGTCCACCGTGGGCGCGGCGATCCGGTTCACCGTCGACGGCTCTCCGGTCACGGCGAGCGCGGCCCTGTATGCAGGCCCGATCGCGGTGCCCGCGGAGGCGGCGCTGACCCTCCGTGCCAGAGCGTTCAAGGCGGGCTGGGCCGACTCGGCCGAGGCGAGCGGGACGTACAGCGTCGTGTGCACGCGCAGCGCTCCGCTGGTGACGCTGACGCCCGCAGCACAGACCGGCGGTCCCGGGGTGCTGCGCGGATTCGACGCGGCGATCAAGAACACCAACGATGGAGGCTGCCTCCCCGCGACCTTCGCCGTCACGCGCAGCGCGCCCGCAGGCTGGACCACCGCACTCGCGGCGAGCACGGCGACGATCGCATCGGGTCAACAGACCACCGTGCACCTCGACGTGACCCCGACGAGCTCGGCGACTGCCGCGGACTATCCGGTGTCGATCACCGCATCGAACGCGGCGAGCGGAACCGCCACCGCGAACGCGACCTACACCGTGACGTGCACGCGAGCGGCTCCCACGCTGGTGCTGTCTCCGACGATGCAGAGCGGTCAGGCAACCAACGCACTCGACTACACGGCCACGCTCACCAACCGTGACACGGGGTGTGCCGCGTCGACGTTCACGCTCGCGAGCACCGTGCCCGCCGGCTGGACGGGTGCCTACGCCAACGCGAGTCCGTCGGTGGCTTCGGGAGCTTCGATCGCGTCGAGGCTGACGGTCACGTCGGCCGCTGGTGCAGCGCTCGGAGACCACACGTTCTCGGCCGACGTCACGCGCGCCGAGAGCGCCGGGGCCTCGGCGACCGGGACCTATACGGTCGCTCCCACGTGTGCGCGAGCGGCACCTAGCCTCGTGCTGACGCCGGGAACCCAGACTGCACTGCGCGGCTCGACCGTCCAGTACACCGCGTCGCTCACCAACCACGACAGCGCGTGCGGTCCGAGCACGTTCCCGTTGACCCTCACCCTGCCCGCGGGCTGGACCGGCAGCGGTGCGCCGATCGTCGCGGGCTCCGGTTCGACCGTGACCGCCACGATCGACATCACCTCGGCCGCCACCGCGAACGCGGGTGACTTCACGATCACCGTCGGTGCCGGAACGGTGACCAGCGGAAACGTGACTGCGAACGCGACCTACGCCGTGCAATCGACCTGCGTGCGTCAGCCGCCGTTGATCTCGGTGACCCAGCCGGCCGCGGCCACGTCCGCCGTTGGCTTGCACTACGCGGTGCACGTGACGAGCAACGATCATGTGGATTGCGGGAGCTCGACGTTCACGGTGAGCGCCGCGGTGCCAGCTGGATGGACGGCACCGAAGGTCGACCAGATGCTGACGCCCGGAGTGATGAAGGACTTCGATCTCGTGGTCATGCCGCCGGCGTCGATCGGCGCGTCGTCGACAACGTTCGACATCACGGTGACCAACGCGGGCGCATCGAACTTCAGTGCGACCGCGAACGGTCTCTACGTCCTCGGATGCGAGCACGTCGCGCCGTCACTGGCCGTGAGCACGGTGATCGCGAACGAGAACTACGCGATCAAGGTCATCAACCACGACACCACCGTGTGCACGAGCGCGAGCTTCCGCGTGAAGCTCGCCTCGACGCTCGCGATCACACCAGACCAGGCCGACGTGACAGCGGGCCCCGGGATGGAAGGCGCGTTCGAGGTGAAGATCGATCCGGGGACCGTCGAGGGTGACCACGACGTCCGCGTCACCGTCACCCGGATCGGTGATCCGGCGCCGCTGGCGGAGCAGACGATCACGGTGACCGTCCCCAAGGCACCGGGCGGAGGCGACGATGGCTGCCAGGCGGTCCGTGCCCCGACATCGGCGACATTGCTGCTGCTCGCGCTGACGTTCGTGGTGCGCCGCCGGCGCCGCCGTGCGCCCTAGCAGCTAGAGCAGGATCGGTCCGCCGCAGCTGTCCTCGCCGTCGCAGCCCTGAACCATGTCGGTCTGGGCGGGGGCCGACATCGCTGTTGCAGTTGCCGGTGACCGCCAGGTCCGCGCCGATCGTCCAGATCGAGCCCTGATAGCAACCGTGGAAGCTGGTCGCCGGTGGACGGTCGCCAGGCCGCGATAGCCCTGACGGGTCCCGATGACATGGGTCTCGATCGAGCCGCAGTTGCCGGGCTCCTGGGTCAGCGACGACGACGACGAACCCTCGTTGGTCGCGCATGCGGAAACACGGCTACCCCATGCGCTGCTCGCATGTCAGCCAGCCGCGGTCAGCGCGTGCTAGAAGCGCCACCATGAAATGGCTCGTGACCGGCGGCGCTGGCTTCCTCGGCATCAACCTCGTACGTCACCTGCTCGCGCGCGGCGACTCCGTGGTGTCGCTCGATCGCGAGCCGTTCGATTACCCCGAGCGTTCGAAGATCACCGAGCTCCGCGGTGACATCCGGAATCGTGCGGATATCGCACAAGCCGTGGTGGGCTGCGATGTCGTGGTCCATGCGGCCGCCGCCCTGCCGCTGTATCCGCCCGATGAGATCCACACGATCGACGTCGATGGCACGCGAGCGGTGATCGAGGCCACCGGCAACCGGCGCATCGTCTACATCTCCTCGACCGCGGTCTACGGCGTGCCGGATCACCACCCGCTGGTCGAGAGCGACCGGATGCACGGCGTTGGGCCCTACGGGACCGCGAAGGTCGAGGCCGAGAAGGTGTGCATTGCGGCGCGCGCGGCCGGGCGCGAGATCTCCGTGCTGCGGCCGAAGTCGTTCGTCGGCCCGGAGCGACTCGGCGTGTTCGCGCTGATGTACGAGTGGGCGCGCGAGGGACGGGACTTTCCGATCCTCGGACGCGGCAGCAATCGCTATCAGCTGCTCGACGTGGAGGATCTGTGCACGGCGATCGTGCTCGCGGCCACGCTGCCCGCCGCGCAGGCGAACGACACGTTCAACATCGGCGCATCCGAGTTCACCACGCTGCGAGAGGACTTCCAGGCGGTGTTCGATGCAGCGGGGTACCAGCGGCGGATCCGTTCGCTCCCGGTGGCCCCGGCGTTGTGGGCCCTGCGGGTGCTCGAGCGCGTGAAGCTGTCACCGCTGTATCCGTGGATCTACGAGACGGTGACCGAGGACTCGTTCGTCTCGATCGACAAGGCCCGCACGCAGCTCGGCTGGAAGCCGACGTTCTCCAACAAGGCCGCGCTGGTCCGCAACTACGACTGGTACTGCAACAACGTCGATCGGCTCGGCACCGCAGGCGTCACTCACCGCGTGCCGTGGAAGCAAGGTGCGCTGGTGCTGGCCAAGCTTGCGTTCCCTCGGCACGCCTAGTAAGAACGGCCCCCATGGCAATCGAGCGCACGTTCTCCATCATCAAGCCCGACGCTGTCGCGGCCAACAAGATCGGCGGCATCACGGCGAAGTTCGAGGCCGCGGGCCTCCGGATCCTCGCATCGAAGATGGTGCGGCTGACCGAGACCCAGGCGAAGGCGTTCTACGCCGTTCACAAGGATCGCCCGTTCTACGGCGGCCTCGTGAAGTTCATGACCGAGGGTCCGGTGATCGTGCAGGTGCTCGAGGGCGAGAGCGCGATCGCGAAGAACCGCCAGGTGATGGGCGCGACCAACCCGGAGAAGGCTGACGCCGGCACCATCCGCAAGGAGTTCGCGACCGACATCGAGCGCAACGCCGTCCACGGCTCGGATGCACCGGAGACGGCGAAGGAGGAGATCGCGTTCTTCTTCTCCACCGCAGAGCTCGCGTCGCTCGGTCGTAGCTAATTTACCTTCGCACCGCCTCGCGACGGTGCTGCGCGGCCCGGCGAAGCCGGACCTTGCAATTACCGGATCGGACCCGCGTTCGAGAACTGCGTCTGGACGACCTTCCAGGCGTCACCCTCGCGGATCAGCACCGCGAGAACGCGGAACGTCTGCGACACGTCGGTCGCTGCCTGCCCCTTCTGGGTGTAGACGACGTTGGCCGCGGCCCAGCCCACCGTCTTGCTGGACTCGCCGACGCGCACGCCGCCGTCCAGCTCGAGCTTGGAGCGGAGCCGACCAAACAGCTTCTTGATCGCGACACCCCCGACGACCCGCTCGCCGGAGCCGCTTCCGAAGTTGAAGCCGTCCTCGCGCTCGCTGCGCGCCTCGGCGAACGCCTCGCGCGACGAGAATGCGGTCCGCACGGCCTGGTCGAGCTCGTCGCTCCCATCGTGGCGATCGGGGATCGCAGCAGCGCGCGGCAAGGTCCCGAGGATCGCCCTCCGCTCGGCGGTGGCATCGGGGACCGGCCGGCCCCAGTGCACCGCCTGGACGAGCCACTTGCCGTCGGCGAACCGCGCGAGCTGGGTGATCGCGATGTGGCGCACCTCGACGCCGGCGCCGGACAGCTCGAGCTCCTCCGCGGTCCACGCGTGATCACCCTCGCCGCCCACGGCGAGGAACTTCGAGGCCACCGTGAAGCCAGCGCTCGGCGCGTCGCCGATGTGCTTGACCAGCATCTGCTCGATCGCGACGCGCCCCTCGATCACATCCTCACCATCGATCCCGATCGTGAACGCCGTCGGCGACAGCGTGCGAGCATAGGCGGCAGCGTCGCCGTTCGCGATCGCTTCGCGCTGCGCCGCGATCAGCGTCCGCACGGAGATCGGAGCTGCGCTGGGCGCGTAATCCGTCGTGCCCGTGCCTCTGCCCGTGCCCGGCTCCGACACGAGGGCCGCGGATCCCGATCCCGATCCCGATCCCGATCCCGATCCCGATCCCGATCCTGATCCCGGTCCCGCCGCGCCGGAGCGGCTCGCTGGCTTCGCGCCCGATGACATCAGGACGCCGATCCCTGCGCCCACCCCGATCGCCAGCCCGCCGAGCGCGATGTAGATCCGCCGCCGCGATCGCGCCTCGTCAGCGGGAGGTCGAATGACCATCGTCGTCGTATGGCCGGTCGCCTTGTGCGGCGTCCATCCGCGGTTGGTCTCGGCGGCGGTGGGGATCACCGGAGCCAGCGGATCGACGGGCGGGCCGCCTCCGGGCACCGTGGGCATCGCATGGAACGACAGCGCGTCGCTGGCTTCGGTTCTGCCGGCGGCGACTGCCTCGTTGAACGCCTTCGCGTAGCGCCGCGCCTGACCGATCGATGCGAGGCAGAGCACGGCGGTGCCGACCATGATCACCGCCGCGACCACGACAACATCCGAGACTAGCTCGACGTCGGAGTCTGGAAGCACGCGGAGGATTCCGCGCACGGTCGGATAGTCGATCACGAGCAGCGCGATGCCGAACACGGCGTCGAGCGCCGCACCGGCGAACAGGCTGACTGCCGCCGCGCGCCATCAGCCCGCCGAACACCACGCCCGCCATCGAGCCCACTGCCCACAGCGCCACGAGAGGCATGCCGCCGCTCTTGTTCTGCTGGACCAGGATCAGCGTGATCGTACCGAGCAGGAGCGCCGCCGCGGAGCACAGCTGGGTCAGGACTCCCGCCCAGCGCAGCAGGAACCGGCGCGGCGCTGTCTCGCTGACCACGGCGGGCACGTGTCGATCGTACTCCTACTCGACGGGCGGCGGCGGGGGAGGCCCCTTGCGGATCCGCAACGGCACCACGACCTCGCCATTGGAGCGATTGGCGAGCTGACCGCAGGCGGCATCGATGTCATCGCCCTTGGGGACGCGCAGGTAGGTCATCATCCCGAGCCGCTTGCACTCGTTCTGGAACGCCTGGACCGTCGCTGGCGATGGCCGGCGGTACGCGGCCTCGGGGTGCGGGTTGTACGGGATGACGTTGACCTTGCACTTGAAGCCACGCAGCAACTTCACGAGCTGGCCGGCATCGGAGAGCGAGTCGTTGACGCCCGCTAGCAGCACGTACTCGAACGTGATCCGCCGGCGTTGCTCGAGCGGATACGCCTTGAGCGCGGCCAGCAGCTTGCCGATGTTCCACTTGCGGTTGATCGGCATGATCTGATCGCGCACCGCATCGTTCGGAGCGTTCAGCGACACCGCGAGGTTCGGCCGCACGGTCTCGTTGCCGAGCTTCTCGAGCTTCGGCACGAGGCCCGAGGTCGACACGGTGATCCGGCGCGCGGCGAGCTTCGCGCCTTTGTCGTCGGTGAGGATCTTCAGCGACTGGATCAAATTATCGTAGTTATGCAGCGGCTCGCCCATCCCCATGTAAACGATGTTCGAGATCCGCGCGGCGGGCTCGACCTGGGCGAGCAGGTGGCGGCCGAGATAGACCTGATCGACGATCTCGCCGGCATCGAGGTTGCGCTTGAGGCCCATCTTGGCGGTCGCGCAGAACTGACAGTCCACCGCGCAGCCGACCTGCGACGAGATGCACTGGGTGACGTGCTCGCCCATCGGGATCAGGACGCTCTCGATCGAGGCTCCGTCCCGGGTGGTCAGCCGCAGCTTGCGGGTGCCATCCTTCGAGGTCTGGACCTCGGCGATGTTCAGACAGCCGATCGAGGCAACGGCCGCCATGTCCGCCCGGGTCTTCGGAGACAGGTTCGTCATCTCGTCGAACGTGCGGGCGCCCTTATCGTGAACCCACCGCCACACCTGCTCGCCGCGGAACCGCGGCCAGCGATGAGATACCGCGAACGCCTCGGCGTCCTCGAGTGTCATCGCTCGCAGATCGGGCAATCGGTCGGGCAGCGTGTTCACGGCTGCCCTAGCTACCACGCCCGCTACTTGACGGTAACCGTGATCTTGGAGTTGAACGCTTCCGCGAGCTTTGCGCCCTTCAGGGCAGGCTCGAGGATCTGACGGACGCACGCATCCGCGGCCTGCTCTGGGGTACCCGCGGTGGCGGT
>JAYUVX010000063.1:0-21078 GCA_043753855.1 Myxococcales bacterium | reverse complement strand
CAGCCGTACTGGCTGCATATGAAATTCACAACGCTCTCCCTGCTGATGCTGTCCATGGTGCCGCTGACCGGCTGCGCGACGGGTGACGAGGCACCTTCGACAAGCGACGCGACGTCAGATCTGTCCTTCAACCGTTCACACGTCGTGTTCACGATGTCGAACGCCGCGACCGGCAATGAGATCCTCGCGTACCGCCGCAGCGCCGGCCAGCTCCAGCTGGCGAGCACGACGCCCACGGGCGGGGTGGGATCGGCCGGCGGGCTCGGATCGCAAGGCGCGCTTGCCTTCGCGTTCGGAGGTCGTGTGCTGCTCGCGGTCAATCCGGGGAGCAACGAGGTCTCGAGCTTTCTCGTCGATGGCACGCGACTCTATCCGCTGTCGCGCGTGGCCAGCGGTGGTGCACGCCCGATCAGCGTCGCCGCGCGCGGCAACCTGGTCTACGTGTTGAACGCTGGCGAGCCCAACTCGGTCGTGGGCCTCTATCTCGACATCTTCGGTCGGCTCCACGAGCTGCCGGGCTCCCTGCGCTCGCTCGGTGCCGCCGCCGTGGGTCCCGCCCAGGTGGCGTTCTCGCCTGACGGCCGCTCCGTCGTGGTGACCGAGAAGGGAACCAACATGATCGATGCGTTCGCGGTCCGCTATGACGGCAGGTTGCGCGACAAGGTGAGCGCTGCGTCTGCCGGTAAGACGCCGTTCGGGTTCGCGTTCACGTCGCAAGGCCAGCTCGTGGTGTCCGAGGCAAGCGGCGGGGCGCCCGGCGCCGGCACGGTATCGTCCTACGACCTGGTCGGTGGCGTCGATCGCCGCGCGGAGGTGCACACCGGTCCGGTGGCAGACGAGCAGAGCGCCCCGTGCTGGATCGTGATCACCGACGACGATCAGTACGCTTATGCCACCAACACCGCGAGCGGCACGATCTCCGGCTACAAGCTCTCGGATGATGGTTCGCTCGAGCTGTTCGCCGATGGCGGCGCGACCGCAGACACCGGAGCGGGGAGCGGGCCGATCGACATGGCGCTCGATCGCAGTTCGCGTCGCCTCTACGTCCTGGCGGGCGGTAGCCATGACATCCAGGAGCTCGAGGTCCAGAGTGATGGCTCGCTCGTGGCCACCGGACTCTCGGTCACCGTCCCGGCGGCAGCAGCCGGTCTGATCGCGCGCTGATCCTCTCGATCCGCGGTGGCCAGCGATCCGACGTGCGCCCGCAGTCCTGGAAACTAAGAGTAACTAGTAGTTTGTGCTTGATGACGGGCCACCACGATGTGCACGATGCGCGCGGGGGTGCAGATGAACGCCAGGTTCTCGCGCAGCGCATGCTGCGTCGGCTCGCTGCTTATGTTCGCGACCGCATGTGGCCAGCGCTCCGTGCTGGTCGATGCCATGTCGGGTAGTGACGCCGCCCGGGACGATGGGTTGGCAGTCGACGATGGCCCGAGCGATTCGCCGGGCGATGCCCCGAGCGACGCGTCGACGTGGATCGTGCCACCGCTCACGAGCTGTCATCCGACCGGTGACGCGTGCACGGCGCCGACCTCGAGCGCCCCGACGCTCCACGCCGCCTATCGCAAGGATGCCTACCTGTCGGGCTACGCCGAGTCCGGTGCGGCACCGACCACGGGTGGCCGCATCCAGGTCGCCGCGATCGCGCAGGTGACCGGTACGGTTGCCAGCGTCGTGATCGACGGGGTGGACGCCGAGTCGATCTACACCGAGCACCCGAGTGGGACGCCCCCGCTCGAGTGGTACCAGGTCTGGCCGCGCAACGTGGTCGCGGGACAGCCGGTCTGGGTCGCGTTCCACTCGCGCGCCGCGGCGTGGGACAGCAAGTCAACGGCGACGCTCCGGGTCACCACGTCCAGCGGTGCCGCGGTCGACGGCACGTTCGCGCTCACGAAGCCGAGCGTCCCGGTCACCTACGTGACGACGACGGACGATCTCAAGGCGACGATCATCCACGTCAAGAATACGAGCAACACGCCGCAGACGCTGACCGCGCTCGAGGTCGATGGGCGCGAGGTGTTCGCGGCAGGGATCGCGTGTGTCCCGTCGCCGACGCTCGCGCCCGGTGTCGAGGCGGTGTGGACGGTGCCCTCGTGTGCCCCGCTCGCGCCCGGCGCGGCGTCGACGGTGATCGCGACCTGGCAGGGCGCGCCCGAGTCGGTCGCGGTCGGCCGCGTGTTGCGCCCGGCCTTCCCGATCGAGGCGTGGCAGAACACCAGCGAGTGCGCGTTCCCCGGTGGTAATGCCCAGAACGACCAGCGCCTCCGCAGCGCCGCAATCGATACGATCTACGTGCATGGCGGAATGTGCGGAACCTGTGGTTGCACGACGCGCACGCTACTGACCCAGACGCTGCCGGCGCAGCCGGATCGGTTCGCGCTCGTCACACCCGATACGGTGCTCGTGACGCCGCCGCTCGCGTCGACCGTGGCGCTCCGCGGGGTCTCGACCGGCGACGAGAGTGACGGCGAGATCTACGATGCGTCAACCGGCGTTCCCAATGCGGCGAACAGGGCCCAGGTCTCGCGCCGGGTCTGGGAGGCGTACCCGGAGTTGACGACGTTCAACGGTGCCAAGACGAACAAGAACGTCGGCACGTTCGCCGGCATGACCGACGTCCAGGGCATCGATCTTTACGTCGCGGCATGCGCGCCGCATATCACGATGTTCGGCAGCCCCCCGCCCCTGCGCGGCGCGTACGATTACCTGCGCAACGCGCGCAATAACCACATGCCGGCACCGACCTGGCTCTACAGCCAGGGGCTGCATGCAGGGTGGAACAAGTCGGTGCTGTCGCAGACCATTCACGTCCAGCCGGACCCGCAGGAGCTATGGGTCCAGGCGATCAGCGTGATCGCTGCGGGTGGCAAGGGCCTGCTGTGGTTCCAGGTCGATGCCAACGAGGCGACCAGTGTGCCCGCGCGCTGGAAGGCGATCGCGGACGCCAGTCACGTGACGCGCGCGGTGCGATCGTTGCTCCGCCGCGGCGACCCGACGGGCATGCTGACGGTCGACGCCGACACACTCGCCGAATCGATCCGTGCGCCCGAGGCCCTCGTCGTGCCGGTGATCGGCCTGAAGACGTCGAGCACCGTCGACGATGTCGCGTGCACCACCGTCGTGTCGGCGCAGTCCGTCCCGCACTGGAAGCTAGCCGATCACTCGAGCCCGCTGCGGCTGACGATCCCGGATGATCTTGGCGTCGCGGACGTCTTCGAGGTCACGCCGGCGGGCGTCGTCAACGCACCGGCGTACGTCGTGCAGGGGCGAGAGCTCGTGTTCTCGTCGATCGCGCTCTCCAACGCGACCCCCGCTCGAGTCTTCGTCGTCGCGGCCAGTCCCGCGCTGCGCGCACAGATCGCCGCGGCCCTCGTCCCGTGAACGCATCCGCCCAGCCCCGCGCGAAGGAACGCTGGAGGCTCGCAGCCGATCGTCTATGTTCCCTGACATGACGGCTCGTTTGCGTGGTCGAGTAGCTTCGAGATCACCGCGCCGGGAGCGAACAAGCGTCCGGCAATCGCTGCGAACGGTGACGGACGGGAGGGGGCTCGGCGACTCACGACACTGCCCGATCGTAGTGGCAGCGCCTGGCTCGTTCAGATAACGCCTTGGGGTACGGTCCAACCACATGACCACCACAACGACCCACGCGTACGCGGCTGCTTCCGCGACTGCTCACCTGGCGCCTCACAGCATCGAGCGCCGCACCCCGGGACCGAAGGACGTCGCGATCGCGATCGACTTCTGCGGCGTTTGTCACTCCGACCTGCACTTCGCGCGCGGTGAGTGGGGCCCGGTTCCGTACCCCGCCGTTGTCGGCCACGAGATCGTCGGCCGCGTGACCGCCGTTGGAGCCGAGGTGTCACGCTACAAGGTGGGCGACATCGTCGGCGTGGGGTGCCTGGTCGATTCCTGCCGCAGTTGTTCGTCGTGCAAGGAGCACCTCGAGAATTACTGCACCGGCGGCCACGTCCAGACGTACGGCGGCACGGACAAGGTCTTGGGCGGGCCGACCTACGGTGGCTACTCCAAGGCCATCGTCGTCGATCAAGACTTCGTCCTCCGCATCCCAGGCAACCTCGACCCCGCCGGGGCGGCGCCGCTGCTGTGTGCGGGTGTCACGACGTACTCGCCACTGCGGCACTGGAAGGTCGGACCCGGATCGAAGGTAGGCGTCGTCGGACTTGGTGGGCTCGGCCACATGGCGGTCAAGCTCGCCGTCGCGATGGGCGCCGAGGTCACCGTGTTCACCACCTCGTCCGGCAAGGTCGCCGCCGCCAAGGCGCTCGGCGCTCACCACGTCGTCGTCAGCTCGAACGCCGACGAGATGGGGCGGGTCGCGGGCACGCTCGGCTTCATCCTGAACACCGTCGCGGCGCCGCACTCGCTCGACGCGCTGATGGCGTGCCTCGGCCGCGACGGAACGATGTGCCTGCTCGGCGCCCCGTCCACCCCGCACCCGTCGCCGGCGGTCTTCCCGTTCATCTTCGGGCGTAAGTCGCTCGCGGGTTCGCTCATCGGCGGCCTGCAGGAGACGCAGGAGATGCTCGACTTCTGCGGCAAGCACGGCATCACAGCGGACATCGAGAAGATCGCGATGGAGGGCATCAACACCGCCTACGAGCGGATGCTCAAGGGCGACGTGAAGTACCGCTTCGTCATCGACATGGCGACCCTGGCGTAAGCTCGAGGAGTCCGCCCGTGGCTGCGAACGGTGACCGACGGTACGGGATGGGCGAGCTTCTAGCGCGCGCCGATGAGCAGGGTCGGTCTCGCGATCGACGCCTCGCGGGTGATCGTGATCGACGCCGAGAAGGGCATCGAGAAGACGTACAAGTTCCCGGTCTGCGCCGCAAAGTAGCTGCGCGTCACGGCCGAAGGAGCGTAGACCGACCGCGCGACTCGTCGCCGCGCACGTCCGGGCCGCTCATTGCGCCAGTGCTTCGAGACACGCTATCGGCGAAGCCGATGAATCGCTTGCGCAGCAGCTCCGTACCCCCTGGCACTGCGTGATTCCCCACGCGCCGCCGCTGAAGATCATATGGGTGGATGCCGAAATCCCATCCCCGCTGACGTCCACATCGACTTCAGATCCTGCTTGCGGAGTGGCCCCCGAGATCCGGAACAACGGGGCGCCGCAGCCGGCGTAGCGATTGTATCTCTCGCTGATCCATCCAGGAGCCGCACCACGACTGATCGCCTCTGCCGGTTTACCGTTGACGGTCACCGTGACGTCTTCGTCGAGCACGACGCACTTGCCGTCCTTCTGCTCGACGATCCAGACCTGCGTCAGCGGGGTGCCGGTCGTGTCCACGGCGTAGTCCGGGGATACGGCAAGAACCGCATCGTGGATCTCAGCCGTCTCGGTGCCACACGCTGCCAGCGACAGAACTGGCGTCCAGAGCAAACAGATCGCCAGCGTGATGTTCTTCATGTCAGGACCGACCTGCAACGTACGCGCCGTCAGCCAGCTTCGTTGTTCGACCACACGGATCGCCGCCGTCACCTCTAGCAACCACCCGGAGAGCCGTCAGCTGGGTGCGCCGGCTGGGCAAATCCTGACACCGCAGTCGAGCAACCGACGAGTCGGTGAACGCCGGAGGGCCCGAAGCTCGGAACTAGCGGTCTCCGGGCGGCCGTCGTTTCGTCATGCGCCTCACGGTTGTGTTTGCGGTCACTGCGATCGGATGCACGCACGCAGCTGTGCCAGCTCCGGCCCCGACGGTGCCCAGCTCCGACGAGGATCTCGTTGGCGATGCGGCGATCCGATTGTTCTCGACGCGTACGGTGACCGAGATGCTGGCGAACGTGGTGTCACTGAGCCCGGAGGAACGCCCCGAACCAACCGCGAGACCGCGCGAAGAACCTGGGTGGGTCGCGCGTTCGGCGGTAGATGTGCGCCACGAGGGGCCTGCGGTTCGCGGTCCTGTTCACCATCCTGGTGAGCGGGTGCGGCGGGGTCTCGGTGGCGGCGGCGTACTCGCTCGGTCGCACGGAGTACGCGCGGGGGAACACCGATGCCGGGACCGCGGCGTTCCGCGAGTCCGCGCGCTCGTGCGGGCCGGGTTCGTCGACGACCAAGCGTTCGCGACGAGCAGCTTCGGCGAGGAGGCGTGGATCGAGCGAGAGCGGCGCGGCAACCTGGTCGGCGCCGTCCACCTGTACGCGCAGCAAGTCGCGCTGCGCGGGCCCGGGAGCGAGGCGTCGTTGCTGTTCGTCGTGCGTGGTGCCTCGGCGCCGGAGCGCGCGGAGCTGTACCGCGATGACGTGGGCACGAGACTCCTCGCGCTCTACTTCTATACGCGTGGCTTCGAGCTCGAGGAGCGGGAGCAGGCAACCTGGCGAACGGAGCTCGCGAAGCACGTGACCAGCGAGGCGCGGGGCGCGGCGTACCTCGCCGCGGCGGCGTACCGCAACGGCGAGTGGCAGTCCGCCGCGTCGCTCGCGGGTGTGTGCCGGCATGCTCCGATCGCGACCTGGGTGCAGGCCAAGCTCGCACTGCGCGACGGCGATCGGACGCACGCGGAGCTGCTGCTGCGCGAGGTCGAGCGTTCGGGCCTCGGAGAGAAGGCCGGACCCGACTCGCCGATCTCCGACTCGATCGATTCCGATCCACGGTCGCTGATTCGCTGCGAGCTCGGGATCGTCGCGCTGGCGGACCAGCGCTTCACCGACGCCGCGGACTGGTTCGCTCGCGGAACGCGGATGATCGAGGCAGCGTACGTCGTCGAGCGCGCGATATCGCTCGACGAGCTGCTCGCCGCCGTGCAGCGCACGCGAAATGCCCGCAGCGCCGCGCTGCCGCAGCCCGCAGACGGCGAGGCCACCGAGGATCCGTGCAGCGTCTGGGCGCCGGTCGTTGGCGATCATACCTACTGCTGGGGCAGGGGGCTGCTCGAGATCTATGCGCGCCGCCTCATGCGCGTGCATCGCTACGCGGAGGCGCTGGATGCGTTCGCCGGCGCTGCACCCTCCGACGCTGCGAAGCAGTTCGTCGCGGCGATGAGGCGCGCAGACGCGGCCAACGGGATCGAACGCGCAGAGCAGCTCTATCGCGCTGCGCGTACGCTACGAACCAACGGCATGGCGATCGCGGGCACCGAGGTCGGCCCCGACTGGCACGCGTACGACGGCGAGTACGAGCGCGAGACGCTGTGCATGCCGTCGCCGACCGCCGGTTACCCACGGTTCGCGGTGCCCGACCCGGACCCCGACGATGACCCCGACGATGGATGCATCCTGCCAACCAAGGCGGACGCTGGTGTCACCACTCGAGGCCACGCGGGTCATCGCAAGCGCGCCCGAGATCGACCAGCGGTTCTCGTACCGCTACGTCGCGTCGCAGCTCGCGGAGGCCGCGGCCAACCTGCTTCCGCCACGCAGCCACGCGTACGCAGAGACGCTGTGCTGGGCGGCGCTGTTCGCTCGCCGCGATCGCGCGCGTGTCGACGCGCTCTACGCCAGGTACATTCGCAACGGCGCGGAGGGCTTCGGTGGCGAGTCGTGCGAGGAGCCCGACTTCCATCGCGCACGTACGTTCGACGACGATCAACACCTACGCGCGATGAGAACCGTGCTCCGGGCCGAGCGTGCGCGCGCGTGGACATGGGCGCGGATCCGCGCGGCCGCGTGGCGCCACAAGAGCTGGATCGCGATCCCGCTGGTTTCCCTCGGGCTGCTGCTGGTCGTGCAACGCCGCTACCGTACGTTGCTCGGTGCGCTGTAGTCCGGCAGGTCCACCTGGATCACGCCGTGATCGAACCGGCAGACGCTGCAGGCGCGAACCGAGGCTCGCAGCAGATCGGCTGCGCTCAGCTCACGGGGCGACACACCAGGTGCCGTCCGATTTCCCGATCGCGGACGCGTTCGAGGTCCGCGACGGAGCCATCCTCCCGCTGCCGGGGGGAGCGCACTACGACGGAAGGAAGGTCACCATCCCCGCGCTCGCGTTCGACGCGGCTCATCCCACCCGCATGATCGTTCTCGCGGCGACGACGGCGCTTCGCGGGCAGATCCAGGCTTCGTTTTGAGCCGCAGCGGTTCGGTGTGGAGGCCAAGGAGGGCTGCAGTGGCTGCCGTGCACACGTCGGGGAGGCTGATCAAACCACCTACCCCAAGACGCTCCCAGCGGCGGTGTGTTCCGAGCTTTCATCGTCGCATTCCTTGGTATGATGGAGCGGGTGCGGGTCGGATCCTTCGTGGTGTTTGTTGCACTGGCGCTCCTGATCCACGTCGGCGGCTGCGTTTCGCCGGATAGCCAGTTCGTCGGTCGGTGGGAGTTCGTGCCGCCCGTGGGTGCGTCGCATCAGGTGCAGCTACCCAGCAAGTTCGACTCGGAGCTGCCGGCGAGCCCGTGCCGCTACCAGCTTCGCGCGACGGTGCACCTCGCGCCCCAGCTCGTGGGCCAGCCGATCGCGTTGGTCATCGATGAGCTGGCGGGGCCGGGGCGACTGTTCGTGAACGGCGAGCTCTCCATCGCGGTCGATCGGCCACCTTGGGAAGACTATCGCGTCAACGGCTCGCAGCGGTTCCTGATCGGCCCCGCGGTGACTCGCCTCGAGACGCTCGAGCTCGAGCTAGAGATCGAACACAACTGGGAGCGCAGTGGATGGTTGCCGAGCGTGCCTCGCCTGGTGCCGGGCACGGAGGATCTGCGTTACGCGGCATTCTCGTCGTTCAACCGGATCTCCGCACTCGCCGCGCTCGTCGTTCTGGCGATCACCAGCTTGCTGTACCTGATGTTCGCCTACCGTGAGCGCGAGAGTCGGATGGCGTATCTCATGATGGCGGCGCAGGCCGGTTTCGGTGGCTACATCCCGTTGTTCCTCTTCGGTCCGACGCAGGTGTTCGGCACGTATGACCTGCCGTTGATGTTGATCACGACTGCGTTGGCAGTGGTGACCAGCATCCACTTCATCCATCTACGCCTCGAAACGCGTACTCCGTGGAGAGGATGTCTGGCGCTCCTGATCGGCGCTGTGGCGTACTCGGTCGCACTCTGCGATCCCTTCACAGCGAGCCGGCGCATGGTCTGGGGTGTTGCGGCGACCGTCTTGGGCTCGGCGATCTATCACGTCATCGTGATCGGGCGCGCCCGCCGGCGGCGGCCAATCCCTGCGCCCGTAGCAGCGACCCGGGTGGGCTGGGTGCTGCTCATCATGTTGGGCTCGAACGACATCCTCGGTTACAGCGGCCACTCCGATCTGACCATTCCGTTCTACCCGTGCGCACTCGGAGTCGGCCTGTACGGACTGATCGCCGTGATCGGCGTTGCATTGGAATACCTCCACTCCCTCGAGAACAGTCGCAGGCTGGTCAAACACACCGACCAGCTCAACGCCGAGCTGGAGACGAAGGTCGTTGCACTCGAAGCACGAAACCGAGACGTCTCCGCGCTCTACGACGAGGTCCGACATCAGATCAGTAGCCGTTCGCGTCAGCTCGGTCATGTGCTCGCGACGCTCGATACGCGCCGGGGCGCCCACTCCGGGGAGAAGCCACCTGGAACGATGATCGGCGAGCGGTATCGCGTCGTCCGTCAGCTCGGTGCGGGCGGGATGGCCACGGTCTACGAGGTCGAACGGATCTCCGACGGCACGCGATGCGCGGCCAAGGTGATCCGTGGCACCGATGCACACATGCTGTCGCGGTTCGCGCGCGAGGCCGATCTCATCTGCACGATCGACGATCCGCACGTGGTCGGGATCGTTGACTTCGACGTCACCACCGCGGGCGAGCTCTACCTGGTGATGGTGCTCGTCCCGGGATCGAGTCTGTCCGAGCTCCGGAACCGCTTTGGCGATCCGGCGTGGGCACTCCCTCTCATCGCCCAGCTCGCACGCGCGCTCCGGGCGGTGCACGCTCACAAGGTCGTCCACCGCGACGTGAAACCGGCGAACATCATGGTCAATGGCGATCAGCTCACCCTGGTCGACTTCGGCGTCGGGGCGGCGAGCACGGAGCCAGGTCGCAACGAGATCTCGAGCGACGCACCCTACAACAACAGCTCTGAAACGCTGACCCTCAACCTGCCGCCACCGATCGTCACCCCCGAGCTAACCCATACCGGCTTCATCATCGGCACCCCTCGCTACATGGCGCCGGAGGCGGCGGAGGGCACCTCGAACATGAGCGATGGCTCGGACATGTTCAGCTTCGGACTGGTGGCGTACGAGATGCTGACCGGAAAGCGCGCGTACGAGCTCTCGTTCACGGCACGCGACTCACGTGTCCAGCCGCGGCCCGGAGACCTGGCGGAGCTGTGTCCGACGCTGCCGCCTGCGATCTGCGGGATTCTGCAGAGCTGTTTGCAGCTCGATGTCGGCTCGCGGCCGCGGGCGGAGGAGGTGGTCGCGGTGTTCGACCGCGCCGGACTCATGGCGACGCCAGTTCTAGCCCGAGTCACATCGTGACCGTCTGGTCACCGCGAACCGAATTCGTCAGCCCGCCTGCCAGCCAGCACGGATCTCCGTCGAAGCGATCGCCACGTCTCCAGAGTGACGATCCGCTGCGCGGCTGCGCCGAGCTTCGCGCGGATCCGCGATGTGGCTATCGACGGTGCGCTCGCGCAGCGACTCGACCAGCGAAACCCTGCACGCAGGCTCGAGCTCGCGAGCGGGCTTCGCGACGCGGCTGTCGACGAAGCCTTGCAGTGTGACACCTCGTGCTCCACCATCGCCCGCGGTGACCTCGCCAGCCGTGGAGATCCAACAGCTCGTCCTGCGCCACCACGGTGACGATTCACGCCTCGTGCAGATCCTGCGGCGCAGGCGCTATCGGGTGTTCTTCAGCGACAACATTGCCGACGAATTGGCCGGCAGCTACGAGCTTCGGCAGCGGATGCCGTTCAGCTGGAGACCACGTTCGGCGGTACGCGACTGCTCGACTGGCTCGTCGGCGAGGCGCTGCCCCGTATCTGCTGAGCACGAGCCGCACGACTCTTCGCAACCCACGCCGCGGATCGCTGAGGAACCATGACCACCACCCAGGTTCACCCCGACTGGCGAGTACAGGCGCTCGGCCTGGCCACCGTGCGCTCGCCGCTCGGGCTATCGACGGTCAGCGACGACGGCGTTCCGGACTACGTACCCGAGGGCACGCGCGTCCTGTACGACACCGAGCTGTCCCCGGGTGAGCTCCCGGATTCTTCGCGCTCGTTCGAGAAGGCCGGTCCCCGCGAACGTATCTTCTTCGAGCCCACGACGACACGCGCCGGCATCCTGACCGCCGGCGGGCTCTGCCCCGGGCTCAATAACGTGATTCGCTCGCTGGTCCTCCATCTCGTGCACCGCTACGGGATCGCCGAGGTCGTCGGTTTTCGCTACGGCTACGCCGGCCTCGATCCCGCTTCGAGTCATCCGCCGATCGTCTTGCGCCCCGGCGACGTGCAGCACATCCACACGCGCGGTGGCACGTTACTCGGCACGTCGCGAGGTGCTCATCCGGCGAACATCATGGTGGACACGCTCGTCGCGCATCGCATCAACTGCGTGTTCGCGATCGGGGGCGATGGCACGATGCGCGGCGCACACGCGATCGCCGAGGAGATCGCACGACGCGGCCTGTCGATCGCGGTGGTCGGCATCCCCAAGTCGATCGATAACGACATTCCGTTCGTCGACAAGACGTTCGGCTTCGATACCGCCATCACGATGGCGCGGATCGCGATCGAAGCGGCGCACAACGAGGCGCTCGCGGTGCGGAACGGGATCGGCCTCGTGAAGCTGATGGGGCGCAACGCGGGCTTCATCGCCGCCCACGCGACGCTCGCGAGCCACGAGGTCAACGTGTGCCTGGTCCCCGAGGCGCCGTTCGGTCTCGACGGACCGCACGGCCTGCTCGCCTATCTCACGACGCGGCTCGAGAAGCGCAGCCACGCCGTCATCGTCGTCGCGGAGGGCTGCGGCGTGCATCTCGCATCGTCCACAACCCAGCCCCGCGACGCCTCCGGCAATCTGGATCTCCAGACCACCGAGCTCGATATCGGCGCGCATCTTAAAAGCCGCATCACCGAGCACTTCAAGCACGCCGGCATCCCCGTCACGCTCAAGTACATCGATCCGAGCTACATGCTCCGCGGGGTCCCGGCCACCGCGGTGGACTCGGTGTTCTGCGACGAGCTCGCCCGCTATGCAGCCCACGCGGCGATGGCGGGCAAGACCGCCATGATGATCGGCCGCTGGCACCGCTCGTTCACCCACGTCCCACTGGGCCTCGTGACGACCCAGCGGCGACGCATCGATCCCGACAAGGAGCTGTGGCTCGCGGTCACCGAGACCACCGGCCAGCCGCGATTCGTCTAGGTTTTGGATCCAGCGGCCCGGTGCACACTGCGCCCTTCACCTTGAGATCAGCGTCTCGCTGCGCGACGACGGTGGTCAGCTTGACGCTGAACCCGGCGGGCGCCTTCCCGGTAGGAAACGCTTCGGAGTGCCCTCCTGGAAGTTCTTCATGGTTCGATAGGCGTCGATCTGCTTGGGCTTCGTCGTGGTGCGGACGAGCGGCTTGGCGTCGACGCGGAGGTACACGCCTTTCACGCACCGCCCAAGGTTGAACTGATCGCCGTTGCGCCTGTCGCAATGCTCGAGCCAGACCTGCTTCGAGGTGGTGATGTGGAGCGAGACGGCGAGGTCCTCGGGCTCGTTCGCAAACTCCATTCGCCGATCGGGATCCCGACCGTGTCGACGAGCTTGCCGTCGACGAACTTCGCGACCTTGGGGTTTTTGTCATCGCCACTGTCGAGCACCCATAGCGTCGAGGCATCCGACCATCCAGACTCGGTCAACATCGTCGCGCGATGCACGACGACCGTCTCGATGCCGGTCGGCTTGAGTCGGTAGATCGTCGTGACCGTACGCTCCTCGCTCTGGATGGCGGCGAGGACGCCGGCCGCCGGGACTTCGGCCAAGGCGGTCAGGTTGTCGGGTGACATCGCGAGCCAACCGGCTCGCGCCAGATCTGGACGAGGACGACACGATCCGGAACCTCGAGCACGATGCTCGTCCCCGTGGACGCCGCGGGGGCCTTCCAATGACCATCCACGTCCAGGGTGCGCGCAGATGTGGACACCGGCTGTGGGAACGTCAGCGTAACCGTTGCGGACGCGAGCTGAACCGCCTCGGGTGCTGCCGGCGGGTGCCTCGCGAGCGGGGTCGTAGCCTGTGGCACCGACACCGAGGTCTGATCGTCGAGCATGCGTGCCTCGAGCTCGGGTCCAGGATCAGCGACCGCCTCGAGCAGCGCAGAGAGCGCGACGTAGGCTGGCTTCGGCGACAGGTCATTGCGGAGCAGACCGAAGTTGTTGTCGCGGCCACTCGGGCCGGTCTTGAGGTCGAGAAGCTCGTAATAGTACGCGTGGGTAGGATGACGCAGTTTCCTCGCCTGCCCGACCGTCGAGTTGGCGACCGGGTCGCGCAGTGAGTGGGGGACGGTCCCGTACGCCGCCGTCGTCGGTATCGACGTCGTGGAACGGTGCATCCCTCGATCGGGCCTTGTAGGATCCGTCGCGCGAGCGCACTTCTTACGTCATGTCTCACAACGTTCTCGAACTCGACACACGGATGAACGAGCTCATTTTCTCCGGGAAGGCGATGGAAGCCTTCGAGGAGTTCTACGCCGACGACGTTGTCATGCAGGAGAACACCGAGCCCGAGTACGTCGGCAAGGCGTTCAATCGCAAGCGTGAGCAAGACTTCTTTGCCACCATCGAGGCGTGGCACGGCGGCGGCGTGACTGCCAGCGCTGCGCATGGGGACGTCTCGTTCTCCGAGTCGAACATGGACGTCACGTTAAAAGGCGTCGGCCGGATCCAGCTGACGCAGGTAACGGTCCGTCGCTGGAAAGCCGGCAAGGTCGTTCACGAGCGCTTCTATCACAAGTGATTCGGTGGTCGGCGCGGATCGAAGCGCACACATGCTTCCGCAGATCCTCGACGCAGGACATCAGGTGCGGTCTGTGCCGCTCCGACGCCCGCGCGAAGCAGTGCTCTTCGTCGCCACCGTGAGTACCTCGCGAGGCTCCCTCATAGCTGCTACGATCAAAAGCTAGATGAAGCTCGCGCCCACTCCGGCGAACGAAACGCAGCGCCTGATGACGCTGCGTGGCTTGAACATTCTCGACACGATCCCCGAGGAGCGATTCGACCGGATCACGCGTCTCGCGAAGCTGGTGTTTGGGGTCCCGATCGCGGTGATCAACCTAATCGACTCCGAGCGCTCGTGGGCGAAGTCGGTCCGAGGACTCGATCTGGTCGACGCGCCGCGCGACCTCTCGTTCTGCGGGCACGTGGTCGCGGCGGACGCTAGCCTCGTGATCACCGACGCGAGCCTCGACGAGCGGTTTCACGACAATCCGTATGTGCGAGAGGACCCATCGGTGCGGTTCTACGCGGGGGCCCCCCTCCACGCCGGGAATGGGCACGCGGTCGGCACCCTGTGCCTGGTCGATCGCCGGCCGCGCGAGCTAACTGCGGAGCAGTTGCAGGTGCTGCTCGACCTCGCGACGATGGTCGAGGACGAGCTGACTGGCTTGCAAGTCGCGACCAGCGATCCGCTGACCGGCATCTCCAACCGCCGCGGCTTCGAGTTGCTGGCCGGGACAGCGCTGCCGCTGACGCGCAGGCTGGGCGGCACGTCGATCCTGCTGATGTTCGATCTCGATGGCTTCAAGCCGATCAACGACGTGCACGGGCATGCGGCCGGTGACCGAGCGCTCGTGGACTTCGCCGGTTGCATGCTGAAGTCGTTCCGCGAAGCGGACGTGATCGCGCGCCTCGGTGGCGATGAGTTCTGCGTGCTCGCCGCGGGGCCCGAAGAGGCACTCGCCGCCCCGGTCCGGCGACTGCAGGACCACCTTGCGCAACTTCGAGATCGGCCATACCAGCTGTCGTTCAGCGTCGGGGCCGCACTGTACATGCCCGAACGCCACCCGACGATCTCGGCTCTGTTAGCCGCCGGCGACCAGGCGATGTACGCGCAAAAGCGCGACCGCAAGCGCTGACGGTCCGGACGGCGTGGGGTCACGCGGATCCCAGCGGCGCCTCATCGTGCTGTCACAGTTACACCGTTGGCTGATTATCTCGCTGGGGGTGGCTCGCACAACCGCCGACCGCAGCGGCTGCGATCAGTCCTGATCAGCTGTCCATGCGTGGCGCTTGTGCAGACGTCAGGCCGATCCGGGCGAGGGCCAACAGCGCAAGCCGACGTCTGTACGCAGTGACGGCGAACGCTGTGGTGTTCGCTGGACGCCGGGCTGTCACGTTGGCGCTACCAGCCTGTCGCTCGCAAGCGGGCGCTGGCCAGCAGGCGCCGTCGAACCGGTATCGATCCTCAACGCGAAGGCGCGTCATGGCGATCTCGCGCGACGACCGCCCCACCGAGTTCACCAAGGTGCGGCGCGCGGTGCGTGACGGTCCTGGTATCGAGGGCCATGCGAATCAACGTTCGATACCTCGCGCTCGCGGGTGTTCTGGGATGCGGCGACAACCGCCCTGGAACAGCCCCGCCGCCCGACGCGCCGGCTTCCGTCAGGCTCCCCAGCGGTTCGACCGCGCGGTTCGGTGTGTTCGAGACCACCGATCTTCACACCAACGTCCGCAGCTTCGACTACTTCAAGCTCGTCGAGGATAAGTCGATCGGACTCGAGCGAACCGCGACGCTGATCCGGCAGGCGCAGCAGGAGCTCCCAGACTCGATCCTCGTCGACAACGGTGACACGATCCAGGGCACCGTCATGGCCGACTACCAGGCACTGGTGGCGCCGATCGGTTGCACCAGCGCGCTCGGTATCTACAAGGTCATGAATGCGCTCGGCTACGACGTGGCCGGGATCGGTAATCACGAGTTCAACTATGGTCTGTCGTACCTCGCGCAGGTCACGCACACCGCGTTCGACGTCATCGGCGTCGAGACCTCGCAGAGCGCGGGCTGTGGCGGTCCAGCGTTCCCACAGATCCTGACGAACGTGTACAGCGCCAAGACGAATGCGCCGCTGTTCCGTCCTTCGACGATCATCCAGAAGCTGATCACGGCAACGTTGCCCGACGGGACGATCCGGACCGTGCCGCTGAAGATCGGCGTCATGGCGTTCACGCCTCCGGGGATCATGAGCTGGGACAAGCGGTGGCTCGACGGCAAGGTCTACACCAAGGGCGTGCAGGAGCTCGCGGCAGCGACCGTCGCGCAGCTTCGCGCCGATGGTGCCGACCTCGTGGTCGCGATCATTCACGGTGGGCTCGATAACGCGGCGTACACGCCAGACCTGGAGAACCAGGGCTGGTACCTGGCGCAGGTCCCCGGCATCGATGCGCTGCTGCTCGGCCATTCGCACCAGATCTTTCCGAACCCCACGAGCACGGTGGCGCAGTTTGCCTTGCCCGAGGTCGACAAGGCGGCGGGGACGGTCGCCGGTGTGCCCACGGTGATGGCGAACTTTTGGGGCCAACACCTGGGCGTGATCCAGCTCGACCTGGAGCGGCGCGACGGTCGCTGGGCAGTGGGGTCGGCGATCATCGAGGCGCGGCCGATCTCGACGACGTGTATGGCGGGCGCGCCCCTCGCGTGCCCGGCCGGCACGTGGCGCACGGGGGCGGCGTGTACGTTCGCGTCCTCGTGCACGAATGTCGCGGACAAGACCAAGGTATACGTCGACGCCGATCCGGCGATCGCACCGCTGGTCGCCGCCGAGCACGACGGCACCATCGCGTACGTGCGCACGCCGGTCGGCACGACCGACTTCGAGATGTCCACGCTGTTTGCGGAGGAGGGCGAAGTCGGAGCGATCCAGGTCGTCAACCAGGCACAGGCCGACTACGTCTCGACCTACATCGCCCAGAACTTGCCGCAGTACGCCACCCTGCCAGTCCTTTCGGTGAGCGCGCCGTTCAAGAGCGGGTTCCAGGGCGGCAACGACTACACCGATGTACCCGCTGGAAACATCGCGATCAATAACGTCGCCGATCTCTATCTGTTCGCGAACACGTTGTACGCGGTGAAGGTCACGGGCGCAGAGCTCACGGCGTGGTTGGAGAAGGCGGCGACGCGGTTTGCGACGATCGATCCCATGGTGACCGCCGACCAACCGCTGATCAATCCCGCGGTGCCCGGCTTCAACTTCGACGTCGTCACCGACGCGCGGCTGACCTACGACATCGACATCACCAAGCCGCTACCCGCGATGAATCAACCCGCCACCGGCCGGATCAAAAATCTGAAGTTTCAGGGAGTCGCCATCGATCCCGCGCAGCAATTCATCGTCGCCACGAACAACTATCGGGCGAGCGGCGGCGGCGGGTTCCCGGGCCTCGATGGTTCGAAGTCGATCTACGCGTCGCCGGACACGAATCGTGACATCTTGATTCGTTACATCAAGGCCCACCCGGCGCTGACGCGCGTCGCGAATGGAGTCGCGCGGAGCTGGCACTTCATGCCAGTCACCACGGCGGGCCGCGTGGTGTTTCGGTCGGCGCAAAACGCGCTCCCCAAGGCGGTGGCCGCCGGCCTCACCAATATCTCGCTGATCAAGCAAGACGATGGCTCGGGCACCCTGCTCTCGCTCTACGCGATCGATCTCGCGCACTGAGTTGTGGAGCGAGATGCACGCCGTGGCTGCACGACGTCATAGCAGGCTCACGATGACCCGATGGATCCTGCTCTCGTTGATGGGCCTCGGTTGCCTCCACTGCATCGTGGGTCCATCGGAAGCTGCGCCGCGGTGGGGGACTCTCGCCCATCATGATCCGGCTCCCGCCGCGGCTCCGCTGGCGTTCGTCACCCGGCACGCCGGGGAGCTTGGGCCCGCTGCACAGCTCGCACTCGGAAAGGCGACGCTGCTCGGTGGCCCCGCGCGTCCTCGCGATGCCCGGCGCGCCGCCGAGTTGTTTCGTGCAATCGCTGCGTCCCCCGGACCCTCGCGTGCGGAGGCCGCGCACGCGCTCGGCCTGCTCGCGCTCGGGAGCGAGCTCGGCGCGGCGAACCCGGAGGACGCCGTACGCTGGTTTGCGATCGCCGCGGACGATGGCTCGCTGGGCGCGATGTTCCTCCTCGCCAACGCGTATCGTGCGGGGGACGGAGCCCCACGAGATGACGCGCGCGCCGTGCGTTGGTACACGCAAGCTGGTGAGCGCGATCACGCGCCGTCGCTGCAGGCGCTCGCGCTGGCCTACCATTATGGTGAGCTCGGGCTCGCGCCGGATGATGACGAGGCGCGGCGCTACGAGATGGAGGCGGCGCACGCGGTCGAGCACTGCTCGGCTCCCTGACCATCTCCGACGCCGCGCCACCGTGATGGACCTGGAAGCGACGGCGGTGATCACGGTGAAGAAGTAGGCTGCGGCACGGCGAGGCCGAAATCGCGGAGTCCGGCCGCGGTGCACCGCGAGTGTGCGCCGATCGCTCACCTCTAGCCTCCCCAGCGTCCGCTCGCACGACCAACACCCGACGCCACCGATGATACGCTGGTGCCAGTGGTCTCGACGACTGGCCGGGGCGACGGCAGGTTTGAGCTCCGTCGCCAGCTCGGCACGGGTGGGATGGGCATCGTGCACGAGGCCCTCGATATCGAGCGCGGCACGATCGTCGCGCTCAAGGCATTGCGGCACGCGAGCCCGCTGGCGATCGCGCGGTTCAAGCGGGAGTTTCGATCGCTCGCGAACGTGACCCATCCCAACCTCGTCGCGCTCTACGAGCTGCTAGCCGAAGGTGACGATGTGTTCTTCACCATGGAGCTCGTTCGTGGCGTGCACTTCGATCGCTGGATCAGCGGTCGTTCCACCGCCGACGGGCCCTCGACCTCCAGCGACGCGGCGGCGTCAGCGTCGGAAGCGACTCGTTCGCTCGCAAATGGCGTGCGTGACCCGGTCGGGCCGGACCGCACGACGACGCCCGCGCAGCCGAAACTTCCGCTGCCCGCCCGTGGTCCGCTCGACGTACCACGCCTGCGCGATTCGCTTCGCCAGCTCGCAGAGGGCGTAGCGGCGCTGCACGAACACGGCTTGCTTCACCGCGATCTGAAGCCATCGAACGTCCTGGTCGACGACACGGGCCGACTCGTGATCCTCGATTTCGGCCTCGTAGCCGACATCGCGGAGGAGAGCCTGCAGCTCGACGAGGATCGCCCCCTGCAGGGAACGTTCAGCTACATGTCGCCCGAGCAGGGTGCACGCACGCCACTGACGCCCGCCAGTGACTGGTACAGCGTCGGCGTGATCATGTATCGCGCGCTCACGGGTCGGCTTCCGTTCCTCGGCGGGCGGGACGACATCCTGATGGACAAGCAGCGGTTCGAGCCACCCGCACCGCGCGACCTGGACAAGCAGATCCCCGAGGACCTCGACGCGTTGTGCGCGGAGTTGTTACGCCGCCGTCCCGAGCGACGACCCTCGGCGGAAGACGTGCTGCGCCGACTCGGTAGCCAGCTCGCGCGCGGCAAATCGAGCAAGCGCGCGCCGCCTTCGTCGCAAGCGGCGTACGAGGCGATCACGGGTCGCGATGAAGAGCTCGCAACCCTATCGACGGCGTATCAGGCCTCGAAGCGAGGCACGCCGGTTCTGGTCCGCGTTTCTGGACCGTCGGGCATCGGTAAGAGCCGGCTGGTGCGCGGTTTCATCGAGGGGATCGCGGAGGCCGACCGCGCGGTGGTGTTGCGAGGCCGCTGTTACGAGCAGGAATCCGTGCCGTTCAAGGCGATCGACAGCGTCGTCGACGCGCTCGGCGGTCACCTGGCCCGGATGCCTCCGCTCGAAGTCGAGGGGCTTATGCCGCGCGATGCGATGGCGCTTGCGCGCTTGTTCCCGACGCTCCGTCAGGTCGACGCGTTCACCGCCAGCAACCGCAGAACGGTGGCGTCGCCCGATCCCCTCGAGTTGCGGCGCCGCGCGTTCGGCGCGCTTCGCGAGCTGCTCGCGCGAATCGCCGATCGCCGCCCGCTCGTGTTGTCGATCGATGACGTCCACTGGGGCGACGTCGACAGCGCCGCGTTGCTCGCTGCGCTGTTGCGGCCGCCCGACCCACCGGCCGCGCTCGTGATCGCGACGTACCGGAGTGAAGGTAGCGACAACAACGCGTTTCTGACGGCTCTCGAGGAGCAAGCCTCGGGCGGCCTGATCGATGTGCGTGACTTACCCGTCCGCGCGTTGTCCCGGCCTCAAGCATTCGCACTCGCGCTCATGCATCTCGGGACGGCGGACGAGGCGACGGTCCACGTCGAGCGCATCGTCGACGAGGCGCAGGGTAATCCATTCCTCATCGAGGAGCTCGCGCGCTACGTCCGCGAGCGACACAGCTACGGCGAGATGGTCTCGCTCGACGAGCTGGTGCGTGGCCGTGTACTGAAGTTGCCACCCGCGGCCGGTCGGCTGCTGTCGATCATCGCCGTGGCCGGTCGGCCGATCCTGCAAACGACCGCGATGCGCGCCGCCTTCACCGACGACCCGGCGACGCTGTCCCTGCTCAAGGCCGGCAGCTTCGTGAGGACACGCTCCGTCGGCGATCAGCGCTACGTCGAGCCGTACCACGATCGCGTCCGCGAGACCGCGGTCGCTCTGCTCGACGACGCGGATCGCCAGGAGCATCATTTGCGGCTCGCCCGCGTCTACGAAGCGTCGCCGAATCCAGATCCCGAGACCCTTGCCTTGCATTACATCGGCGCGGGCGAGCAGGCGCGAGCGGCCGAGCTCGCCGAGGTCGCTGCGCAACGAGCGGTCGAAGCAATGGCCTTCGATCGCGCGGCGCGTCTCTACGGCATGACGATCCAGCTGTCCCAGGGTCCGCCCGAACGGCGGCTGCACATCGCACACGGTCATGCACTCGCCAACGCTGGACGCGGCGCCGACGCGGCGAACGCGTACCTCGCTGCGTTGCAGGGTGCGTCGAGCGCCGAAGCTCTCGATCTGCAATGCCGCGCCGCCGGTCAGCTGCTGCTTAGTGGCCACATCGATCGCGGTATCGATGTCCTCGATCAAGTCATCGGTGGGGTCGGGCTGCGGCTCGCAGCGACGCCAACGCGCGCCTTGATGTCGTTCGGACTGACCCGGTTGCGCCTGGCGATCCGCGGCATGCGCTACACCGCCGTCGACGAGCGTGA
>JAYUVX010000062.1:0-7001 GCA_043753855.1 Myxococcales bacterium | reverse complement strand
ACCTAGGCAGCGGCCTGCTTCCTTGGTCGGGCTTCGGTCTTGAACCCCAGCGCTACGGATCGCCTGGATCTTCGAGCTGGCGCTTCGGGCCCCAGATCATCGTGAGATCCAGCTCGACAGCATCGAACGGCTCGGCGCGCACCTTGTCGTCGCCGCCGTGAGTGCCGACGAGAAGCCAGCTGCCGTTGACGAGGCGGAAGACCTCGAGCACTTGTGCGAGCGGCTCGATGATCCACAGGTGACCGACGCCGTGCCGAGCGTACAACGGCATCTTCTCGGTTCGATCCGAGCGAGCGGTGCCTGGTGACAGGACCTCGCAGATCCAGTCCGGGATCACCGTGATCGGCCCGGTGTCTGGAGCGGCAAACCGTTCGACACGCCAACCTCCGAGATCCGGGACGCGAACCAGATCGGAGAACCGGATCCGAGGCTCGTCCCAGATCACCCAACCACCGGGGCCACCGATCCCGAACCGGAACCACGCACCGAGCAGCACACCGAGATCCGACGTCGTGCCCGTGTGCGGTGCACCTGGACGTGGACTTGCGACGACCTCGCCATCAACGATCTCCCCGATGAACCCCTCAGGAACCTGTTCGAGCGCCTCCCACAACTCGTCGAAGGTGTGTGGCGTGCGTCGTTGCCCGGCGACCGGCGACATCTTCACAGTCTACGGGTAACTCGGTGGCGAGGCCACGCGACGGCAGCGCGCAACTCCCGCAACGCCATCCGGGGTGGCGCGGTGCCCATCGCGTGCCGCGCGCGTTCGTCACGAAAGCGAAAGGCTTGGGCCAAAGTGCTCGAGAATTCGCTCCGAGCTCGGGCCTCACGACGTATCCTTGTTCGGGTGAGCTTGCGCCTCGTCATCTGGCTCGCTCTTGCAGGGTGCGGACGGATCGGGTTCGACCCCTCCGCCGATGCGGGGCAGGATGTCGCTTCCGCAGCCTGCGAGCCCGGCAGCCCGATCCGGGTGACGTCAACGAGCAGCCATGGGCCATCGATCGTCGGAGCGCCGGATGGGTTTGCGGTGGCGTGGGTAGATCAGGGTGCGATCTGGCTGCAGCAGTTCTCGCTCGCCGGTGTTGCCGCAGCTCCGCCCCTGCAGGTCGGACCGGGTACCGACGCGATCCTCGGCGTGGGGACCAGTGGGTTCGCGATCGTCTCGCCCGGCACCGTGGGTAGCCAGCTGTCCCCCGTGAAGTGTCCTGGATGTCGCGGTTTCGCGCCCCGTCGATCTTGATCAAGTGATGACGCAACTGGCGTCCGCTGCACAGCGGTCAGTCGAGCAACCGCTCGAGCGAGACGTCCACCCGGCTCTGCACGATGCGGATGATCGAGGCGACCTCGTCGGGCTCGATGTCGAGGCGCGTGGCGAGCTCCTGCTGGATCGCGTCGGCGAGCCCCTCGCGTGCCGCGACCAGCCAGCGCGCGGAGGTTGCGCGATGAACACCGTAGACCCGGGCGATCTGGTCGACGTTCCAGCCATCGACGATCTGATATCGCAGGAGCGCGCGTTCTCGGTCGTCGAGCCCCGCCAACGCAGCTCGCATCGCGTCACTGACCACGCCGTGATACTGGGCCTTGAGCACGCTCAGCTGTGGATCGTGCAGCGTCGCGATCCTCTCGAGGAGCTCGTCGTTCGCGACGGGTGCTTCGCGTCGCTCCCGGTTGATCGTGCGGATCAGCGCGCGCGTCGCGATCACCCGTGCGTACGCGCGAAGATTGCCGCGGCCGGAGTAGTCGCGGAGTGCTGCCGGGCGACCCTCCTCGTCGACGAGCAGCACGCGCGCCAGATGCGAGGTCAGATCGGCAGCCTGGTCCGAGGTCGCGCGCAGCTTGTTCGCGACGATCGAGACCTCGCGCCCGCAGGTCTGATGACAGCGCTCGATCGCCGTCGCATCGCCATCGATGCACGCGATCGCGAGGTACACGTCCACTCCGCAGGTGCGCTCGAGCCCGCCCAGCGTCGCATCCGCACCGAGTCGGCGCGCGAGATCCGCACCGAACCGCTCGCCGGCGACCGCGACGTCGGGCCACGCAGCGCGCCCAGCCTCCCAGTGCAAGGTGAGCGCAGCGATGGTGGCGAGCTCCGGGAACCGGTCCCGTACGTCGGGGTGAAGGGCTCCGACGAAGCTCTGATAGACGCCAACGCTCACGCACGGCGAGCATATCTTCGTTCTCGCAGCGGCGGAACCGCGCTACCGTCGCCGTGGCTTGGAGGCGTGTCCGGATCCCGAGGCCCTGGCGCAGCTAGCGTCTCCAGCAAGCGCGTCCGACGAGCGGGCCGCGATCGCCGATCACGCGGCCGCGTGCGAGAGCTGTCATGCGGCGCTCGTGATGTTGCTCGCCGACGGGACGCAGGAGTCGCTCGCGCCCCCGGGTCTCCGCGGTGCTCGCGAGCGCGCGCCGCTCGAGCGCGTTGACCGGTATGTGATCAAGCGCCGGCTCGGTGCCGGTGGCATGGGCGTCGTCTACGTCGCTCACGATCCGGACCTCGGGCGCGATCTCGCGATCAAGATGCTCCGCCGCGGCACGTCGGCCGAGCGGCTGCGGCGGGAGGCGCAGGCGCTCGCGCGGCTATCGCACCCGAACGTGGTGACCGTGCACGACGTCGGCGAGCACGAGGGCCAGGTGTTCGTGGCCATGGAGCTCGTCGACGGGCTGAACCTCCGTGAGTGGCTCGCCACGCCGCGCGCGACCCGAGATGTGCTGCGCGTGCTGTGTCAGGCTGCGCGAGGGATCATCGCGGCGCACGCGGCCGAGCTGATCCATCGGGATCTGAAGCCCGACAACATCTTCGTCGCCCGCGGTGGCGACGCGCTCGTCGGAGACTTCGGGCTGGCGCGCGATGCGGGAGATGCCCCACTGGTTGGACACGGCGCCGCGACGCCAGAGCTCGAGCTGACGGCAACCGGAACGATGCTCGGCACGCCCGCCTACATGGCACCCGAGCAGGCACGAGGACAGGCGAACGAGAGATCGGATCAGTTCAGCTTCTGCGTGACCGCGTTCGAGGCGCTGTTCGGTGCGCGGCCGTTCCAGGGCACGACGGTCGAGATGGTGCTCGAGGCTGCGCGACGCGGCGAGATCACGGAACCGCCGCGCACGCCGGGCATACCCGGGACCGTCGTCCGCGCGCTGCGCCGAGGACTTCATGCGGATCCCGACGCGCGCTTCGGGTCGATGACGGAGCTCCTCGGCGAGCTCGAGCCTCCGCGCCGGAGGTGGCCGTTCGTCGTCGCCGGGGTCGGGGGACTCGGCGCGACGATCGCGGTGACCACGCTGCTGATGCGCAGCGCGCCGGCCCCCGATCCGGACGAGCAGTGCGCGCCGATGGCGACGTTGATCGACGCCGTGTGGAATCCGGCGAAGCACGCCGCGCTGGCAAGTGCTCTCCATGCACGTGCCACCCCCGAGCTCGTCGTCGAGGTCGGGCGCCGACTCGATCGGTACGCGGACAGCTGGACCACCGTGCGCCGCGGCGCCTGCGCGGCCGAGGTGTCTCAGCGGATTGCGCCCGCACTCGCCGCGGCACGGGTCGGGTGTCTCGAGACTCGCAAGACGCTGTTCGATGCGACCGTGACGAGCCTCGCGGAACCGACGGCGGGGGATGGCTTCAACGCGTGGAAGCGCATCGGCAGGCTACCGTCGCCGATGATGTGCGAGAGCGACGATGTGGCCGTGTTGTCGCCGAGCACCGAGGAGCACGGGAGGCTGATGCGCGACCTGGCGCTCGCGACGACCGGAGAAGCGCTCGAAGCGCTCGGCAAGCGCGTCGAGGCCAGCCCGGATCTCGCGGCGCGTCTCGAGATCAACCTGGCGATCGCGAGCGACGCCCTCGACGACACGCGGCTCGTCGCCGCGGACGCTGCGCTCGAACGAGCTCGCCCGCTCGCGGAGCAGCTCGGTGTGGCCACGGCACGCGTGCGGGCCTTCGCACTGTCAGCGCGATCGCTGTGCATCGGGGGGCGCGATGCGGAGGCGACCCGGTTTCTCGAGCTCGCGGTCGCCGGCACACAGCGCCTGCATGCCGTCGACGCCGAGGGTGTTGCCGACGAGGTGTTCCGGGCGCGCGACGAGTGCATGTACCGCCGAGGCGAGTACGCAGCGCTCCTGCCGCTGCTCCTCGACCGGCTGGCCGCGATCCGGCGTCGCTTCGGCCCCGAGTCTCCCGACGAGGCTACGCTGCGCTGGCGGCTCGGGCAGGTCTACATCCAGCTCGATCGCCGCGCCGAGTCTGCGGAGCAGTCAGCGATCGCGGCGCGTATCGAGCGGCGGTTCGTCCCGCCGAAGACGGCCGCCGCGGTCGACGAGAACGCGCTCGCGGTCGCCGCGTACCAGAGCCAGGATCTCGAGGCTGCACTCGTCCATACCCGGCGCTCCGTCGAGCTGTGGACGACGCTCGATGAGCCCGATCTATTCACGGCGCTGCTCGACCTCGGGGGGCTCTACGAGATCTCGGCCGATCCGAAGGCCGCGATCGCGGCCTACTCGCTCGCATTCGAGAAGTTCCCCAGCAGTGCCGATACCGAGGAGCTGGCAACGCGTCGGTCGGAGGCGCTCGATGGCCGCGGCTTGATGCGGCTCCGCATCGCCGACCCACGCGGCGCGGTCGCCGACTTCCAGGAGGCGATCGCGATCGGCGCACGGATCGCACGACCCGATCTGGTTGCGAGCGCGCAGGTCGGCCTCGGTCGCGCGTGGGTCGCGCTCGGAGAGCATCCGCGTGCGGTGCGCGTGCTGACCGACGCGCTGCGCGACTACCAAGGTAGTCGACTCGGTCCGGGGCAATTCGCGCTCGCACAGGCGTTGTGGGAGACAGGTGATCGTTCCCGCGCAACCCAGCTCGCGCGCACCGCCGAGACCGAGGTCGCGAAGTCGCTCGGCCTCGTGAAGCAGAGCACGTTCGCGCGGAAGCTCGTGCCGACGATCGAGGAGTCCCTGGCGAAGATCGAGCGCTGGCGCGATACGCATCGCTAACTCATCGAGTTCGCTGCGGATGTCGATTTCGGTGCGACGGATCGCGGGAGTCGCCTCCCTCTCGCCATGCAGAACTCTCCAGGTGGAAATGGCGTCAGGAAGCTCGGCTGGCTCGCGAGCGCGGTCGCGGCGGCGTTGCTCGGTGCTGGCGGCGAGGCGGAAGCGGGCGGTTATGTCGATGGCGCGATCGATGAGACCCTCACGAACTGCAGTACCGGCGACTTCGCGATGGGGATCGGCGGGAGGACGGGCTACTACGTCGATCCCGTCCTCCAGACACCGAAGCTCGGGCAGGTGGTCTACATCCACGCCGCGGCGACCAACCTGAACCCGTGCGACGTCGCGGGAACCACCATCGGCTTCGACTTCTTCCTGCCTCCCGGTGCCGTGACCGCGGTGTCGGCCGGGACCCCGGTGAAGTGCTACATCGGCAACGGGACGACGGGTGCCGAGGTGACCGAGCACTGCCTGCAGACTCCCGAGGTCGGGGTCTACGGTGGGCTGTTCTTCGGGTACGAATCGAAGATCGCGCGCGGATGGTCGTTCGAGATCCAGGTGCCGGTGATCTTCAACCAGTCGCTCGCCGGTCAGACGATCGACGTCTACGCGAGCAGCTCCTTCGGTACGGCTGTGTCGAGTGTGGCGGTCACCGTGCCGTATGCCGCTGCGGCACCGCCTCCGCCCCCGCAACCGACGCCGAGCCCGTTCGCGATCGGCAACGACATCGCGCTCCTCGGCAGCGCCGCCACAGGTTCGACGCTGCCTGTCGCGTTCTCCAACGACGACGGCAGCTTCACGGTGACGAGCCGCGACGTCGGCGACTTCGCCGTCTGGGCGCGCACGCCGAACGTGCAGCGCCTGAGTGGTGACTTCAACGGCGACGGTCTCACCGACTTCGCGCTCGTCGGTGGTGCCGGTGTGGAACACGATCCCGGTCGCGCTGTCGCTCGGTGACGGCAGGTTCACGATCACGAACAACGACGCGGGCTGGTTCGGCGCGTGGGCGAGCACGCCGAACGTCAAGGCGCTGACCGGCGACTTCAACCACGACGGCCACACCGACATCGCGCTGGTCGGTGGCGCGAACTGGTCCGCGATTCCGATCGCCTTCGCCGCGGGGAATGGCACCTGGACGATCACGAACAATCAGTCGCCCGACTTCGCGTGGTGGGCCGGCCGTCCCAACGTGCGCGCGCTGACCGGTGACTTCAACAAGGATGGCTTCACGGACATCGCGCTGACCGGCGCAGCTGGCTGGCTCACGGTCCCGGTGGCGTTCAGCTACGGCAACGGCAACTTCCTGGTCACCAACCGTACCGTCTGCATTCCGCTCATCACGTTCCCGAATGGTTCGTGGATCCCTGGTCCGAACTTCGCGACGCTCGCCTCCGCACCGGGCGCTCAGGTCGTGACCGGTGACTTCAACAAGGACGGCTACGCGGATCTCGCGCTCGCGGGCGGCGCGGGCTGGGATACGATTCCGATGGCGTTCAGCTACGGTGACGGCACCTTCGCGATGTACGCGAAGCCATCCGTGAACTTTCCGGTGTGGGCGACCACTCCGGGCGCGACGCTCCTGACCGGTGACTTCAACGGCGATGGCTACACCGATCTCGCGCTCACCGGCGCCGCGGGCTGGAACACGGTCCCGCTCGCGATCAACATCGGCTTCGGATCGTTCGCGATCATCAATAGCGCCGTCGGGGCGTTCGGCTCGCAGTCGGCGACGGCGGGGGCGCGTGCCGTGACGGGCGACTTCAACGGCGATGGGCACACCGACATCGCGCTCACGGGCGGCGCGGGCTTCTCGTCGATCCCTGTCGCGTTCAGCGCCGGCATCGGTGCCTTCAACGTCACCAACCAGGCGGTGACGAGCTTCGGCGCCTGGTCGAGCGACAGCGCAGCGACTACGCTGGCGGGCCGCGTGAACTAGCCACGGCTCGATCCGGATGTGGACGGCTCCGTCGCGCGACGAGCGGAGCTTCCAGTTAGCCGGCGAGCAGGCGCATGGTGAGCGCCGA
>JAYUVX010000061.1:0-21135 GCA_043753855.1 Myxococcales bacterium | reverse complement strand
CGATGCGTCACTGGTGGACCGGCGCGATCAAGTGCGCGAACCCGCAGCGCGGCGTGTGGGGCGGACCGCCCGATGGCAACTATCAACCGACGATCGCGGCGAGCAAGCTCGCGTTCGCACCGCGCGGCAAGCTATCGGTCGCGAGCGTCGTGAAGCGCGACCTGTGGGAGATCGGACTGAAGAAGCAGGCCGCTGCGCCGGCACCTGCGCCGGCCGGTGCAAAGTTCGCGACGCCGCCGGGAACCAAGGCGATGGGCTTCGGGTTCGGTGCCTCGGCGGGCGTGATGTTCATCGCGGCTTTCCTGCTGATCGCGCGACGGAAGACCTAGTCGATGCGCGTGCTGTTGCTCTCGATCGTGACGCTGACCGGCTGTGGTGGTCAGGAGTCGCGGCCGTCCGACCCGGTCGACTCGCGCCGCGCGGTGGTGGCCGAAGCGCGACTGCCCGGCATGTCCGGGGAGCACTTTCCGAGCCTGGTGCAGATCGAACGGACCACGCGCAAGCTTGCGGGTGAGGCCACCGATGGCACCATGCTGTCGGATGTCGACAGCTGCGCCACGTGTCATCCCGATGCGGCGGCGCAGTGGTTGACCAGCGCGCACTCGTTCGCGTCGTTCGGGAACCCGATCTACCGGGTCAACGTGGAGCTGATGCGCCACGACCTCGGCAACAAGACCAGTCAGCACTGCGGCGGCTGTCACGACATGCCGCTGATGGTCGATGGGATGATGACGAGCGGCGAGCCGATTCCGTCGGCGGACCTGCGCGCGCACTCCGGCGTCACCTGCAGCCTGTGCCACGGTATCAAGAGCACGACGAAGGACGGCAACGGCAGCTACGTGTGGTCGCGCACGCCGATCGAGGCGCCCACGCTGTCGGATCCTCGGTCGGTCGCGCGGCACAAGGCGCAAGTCACCGTCAAGGCGATTGGCGCGGAGCTGTGCGTGGGCTGTCATCGCGGGTTCTTGTCGCCCGACATGGGAATGCCGGTGCACCTGTCCGGTCTCGACGAGCCCGGGATGTGGCGCAACTCGGCGTGGACCGGCAACGGCATGGGGCGCGTGGACAAGGTCGAGAAGCAGAGCTGCCTCGATTGCCACATGGAGCGCGAACCGGCCTCGAAGGAGGAGTACGGCGCTAAGGGCGGCACGCTGGCCTCGCACCGGTTCCTTGGTGGCCACACCTGGATGGCGTCGATGCGCGGCGACACCGAGCACCTCGCACGGCTGCGCGCGAAGCTCGAGGGTGCGGCGTCGATCGACATCGCCGGGGCGCGGGTCGAGGCGGCATCGGGCGCGACCTGGCATCTGCCGGCGGATGCCGCGCCGGTGACGCCGGGTGCGAAGCTCGCGCTCGACGTGGTGATCCGGAACCTGCTCGTCGGTCACCGGTTCCCCGGTGGCGTGCTCGACATCCAGGATGCGTGGGTCGAGGTCGAGGTCACGGATCGCGCGGGCAACCGGATCGCGTCGTCGGGGCTGACCCACGAGACCGATCCGAAGGATGAGGACACGCACGTGCTGCGCACGCTGGTGGTCGATGACAAGGGCAGCATCCTCGAGCAGCACCAGATGGCCGCGTTCCGCACGCAGATCGCGACGCAGACGGTCGCGGCGCGCGAGGCGGCCGTCACGCGGTTCGTGTTCGACGTCCCGACGTCGCTCGTCGCGGCGCAGCTTCCGCTGACCGCCATGGCGCGCCTGCGCCACCGCAGCCGCACGCTCCAGATGCAGGCGAACGTATGCGCCGCAGCGACCACCGCCGAGGGTCAGGCGTTCATCGCGGGTGCGAAGGGCGCGCGGGACGTGGCGCTCGATCCGTGCAAGCCGCAGCCGATCACGCTGATCGCGCAGACCTCGGTGCAGCTTGGCGCCGGGGCGATCATCAGCTCCGCGCGGCCCGCCTGGGAGCGCGAATACGAGCACGGCATGGCGCTGGTCAACACGGTCACCGAGCGACTCGAGGAGGCGCGGTTCGTGCTCGAGGCCGCGCTCGCTGCGGTGCCCGCCGGTAACAAGCGCGCGCGCGCGATGGTGCTGGTCCAGCTGGGTTGGGTGGCCTCGAAGCAGGGCCGCGTCGATGACGCGCTCGCGCTGATCGCGGAGGCCCGGCCGCTCCTGCCAAGCCCGGGTCCCGCCGTGCTCGATGCGGTCGTCACCGATGCGCTCGCGCGGGTGTGGCGCTGGGAGGAAGCGGTGGCGCCCGCCAAGGCGTGCACCGAGCGCGCGCCGGGCAACTCCGCGGCGTGGATGATCTACGCGCGCGTCCTCGGCTCGACGGGCGACAACGCGGGCGCCCTCGCGGCTGCGACCAAGGGCCTCGAGCTTGCGCCGCGTGATCCCGACTTGCTGCGCAGCCAGGCCACCGCGCTCGCGGCCCTCGGTCGGCCGGAAGCCGCGGCGGCCCTCGCGGCCTACGACCGCTTCCGCTCGCCGGACAACTCGGCGGAGCTACGTATCGCCTGCGCGGCAGACTCCAAGCGCTGCGCTCGAGACCGGGAGCTCGGGCACACCATCGTGATGCGCTGACCGCCCGGGGTGTCGGATCTGGCCGAGGGCCGGACCCGGGGCGTGTCCGACATCCTGTCCGATACGAGGTGCGACTCGTTGGCGCAGCTGATCGACGGTCGCGGCGCGCGAACTACTGCGCAGCGACGTGGGTCGTGTAGGTGTCGGGCGCGAGCAGCTCGTCGAGCTCACTCTTCTCGGTGGGCTCGAGGTCGATCATCCAGCCATTGCCGTACGGCTCGGTGTTGACGAGCTCGGGCGAGTCCTTGAGCGCCGAATTGACGGCGGTTACCCGGCCCGAGACCGGCGCGTACAGATCCGAGACGCTCTTGACGCTCTCGATCGTTCCGAACCGCTGGCCCTTGGTGACCAGGTCACCTTCCTTGGGCAGGTCGACCAGCGTGATGTCGCCGAGCTGATCGACGGCGAACTGGGTGATCCCGACGCGCCAGCTCGCGCCCTGCGCGCGCAGCCACTCGTGATCCTGGGTGTATCGAAGGTCGGTGGGGAACGTGGGCATGATGGTTAGCTCCGCTTGTAGAACTTGCCGGAGATGACGGTGGCGGGAATGGCCTTGCCGCGGCAATCGATGGTGAGCTGCGTGCCGGCCGCGGCCTTGTCCGCCGGCACGTAGCCGAGGCCGATCGCGCCGCCGACGCAGATGCCAGGCCCGCCGCTGGTGACGATCCCGATCGGCGCGCCGTTGGCGATGATCGGGTAACCATGGCGAGCGATCGCGCGCTGATCCTCGGCGATCTTGAACCCGACGAGCTGCCGCTGCACGCCGGTTGCCTTCTGATCGCGAAGCACAGGAGCTCCGAAGAACTCGCGGCCGTCGAGCTTCACGGCCCAGCCGAGGCCGGCCTCGAGCGGTGTGTGCTCGTCGTCGAGGTCATTTCCGTACAGTGGAAGCTTCGCCTCGAGGCGAAGCGAATCGCGCGCTCCGAGCCCGATCGGGAGGCCACCGAGCGGCAGTGCGGCGTCGTACAGCGCCATCCACAGCCGGGGCGCATCCGCGTTCGCGCAGGCGAGCTCGAAGCCATCTTCGCCGGTGTACCCGGTGCGTGCAACCAGGCAGCTGACCCCGGCGACCGTGGCATCGGCGAACGTGAAGCTCGGCATCTGTGTGAGGTTCGCGTCGGCGAGCGCACTCACCATCGCGACCGCCTTGGGCCCCTGCACGGCGATCAGCGAGGTCTCGTCGGAGACATCGACGACGTCGCAGGGGGACTGCACGTGCTCGCGGAACCACTCGAGGTCCTTGCCCGTGTTCGACGCGTTGACGATCACGAAGAACTCGTCGTCCGCGCGCTTGTAGAAGATGCAGTCGTCGACGACGCCGCCGTCCGGCCGCGTCAGCAGCGTGTAGACGGCCTTGCCCACGGGGGCACCCGCGACGTTGTTGGAGCACAGCCGGTCGACCTGCGCGCGCGCGTTGGGACCTCGCAAGTACACCTCGCCCATGTGCGAGACATCGAACAAGCCAACGGCCTCGCGGACCGCTTTGTGCTCCTTGATCGTGCCTGCGGTGTACTGGACCGGCATGTCCCAGCCGCCAAAGTTGATCAGCCGGGCACCCTGCTGCTTGTGCAGTTCCCAGAGCGGCGTCTTTCTACGCTCCATCGCCGCGGACACTACTACGTGACGAGCACGTGAGGGCGGATGACGGACGGATCTCGTACGCGCCCGCCGACCTCGAAGTGCGCACGGTTCCGGGACTCGAGGCGACGGTGCTCCCGCCAGCGCACGCCGCTGCGCTTGTAGACTACCAGCCGCGCATCCGCGATCTCGGTGTTCGCGCACCACAGCGCGGTGCCGTCCGGATCGACATACGGTGCGTTGATCATGTCGTCGGGAGAGCACGTCAGCTCCCCCACGACCTTCACGTTGCGCGACCGCCCCGTGAACGTCACGCGTCCGACGCTCCACGACGAGCTGTTCACGAACAGGTGGCGGAGCTGGTTGAACCGGTGCTGTTCGCCATCGAGATCGAGGGAGAGCGCGGTAGTGATTGGCAGCATGATCCCGCGGCGCCTCAGCCGCGCACCGATCAGCTCGAACATCGCGCCCGGAGCCCCTTCGAGCTCGCCGCAATGCGCCCAGGTCCACGCGTAGCCGTGCTGCTTGCCCCAGACGTGGCTCTGTCCGGCGATCGCGCGATCGAAGCGGAGCTCCTCGCCATCGATGACGAGCGAACCCGAGAGTGGCACCCTGGGGTTCGGTGCGAGCGCGGTGGTCGGCGTCAACGCCTCCGCGCGGTACAGGGCGTCGGGATAGAACCGCAGGGTCTGCGCGCTCGGCTCCCATCGCAGATCCCAGCGCACCTCGTGTCCGCCGCCGGACAGCTCGCCGAAGCTGCGGTCGTGCGCGAGCTCGCATCCCGCGATGGTGATGCGGAACGGAACATCCTTGGACACGACATCGGCGAACCGTCTGTGGATGCCGAACGTGCGCTCGGGCCGCTTCGGGTCGAACCGCGCGAACCACAGCTCTCCGCGCGGGGCCTCGCCCAACCCAGGAACGCCTCCGGAACCGAGTGTTGGAGCTTCGAGGATGAACCGGAGCCAGAAGCCCTGGTCCGTTGCTGGGTGATTCCAGGTCGTATACCAGACCTCGTAAACACCGTGCGCATCGGTGGCCCAGCGACGCAGGTTGTCGCGTTCGGTGGTCATCGTCGCCATCAGGCAGCGCCCCTCGGCGGCAGGGCGCCCGGACGCGGCTTCCCGAGCACGCGCTGCGCCATCCATGACGCGAACCGACGTGGCACGAAGCGCACACCGAAGCACGACAGCTTGTTGATGACGCCGGGAACGTACGTGCGCTTGCCTTTGAGCATCGCGCGGACCGCGAGCTTCGCGCAGTGCTCGGCGCTCATCATCGAGGCGTTCGCGATCCATCCATAGTTGCCGGCGCCCGCCTGCGCGTGGAACTCGGTCTCGGTGCCGCCGGGGCAGACGCAGGTGGCGGACGCCGTCGTGTGGCGCAGCTCGTCGTGGAGGGCCTCGGTGAAGTTGCGGACAAACGCCTTGCTCGCGGCGTAGAGGGCCATGTTCGGCACGGACTGATAGGCGCCGATCGAGGCGATGTTGAGCAAGTACGCGCGGTCGCGCGGTTCGCTGCTCGGTGCCTTGTGGGCCTCGACGAAGCGGCGCGATAGCTCGACCAGAGAGGTGATGTTGAGCTGCACCAGCTCGGCCTCGCGGGCTCGCTCGACCTCGCCGAACGGGCGGAAGTAGCCGAAGCCCGCGTTGTTGATGCAGACCTTGATCGGACCACCCGCTGCGGCGGCGTCCCACAGCGTACCGGCCGCGGCGGGACGTCCCAGGTCCGCGGTGATCACGTCGACGGTGACGCCGTGTGTCCGGCATGCGACGGCCACCGCCTCGAGCTGATCTCGGCGCCGTGCGGTGAGAACGAGGTTCGCCCCGCGCGCGGCGAGCTCGCGCGCGATCGCGGCTCCGATCCCGCTGGACGCACCGGTCACCAGCGCGCGTTTGCCGGTCAGCTCCGCCATCCGGTGAACCTACCACCTTGACGGGCAGGGTTCGGCCTGGCACTCAAGGCCGATGAGAGTGGTGTTGCTGGTGATCTCACTCATGGCTCTGGGCGCGTGCGGCCCGTCGTCGGCGCAGATCAAGACCGCGAAGACGGCCGAGTACAAGGCTCCGTCGAGCCAGATCCTCGATATCGCCGTGCAGATCGCGCAGAGGACCTACCAGGTGAATGACATCGACCCGCAGAAGTCGACGTTCACCACTGCGGGTCAGTGGTACTCGGCGGAGGGTGGCCGTCGTGGCACGACCAACGAGGGGAATGGCGACTACGTCCATGCCGGAGGCGGTGACGTCAACCTGCGGCTCGAGGTGCAGGTGCTGGGTGCCAGGCTCGGGCGGGTCGTCGTCGTGATCACACCGCATACGCTGCAGCTCGTGGCGGGGAGCCCGCAGCCGCGGGAGCTGAAGCCGGACGATCCCAATCTTCCGCCGTGGGTCAACGGCCGAGTCGACTCGCTCGCGATGGACATCTACAGCGCGTCGAAGCAGTTCGTGCAGCCGTTGTAGCCCTTGGCGCGGCTGCGATGCCGGTGTACCAACGCGGCATGCGTAACCTCTCCCTCACGATCGCAATGCTCGCGGCGCTCGTTGCCTGCGGTGGTCCCTCGGGCAAGGACGTCGCCATGGCCAAGCAGGCGCGCTACTCCGGCGACAAGCTGGTCTTGTTTGGTGCGACCAAGGGGGCCGTCGAGAGCAAGTACAAGCTCGCGAAGTCCGACGAGGTGGCCCTCGGGATGCAGACTGTCCCGCGCTGGTACACCGAAGACGGCGTGATCTCGTCGGGAACCGACGATAACTTTGGCGAGGTTCCGGCCCGCGCGATCCGCGTCGTGCATGTCGTTCGTCTGCTCCCAGATGGCGACAAGTGGATCGTTCACGACGAGCCGGTACTGATGCGCAAGATCGAGGGAAGCCCGAAGCCCGACAAGCTCGAGGTGAAGGATCCGAGCGTGCCCGGCTGGGCGACGGGGCAAATCGACGAGCTGCAGTTCGAGATCTACAAGGTGCTCAAGGCCTACGAGGTCAAGTCGCCGGGCGGCATGGCACCCGCGCCGACCTCGGCCGCACCCGCGCCGATGCCCGGTGCCGATCCCGCCGGTGGTTCCGGTGACTCGCCGGCGCCGACTCCGGTCCAGTGAGCGACCAGGACATTGTCGGGTTCGAGGTCGACTCCGACGAGCGCATCGGGGGTGGCGGATTCCTCGAGATCCGGCGGCTCCGCATGCGCAACCGGCGCGCCGACGGTACGGTCTCGGCGTCCTATGTCTGCGATTCGATCGTGCGGCCGTACGGGCAGGATGCGGTCGTGGTTGTCGTCTACGCGCGAACCGAGGCGGGAATCCGGGTGCTTCTCCGCGACGGGCTGCGTCCGCCGATCACCCTCGGCCGCGATCCGTCGAGCGCGGCGCTGCCGGAGCCGTCGCCGGGCTTGTTCGTCACCGAGCTTGTTGCGGGTATCCTCGAGGTACAGGACCGCGGAGAGTCGGGTCTCCGCGACCGGACTGTGCACGAGGTCCTGGAGGAGGCGGGCTTCGTGATCGATCGTCTGCAGGTCAGGGTGCTCGGCGCCGGTCTGCTGCCGTCGCCCGGCGTGCTGGTCGAGAAGCTCTACTTCACGGCCATCGAGGTCGATCCTTCCACGCAGCAGCCGTTGTCGGGTGACGGGTCGCCGATGGAGGAGGGCGCCCACACCCGCTGGATCCCGCTGGACGAGGCGATCGCGGCGTGCGTGCGTGGTGACATTTCGGATCTGAAGACGGAGCTCGGGCTTCGACGCCTGCGCGACCTCGCCTAACGGGTCTCCCCGTGCCAGGGTGTCGGATCCGTCCGCGTGGCGGACGGCGGCGATGTCCGAGATCTGTCCGAAGGCACCATCGCGGGCCATCACTTGCCGCGGAGCCGGAGAGTGTCACGTCCGGTGTATGGCCGTGACCCGGACGGAGTGGCCGGACTTCGGTCGGAACCGGACGGCTCCCCAAAGGAAAGCCGCAGGTTGGCGCTGGCGAGGAATGTGCTGGGTTGACGCGCAAGTCGCCTCATGTCCCAACCGCGAGAGATCCTTCCGGGCTCGTTCTACCAGGTCACCCGCCGATGCACGCGGCAAGAGTACTTGTTGCGTCCGGACCCCGAGACGAACAACGCGGCGCTCTACTGCCTGGCCGAGTCGGCGCAACGTTTCGGCATCGGGATCATCGATGCGACCATCGAGTCCAACCATCACCACTCGGTGCTCCACGACCAGCTGGAGAACGTCAGTTCGTTCACGGGCCGGTATCACAGCTTGTTTGCGCTGTGCCAGAACAGGCTGCGAGGTCGCAAGGAGAACTTCTGGTCGACCGACGAGCCATCGATCGTCTTGCTCGCCGACTGGTGGGCCGTGGTCGAGAGCGTCGTATATGGCGCCACAAATCCAGTGAAGGATGGGCTTGTCGATCGTGCACACCACTGGCCTGGGCTACGCACGCTCCCTGCGCTCTTGAAACAGCGCACGATGACAGCGCGTCGCCCGGCTCACTTCTTCAACAAGGACGGGCCGATGCCCGAGACCGCCACGCTCGAGCTCAAGGTCCCCGCGGAGCTTGGAGATCCACAGGTCTTCCTGAAGGCGGTCGAGGAAGGCGTGGCCCGCGTCGAAGAGACACACGGGCGTGAGCGCCGTGAGACAGGGCAGAGCGTGCTTGGACGGCGCCGAATTCTGCGTCAGTCGTGGCGTGATAGCCCCGAGAGCGCACGCGAACCCAAGCGGCGTGAGCGCAGCGAGATTCGTCCTCGATTCAAGACACGCGATCCAGAGCTACGCGAACAGCTCGTCACGCGTCGTCAGATCTTCCTGCGCGACTACCGCTTGGCGCGGATTGCCTGGCTGGCTGGCACCCCGATCCCATTCCCACGCGGAACCTACTGGCTACGTCGCTTCGTAGGCGTGCCCATCGTTTCCGTTTCAAATTGAAGCTTCGCCAACGCGGACACGCACCGGGCCGCCCCCGCGTTCGTTGCGGCGTGGTCGAAGACGCGCCACCACGCCGCATCCGGGACCGCGAGTCGCGGCACCAAGTCATCGAGCGCGTCGTGAAGGTTCAACATGACGAACGACCCTCCGGCTCGGTTGCCGCCGGCAGGGCTATTTTTCGGGGAGTGGGAGGGCGGAGCCCGAGATGCCCGGGTCGGATTCCGCCGACGCCGGCGCACGCGGCAAACCGGACGCCTTCGCGTACTCGTCGAGCTTGCGGTAGAGGGTCTTACGGTCGAGGCCAAGGCGCTGCGCTGCGCGGGTCTTGTTGCCGGCCTCGTCCTCGAGAACGCGTTCGATGAATTCGCGCTCGAGGTCGGCGAGGGTCATCCGGCGCGCGATGGCGGTGCCGAGGAAGTCGGCGGGGCGCTTCTCGCGGACCTGCGGTGGGAGGTCGTCGTCGGCGATCAGCTCGCCCTGGCAGAGCGCGACGCCGCGCTCGAGGACGTTCATCAGCTCGCGGACGTTGCCGGGCCAGTTGTAGGCGAGCATCAGGTGCTGGGCCTCGGGGGAGAGGCGCATGCGGCGCGGCGGGGTCTGCTTGGAGCCGAGCTGGGAGAGGACGTGCTCGGCGAGCGGGACAATGTCCTCGGGGCGCGAGCGCAGCGGCGGGAGGTCGAGGTGGATGACGTTGAGCCGGTAGTAGAGGTCCTCGCGGAAGCTGCCCTCCGTGAGCATGACCTCGAGGTTCTTGTTGGTGGCGGCGACCACGCGAACATCGACGCGCTGGTTCTTGGTGGCTCCGAGCGGGCGGACCTCGTGCTCTTGGAGCACGCGGAGGAGCTTGGCCTGGAGAGGCAACGCGAGCTCGCCGATCTCGTCGAGGAAGATCGTGCCGCCGTCCGCCTCGACGAACAGACCGGGGCGGTCGGCGCGTGCGTCGGTGAACGCGCCCTTCTTGTGGCCGAACAGCTCGCTCTCGATCAGGCCTTCGGGCACGGCGGCGAGGTTCACGCCGACGAAGGCGCCGTTCGCGCGCAGCGAGTTGTAGTGGATGGCCCGTGCGATCAGCTCCTTGCCCGTGCCGCTCTCGCCGGTGACCAGCACGGAGGCGGTGGAAGCCGCGATCCGCTGGACGAGCGCGACCACGTCCCGCATCGATTGGCTGTTCGCGATGATGTTGCCAAGCCCGAACTTGTCCTCGACCTCGTGCTGCAGTCGCGCGACCTTGCTGCGCAGTGCTCGCTCGGCGAGGGCCTTGTCGGCCACCAGCAGCAGCTCTTCGATCTCGAACGGCTTGGTGATGTAGTCGTAGGCGCCGAGCTTGACCGCCCGGATCGCGGTCTCGACCGAACCGAAAGCCGTGATCATGACGACGTGCGGCGGCTCGGGCAGCGCCATCACGCCGCGGATCAGATCGAAGCCATCCATCTCCGGCATCCGCAGGTCGGTGATCACGAGATCGAACCGCCCCGAGCGCGCCACTTCCAGCCCGGCGGCAGCTCCACCCGCGGCGGCGACCTCGAAGCCCGCATCCTCGAGCTCCTCGGATAGCAGATCGCGCATCGCTTCGTCGTCTTCGACGACGAGGATCGAGGCCGTGCGCTCCGTGGGCATCGACCGAGGTTCTAGCACGGCCGTGTCTACGGAACGCAGCGACCGGTCGGTACGTCGCACGACAGGCGGCGCCACGGCTGTCCTGCGACCGGCATGGAGGAGGTCACCGTAGGGCACTGGTCGTTCTCGGTGCATTTCTGGACACAGAAGTTGTTCGAGAAGTAGGTCGTGCACACGAAGCCCGCACCGAGCGGGGCGCACGCCGTGTCATCACTGCAGCTCCGCGAGCAGGTCTCGCGCGCGTCGCCATCGGCGACGAAGAAGAAGCTCGGGCACCGCAACGCGAGGGCGCAGTCGGACTGGCTATCGCAGGCGCCTCCCTCGGAGACCGCCCCGTTGCCTTGGATCGGCACGCACGAGCCCGCGAGGCACGAGCCGCGGAACAGCTGGTTGCGGTACTCGCCAGCGCAGTCCGCCGCCGACGTGCACGCGGCGCCGAACGAACGCTGGGTGGTGAGTGTGTAGTTGATCGGTGAGACATCGGGGGTCGAGACGAACTCGCGGACGCGCACGTAATACCGACCCGGCGGCAGGTAGGTCAGCGTGACCTGCTCGGGCTGTTCCCAGAACGACAGACCCAGCTCCACACCGGTTGCATCGTAGATGCGAAGATCGAGGTCCCGTCCGCCGAGCCAGCCGAGCCAGAACCGCCACGACTCGCCGAGCGTGGTCACGTCGAACGCGAAGTAGTCGTACTCGCTCACCGGGCTCGAGCACACCTTACCGGCGATCGCGCTGTGACCCACGCCATCGAGAACGATCGGCGTTGCTCCGGCGGGCCCATCATTGCCGGGCTCGTCGACACCGTCGGAGGTGCAGGTGTCGGTGCCAGGGATGCACGTCTGCATGGCCCCACAGACCGGCGCGGCGGCGGAGCCGCAGTCGAAGCTCGTCACGCAGCCGACGCAGCGGCCCTCGAAGCAAGCGGGCGTGGCGCCGCTGCACTGGCCGGCACCGGAGTCCTGGCACTGCTCGGCATAGACATCCAGCGTGAAGTCATTCGAGGGCGGAGCGTGCGAGGCGTAGTAGTCGACAACTACATACGCGGTGCTTCCGCCGGCGACGAACCGCCCGACCTCCGGATCGCCACCAGCGACCGAATCCTCGAACAGCTGGCACTGATCCGAGGCGGGCCCGGTCGGCGATCCGCACCCGGTGACCACGTAGAACGCGAGGTCGCTCGACGACGTCAGCTTCACCACGTACGCCGCGTTGGGCGTCAGATTCGAAAGCGTGATCACGCGATCGGGACCGGCGGACTCGGTGCCAAACGGCGCATCGATGACGCTGCACATGGCAGGGCTGCGAACGTCCGAGTTTCCGAGCTGTCCGACCACGTGTGCGGGCACCGGCACGCTGCTGGTGCCGAACTCGGAGCACGCCGCGTACACGGTGGGAGCATCTGCGCCGGCGTCGACGTTGGTGGCTCCATCGGGCGCGGAAGGATTCCCCCCGCCGCCACACGCGACGAGGACCCACCCGAGAACGACGATCCAGCTGCGCACGAGCTCCATGCATACCAGCAGGCCGATCGGCGGCGCGACCTTTGGGATCACAGGGAGTGAGGCCGGTGCGACCTAGCTGCCTCAGCGCTCGTACACCCTCCAACTCCGCGGCGCGCCTGCTGAATCTGCCTCGACGTTGCCACAAGATGCCTGCTGCGAGCAGCAGTGGCTCCCAGCTTCCACGACTGTTCGGCGAGCAACCGGCCTCGTCGGGCCCGCGATTGCGCTGTCGATGAGAATCGCCGGCCACGCCCAAGCGCTCTGGCAGCGCGTAGAAGTTCTGAGTCTCACGACAGGTCGCGTGAGGTCGCCCGTACGGCAGCGCTTCGCTCTCGCCGCAGGCCACCTCCTCGTCCGCGAACGCGAACGCGCGATCGATCGGCGCGTACTGCGTCGATATCGGATCGGCCCGCAGTAGCTCGTGGTCGAGCCCGTAGCTGTGGCCGCTCTCCTGCGCGATCACGTTGCACACCAGGAAATCGGAACACGATCGATCGCTCGATCACGCCGCTGTGTCCACCTCCGGACTCGTGGTCCACGACGGGATCGTGACCGGGTGGGGGATCGGGGGGACGAGGCAGATGATTCGCGTCGAGGCGCGTCCGGCGAGCACGGCATGGGCGACGGTTGCCCACACCGCGACCACCGAGCGCGCGCTCCAACCAGATCCATGTGATCCAGGTCCGACTAGATCGGATGTGCTGTGCAGGGGATGACGTTGACACTCGCACTGCTGCTCATCGCGTCAGTGCGTTGCTGCGCCTTGATCGGAGCCACGCCGGTCACCACGCCGTAGGTGCACGTCCCCTTCGAGACCGCAGCGACCGCCCCATGGTCGCCGTCCATGTCACCTCGCGAGTCATGACCTTCGTGGTGCTGTCCGAGTAGGTCGGCGTCGCGATCATCGGCTTGGTGAAGCCAGTGAACACGGGCGGGTTCGCGGGCGTCACTGCGATCGACACCAGCGTCGTGTCCACCCGCGGAGGTGAGATCCGACGTCGATCCGCCCGCGAACGACGTCCCGCAAAACTTTTTTCGAAGGGACGCAGGTGATCGTCGAGCCGATGGATCAGCCCATGCCGGATCGGCGGCGGGTTCGACGCTGCTCGTGCTCCTCGTCGACCAGACGCACGTAGTCCAGCGGTTCGGCAAGCTCGGCCGGTATCTGGACTGGTGAGCCGCCGAGCTCGCGGACGCGTGCGCGGAACGCCTCCGCGATCTCCTCGAACGGGGGAAGATCATCGCGACCGGAGAGCGCTCCGGAGGCCGCCGCTTCGCTGGCCTCGGCGGCGAGCTGCAGGGCAGTCTCGCGGCTGACCCGGCCGCGTCGGATCATGTCCTGGACGCTGGTCGCGAGGTGACCGAGCTCGTACTGGCCCGAGTCGAGCATCTCGAGCGCGACGTAGATGACCTGGCGCGCCGAGAGCACCTTGTCCTCGTACAGCACGAGGGCCGCCTGGAAGTAGTTGAACACCGGGACCAGGCGCGGGCCGAACCGGCGGAAGCCGACCGGTGGCGACTTGCGATCGAGGTGGATGAAGATCCGATGCACCGCATCGCCCTTGGGCACGCGGCGCGCGAGATCGAGGATGCGCTCGGTGTCGTCCTCGTACGCGCGCGACGCTACCAGCACGCGCTCGAGATCCTGCAGGCTCACCCGTCCGCCGACCACATCGGCGTACAGGCAGTAGATGATCGCATCGGCCTCGGCGTCATCGCCAAACAACGTCTCGCTCTCGGCCGGTGCGCCGATCCGCGAGCGCAGCATCGCCGGGAGCTTGTACGGGACCTGGGCGCGCAGCGCACGGAACCGACCCTTCAGGATGTTCTTCAGGTTGTTCTTGAGGACGAACTCGTCGTAGGCGATGCCGTCCAGGGCGAGCTTGGCGGCGAGCACTTGACGCATCTGCGTCGGGCTTCCAGACACGATGCAGATCCGGTGATCGTCCTGCTTCAGGGCGCGGAGCAGCGCGGTGGCACCGGGGAACGCTTGCTTGTCGGCGGCGGTCTCGATCGCGCTTCTCGCGAGATCTGCGAGGCTGTCGAACTCGGTGCGCAGATACGTCTTGTCGAGATCCCAGCGGAACGTGTGCCTCGGCGGCGGAGCGCCATCGGCGAGTCCCGGAGGAACGTGATCCAAAAGCCCGATCCGCTCCCCGAGCTCGACGGGTAACCCGGTCAGCCTGCGCAGCAGCGACTGGCGGCGGCCCATCACGATCCCGTGTCGGTTCCGGTGGTCGTTCGCGGCCGCTTGAGCGCACGTTCGTCGAGCTCGGCCATCGTCCGCGCGATGTTGCCGCACAGATTACCGGCGAGCGCCTTGTGCGCGACCTTGATCGCGTTGGTCACCGCGCGTGCGTTCGAGCGACCGTGCGCCTTGATGAACGGATGCGTGAAGCCGAGCAGCGGGGCGCCGCCGTACTGCTGCCAGTCGGTGATTGACTTCAGCTGATCGATCGCGGACGACAGCGCGATCAACCCGAGCCGCCACGCGAGCCGCTCCTTGTGAGCATATCGAGCGAGCCGCACCACGGTGTCGCTGACGCCCTCAAGCATCTTCAGCACCACGTTGCCGACGAAGCCCGAGGTCACCACGACGTCGGCCACGCCGCGCGGAATATCGAGACCCTCGATGTTGCCGATGAAGTTGAGCTCGGTGGTCTCGACCAGCGCTGCGTGGGCCGCGACGATCTCCTTGGGACCCTTGCCGGCCTCGGTGCCGTTGGAGAGCAGCGCTACCCGCGGGCGGCGGTTGCTGGAGACCAGCTTCGCGTACGCCGAGCCCATCACCGCGAACCCCACCAGGTCCTCCGCGCTGACATCGACGGTGGCGCCGACATCGAGAATCAGCGAGAACGGATCGTCCTTCTCGCCGCGCCGCAGCTCGGTGGGATACACGGCGGCGAGTGCCGCGCGCCGCACGCCCTCGAGCAGTGTCCACCGGCGCGCGCACGCCAGCACGCTCGCGCCGGTATTGCCCGCGGAGACCAGCGCATCACCTTCACCACGGGCGACCAGATCCGCGGCGATCGCGATCGATGCCTCGGGCTTGGCCGCGAGCGCCTCGGCCGGCTTCTCGTCCATCTCGATGTACGTCGGCGCATGGTGCACGCGAACGCGGCCGCCATCGTGGCGCAGCTTCGGCAGCAGCCGGCCGAGCACGGTGGCATCACCGACCAGGATGATCTCGGCCGACGCGAGGGCGAGCGACGCCTCCGCCGCTCCCTGGACGATCTCGTCCGGAGCGTGGTCGCCACCCATGGCGTCGACGACGATGCGGTGCATGGCGGCATCTTGCCAGGGCGAGGTAGGCAGCGACAGACCCCCGGGCTAGATTGCGCCCGTGCCGGAGCGCCTCTACATCGTCGATGGCCACGGCTACATCTTCCGCGCCCACTACGGGCTGATGAACATCTCGCGCGGCGAGCGCAAGGAAGTCCGGCTGTCGACCAGCGAGGGCATGCCGACCGGCGCGCTCTACGTGTTCACGCGGATGCTGATGCGGCTCGAGGAGGACAACGCTCCCAAACGGATGGCCGTGGTGTTCGATGACAAGAGCGGTGTGCGGACGTTCCGGGCCGAGATGTACGCCGAGTACAAGGCCACCCGAAAAGCGCCGCCCGAAGAGCTCGTGGTGCAGATGGAGTACTTCGAGCCGATCGTGCGCGAGCTTGGCTGGCCGGTGATCACGGTGCCCGGGGTCGAGGCCGATGACGTGATCGCGACGCTGGTCACCAAGGCCCGCGCGAAGGGCTGGGAGGTCGTCATCTACAGCGCTGACAAGGACATCATGCAGATGGTCGGCGATGGCGTGTCGATGATCGATGCGCTCCACCAGAAGACCTACACGCGCGAAGAGGTGATCAAGAAGCTGGGCGTGCCGCCGGAGAAGATTCCGGACTTCCTCGCGCTCGTCGGTGACACCAGCGACAACATCCCCGGCCTCCGCGGCGTCGGCGACAAAACCGCCGCGGGGCTGCTCGAGAAATACGGCACGCTGGAGAATCTGATCCGCGAGAACCCGGTGGTGCCGCGGATCGCGGTCAAGCAGCCATTCTCCGACAAGGAGATGCTCGAGCGCCTGACGATCTCGCGCAAGCTCGTCGAGCTGCGCCGCGATGTGCCGCTGCCGGTGGAGCTCGAGAATCTGGTGGTCACCGACTGGAACCTGCCGGCGCTGCTCCAGCGGTTCACCGAGCTCGAGTTTGGCCAGCTGGTCGAGAAGGTCAAGATGCGGATGCCGCCGGGCGAGGACGTCGTGATCGTTCCGGCGCCCGAGCAGACGGCGTTCACCCACGTCGAGGTCGCCACCGATACCCGGATCGTGACCCGGCCCGATGCGATCGCGGAGGTCGCCGCCAGCGCGCGCGCGGCAAAGCGGATGGCGATCACGGTCGAGCTCGACCCGGAGCGTCCCGAGAAGGCAGGTCTCGTCGCGATCGTGATCGCGGTGAAGGGGCAGCCGCCCGCGTACCTGCCGGTCGGTCACCGCTACATCGGTGCGCCGGCGCCGCCGCCCGCCGGTGATTTGATCCCGATCCACGAGATCCTCGAGGATCCCTCGATCGAGAAGGTCGCGCACGACGCCAAGACGATCATCCGCACGTTCGCGGCGATCGGCGTCGCGGTGCAGGGCGTCGTCGAGGACACGATGCTCGCCGCCTTCCTCCTGGATCCCACCGCCGAGGCAGAGCCGGGCGAGGCGGTCGCCCAGCGGCTCGGCGGCGTGATGCTGCCGCCGCGAACGACGATCGCCGGGCGCGCGCGCCACAGCCTCGAATCGATCGAGGTCGAGCGCGCGGCGCCGTGGGCCGGGGCGATCACCCACGCCCTGTTGCCGATCGCCGAGCAGCTGCCGCAGCGGCTCGAAGCGAGCGGCTTGCTCTCCCTGTACCGCGAGGTCGAGCTGCCGGTCGCCGTGCTGCTCGCCGACGTCGAGCGGATCGGCATTCACATCGATGTCCCGCACTTTCGCAGGCTAGCGGCTGAGGTCACGGCCAAGCTCGAGACGCTCGAGCGCACGATCTTCGACGCCGCGGGCACGGAGTTCAACATCGGCTCGCCGAAGCAGCTCGGCGAGCTGTTGTTCGACAAGCTCGGACTCGATACCAAGGGCGTGCGCCGCACCAAGACCGGATGGTCCACGGAGGCCGAGACCCTCGAGGCGCTGATCGATGCGCACCCGATGATCGCGCCGATCCTCGAGCACCGCGAGATCAGCAAGCTCAAGGGCACCTACCTCGATGCGCTGCCGCCGCTGGTGTCCGCGCGCACCGGCCGCGTCCACACCAGCTTCAACCAGGTCGTCGCGGAGACCGGCCGGATCTCGTCACAGGATCCGAACCTCCAGAACATCCCGATCCGCAGCGAGCTCGGCCGCCAGATCCGTCGCGGCTTCATCGCAGCGCCGGGACACGTGCTGATCGCGGCGGACTACTCGCAGATCGAGCTGCGGATCCTCGCGCACCTGTCGAGCGACGAGAAGCTCGGCACCGCGTTCCGCGAGCACGTCGATGTCCACACCCAGACCGCGGCCGAGGTGTTCGACGTGCCGCGCGAGGCGGTGACCACGGAGCAGCGGCGGATCGCGAAGGCGGTCAACTACGGCCTGTCCTACGGGCAGTCGGACTTCGGTCTCGCGCGCACGCTCGAGATCTCCCGCACCCAGGCGGCGGAGTACTCGCGCCGGTACTTCCAGCGGTTCCCGACCATCCACAAGTTCATGGACGACATCGTCACGCTCGCCCGCGCGCAGGGCGGGGCACGCACGCTGCTCGGTCGCTGGCGGCCGATCCCGAATCTGATGTCGAAGTCGCCGCAGGCGCGGCATGCAGCCGAGCGCGTCGCGCAGAACACGCCGATGCAGGGCGCGGGCGCGGACCTCATCAAGGTCGCGATGCTGGCGACCGCGCGCCGGATCGCCCGCGACCACATCCCGGCGAAGATGCTGCTGACCGTGCACGACGAGCTGGTGTTCGAGGCGCCGCCGGCCATAGCGGAGGAGCTCGGCGCGATCTTGAAGGTCGAGATGGAGGGCGTCTACCAGCTCTCGGTTCCGCTCGAGGTCGACATCGGCATCGCCGACAACTGGGCCGACGCGTAGCTCAGCGCAGGCTGATCCGCGCGAGCCGCACGTCGCCGTGGAAGGCTTCGGTCGGGCGCGAGTAGCCGACGACGATCGTGTCCTCGGTGGCGAGCGCCGGATGCTCGACGCACAGGTAGTTCCACTGATCCATCTGGGGCGGCGCGAGCACGCCCTGGCTGCCCGCCTCGATCTGGGTCGGCTCGCCCCACGGGCCCTCGACGCGATCGGCGGTGCGCAGCAGGACCGTACTCGACAGCACCTTGCAGGAGACGGCGAGATACTTGCCGAGGTGCACGTTGTACGAGATCGACGGCGCGACGCTGGTCTGGTTGATCACGTAGGTGGCGCGGGTGATGTCGGAGGTCCACTCCGAGCCATCGAAGAACTCGTACGCAGCGCGGACCTCGACCTGGGCCTTCGGTGCGCGTCCGAGCTTGCACGCGAAGTCGAGGAAGCCGCGCTTCTCGCACGAGAACGCATAGGCGAAGCCATCGATCACCACGTGCGGCACGAACAGCTGCTCCGGCGGCGCGAACAGCAGGGTGGTCGTACGCGACGCGCTCGCGGCGTCCGCGCCGATCCGCGCCGTGCCGACGCCGATGCTCTCGAACCCGCCGCCGCTGGTGCGCTTGATTCGCTGGAACGCGATCACCCCGGTGGGCTCGCCGACATCGATCAGCGGACCGGGCCACAGCGCGTAGCCGTTCAAGGCATCGGCCTGGTTCGCCGCGATCTCCTCGGGCGTGTACGGGATCAGCTGGGCCGGCTGCCCGCCGTCTTGGTTGTGCACGAGCGCGAGCGGATCGGAGGCGGTGCTCCAGCCGGAGGTTGCCGACAGCACGCTCGAGTTGTCGATCGTCGTGTGCTCGGTCAGGAACGTATCGCCGAACGTCCACAGCAGCTTGCCACCGAGCACGCCGCTCATCCCGCCGTCGCGTCCGACGCCCTTGAGAGGGAGCGGAAACCGTCCGAGATCCACCACGGAGGTGACCGCGAGTGGACGGGTGACGTGAGCGTCGACGCCCGCGGCGTCGGGATCGGTCTGGGAGCTGCCGCCACCACAGGCGGGGAGGGCGAGCAGTGCGACGAGGACGGAACGTTTCATGCGGAGAGGAGACCTATCAAGCGGCGTGCCGCACCGGTGCCGACCATTGCCAGGCCGTTCAGTGACGCGGCAGCTCGACGGTGTAGCGGGGCTTGCCATCGATCCCGACCAGCGAGACCCGCAGCGCCTCGGCGCTGACATCAACGATCCCGAAGCTCTGCAGCCCGTCCCACGGCGCGAGGTTGCCGGTGCCGGTGGGCGGTACCCACTGGAACTTGAGCTCCGGGCCGAACGTCGGATCGAGCGTGTTCGGGCCGAACGTGCCCGCGTGGATCGGGCCCGCGACGAACTCCCAGAACGGCAGGAACGACACGCCGCTGGCACGCGCGGGATCGAACTGATGTGCGGCAGCGTAGTGGACGTCCGCGGTCAGCCAGATCACACCGGTGACGTTGCGCCGCGCGAGCTCGGACAGCACGCTGGCGAGCTCCTTCTCGCGGCCCAGCGGAGGTCCGTCACCGTTGCCATACCCTTCCTGCCGCGTATCGCCGGGACCGTCGCCGATCACGAGCGCGATCGGCTGATCGCAGGCGACCACCTTCCAGCGCGCGCGTGACGTGGACAGGGCGTCGACGAGCCAGCGCGCCTGCGCAGCGCCGAGCATCGCGCCGGACTCGCCGCGGTTGGCATCGTTGGGCGTGCGGAACGGCCGGAGATCGACGACGACCACATCGAGCAGCGGGCCGTAGTGGATCACGCGGTGGATCGTCGGTCCGCCGATCGGTGTCCACTCGCGGGTCGCGCGCAGCGCACGGGCGGCGAGGGTGGTGGCGTCGGGATCGCGATAGCGATCGTCCTCGAGTCGCTGGCCCGGCCACCAGTTGTTGTGGGTCTCGTGATCGTCCCATTGCGCGAGGATCGGGACCTCGGCAGCGAGCGCGCGCACGTGCTCGTCCTCGTAGTTGTAGGCGAACCGCGCGCGAAACTCGTCCAGGGTCTCGGCGACCTTGCCGACCCTGTCGTTCGTGATGTTGCGCCACACGCGGCCATCGGGGAGGCGCTTCTCGGCGAGGATCGGGTTGTCGGCGTAGATCAGATCGCCCGAGTGCAGGAAGAACGCGGGCTCGGCATGGCGCATCGCCTCGTAACCGCGGAGCCCGCCCCAGTCGGGGTTGCGGCCGTAGCCCTGGCCGCAGGTGTCGCCGGTCCACACGAAGCGGAATCGATCGGGCCGCGGCGTGGCGAAGCGACCGACGGTCCATGCCGATGCGCCGCGCGCCGCCTCGCGCTCGAACCGCGCGCGGTAGGCGATGGTCTGTCCCGCGGGCAGATCCGTGAGCGACAGCATGCCGGTGTGATCGGTGTCGGCCCCCACCACGGGGCCGGCGACGCGCCGGGCATTGCCAAACGATGCGAGGGTCGACCACTCGACGACCAGCCGCGCGGCCTCGTCGCAGCGTGCCCAGATGATCGCGCGATCGGTCTGCACGTCGCCTGCTTGCACGCCATGGGTGAGCTGCGGCAACCGGGTCTTGATCACGGTGCGCGCGCACGCACCGAGTCCTGCAGCGGCGGATCCGACGAGCAGCTGACGACGCGTGATCACGGCGGCACGATAGCCGATCGCGAGACTAGCCGATCAGCAGTGGCGCGCGTCGCGTGCTTGATAACACCGGGCGGGTCGGCACGGCTCCACGATAGCCGGATACCTCCGCATCCATCGCCTGGCGATCGGGCTCGCGCGAGCAGTAGCCATACACGCGGACCGGCTCGTCCGCGAGGATGACCCGCTCGGTGAACCGCAGCTTGGACGTGTCGGGATAGTTGAGGTGCACGCCGAGCTGCGAGTAGAGCGCGCGCTCGCGGTCCAGC
>JAYUVX010000060.1:0-57025 GCA_043753855.1 Myxococcales bacterium | reverse complement strand
TGTAACGCCGATCCGCGACGCGTAACGTCGCTGTAACCCGTAACACCGGTCGGCTGTAACAAGCTGGGGGTTCGGAGCGAAGGCACTCGCTTTGCTTGAGGGAGAATCGATGCGTCGCCTTGTACCTGTATTCGTCCTGCTGTCGCTCGCGAAGTCCGCCGATGCGGCGCCGTGCGATCAGCTGCCCAATCCGGTCTATCTCCAGGTCGGTGACACCCAGCTGAACCTGATGAAGCGGATCGGTCGAGCGCTTCGCGATAACGCGCCCAAGCCGATCACGCTGGTGTTCGTCACGAGCGGCTCGTGCCCGAACATCCAGGCGATCTACACCCGCGTCCCGATCACCGGGAACATGCAGTACATCCCGTCGATGGCCGAGAATGGGCTGTGGACGCCGAGCTCGCCGACCTTGACGTGCACGGCACCGACCGGCGGGGTGGTGCCCGACGTGGCAAACTCGGCACTGTTCAACAGTGCTTGCACCACCGAGGCGCCACCGGCGACGGTGCACCTCGAGCAGGGCGCGGTGCAGGCCTACGTGATGGCAGTACCCGTCGCGTCCTCGCAGATCGCGATCACCTACGAGGAGGCGTTCTTCGTGTTCGGCTTCGGTGCGGCCGGGATGATCGCACCATGGGTCGACGAGGCGCAGATGTTCATCCGCACCGTCACCAAGAGCACGCTGCTCGCGTGGGGCGCGAACATCTCGGTGCCCGCGGACAAGTGGAAAGGCGTGCGTCTCGACGGCTCCCCGATGGTGGTGTCCTCGCTGCAGACGTCCACCGTTCCCGAGAAGGCGATCGGTATCCTCGGTATCGAGGTCGCCGATAACCTTCGCAGCTCGCTCCGCATCCTCGCGTTCCGTGCGAAGGGACAGCGTGCGGCGTACTTCCCCGACTCCACATCGAGTGCTCGCGACAAGAAGAACGTCCGCGACGGTCACTACACCGTGTGGTCACCGACGATCTGGATGGACACGGTCGATGGGTCCGGCAATCCAGTGAAGCCCGATGCGCGCTACGTAGTGAACTTGATCGTCGGCAAACAGGTGACGCCTGCCCCGAACTTCGCACCGCTGAATTCGATCGCTGCCGTCGGCCTGGTCCCCGCGTGCGCGATGGGGGTCACCCGCTCGTTCGAAGGCGGCCCGCTCTCGATCTACAAGCCCACCCAGAGTTGCACATGCAAGTACGAGAGCCTCGTCCAATCGACGACGTGCGCGTCCTGTTCGGCAACCGTGGCGTGCTCGTCGGGCACCTGCCGCGACGGCTTCTGCGAGGTGCAGTGATGAAGATCGTGATTTTGAGCATGGCGATGATGGCGTTCGGCACCGGCTGCGGTGACGATGGAGCGCAGGTTCCGGTGCACGATGCGTCACCGGTCGTCGACTCGTCGATCGATGCACCTCCGCTCGCAGCGCCATGCTTCTCTGGAACCCCGACCACCCACGAGCAGATCATCAACGCGTGTACGAACGCCCAGGAAATCTTCAAGGACAAGCGGCCGCCGCTCCTCAACCCGGATGGTTCGCTGCCGTCGCTGCCGCCCTGATCGTGCTCTCGGCGGGGCCCGCGCTCGCCGAACCCGAGGGGCTACGGCCGGTCGTGACTCGGCATGGCTCGCAGCTCGACGTGACAGGATACGTTCAGGCCGATGCCGTCGCCTACAGCCAGGACTCGGCCGACGAGCTGACCTCTGACGGCAGGCTGCTCAACACCGAGCGGTTCCTGGTGCGCCGCGGACGCCTGCGCGTGGATGCGCGCAAGGAATCGCTGTTCGCCGCGCTGGAGCTCGATGGCAACACGATCGATGGTTCCACCGCGCGGATCCTCGCTGGCAACGTGGGCTGGCTGTACCGGCGGCCGGCGGATGCCTTGCCTCTGGTGACGCTGACGGCCGGGCTATTCAAGACGCCGTTCGGGGTCGAGATCCCGTCGAGCGAGCGCGACAAGGCGTTCCTCGAGCCCCCGGCGTTCGCGCGTGCGCTCGTCCCCGGCAACTACGACGCGGGGGTGATGGCGCAGGGCGCGTATGGCATCGCGCGGTGGTCGGTCGCGCTCATGAATGGCGCGCCGGTCGGCGACGCGCAGTGGAAGGGCAAGGATCCGGCGGCGAGCCACGACGTGGTCGGCCGGATCGGCGCGGAGATCGAAGGTCCGCTGCAGCTTCGCGTGGCGGTGGGCGCCTCCGCGCTCACCGGCAGTGGCTTGCATGCCGGCACGCCGGCGACCAAGGACGAGCTGCAGTGGGTCGACGACAACCAGGACGGTCGGGTCCAGACCACCGAGCTGCAGATCATCCCGGGCGCGGCCGCGACACCCTCGACGGCCTTCGATCGGAACGCGCTCGGGGTGGACGTGCAGGTTCACTGGTGCATCTGCGCGCTCGGTACCGGCAGCGCATTCGCCGAGGCCGCGCTCGCCACCAATCTTGATCGCGGTCTGATCTATGCCGACCCGGTGGCTGCATCGCGTGACTATCGCGAGCTCGGCTTCTCGATCGGCGCGGTGCAGGACCTCGGCGAGCACGCGCAGGCCGGTGTTCGCTACGACCGCTACGACGCCGACCGCGATGTCACCGAACGGCTGGGCACCGCGATCGTCGGCGAGCACAAGCTGTTCTCGACGATGTCCGCGATGGCCGTCGGCCGCTGGCACGACGCGCGGCTGATCGTCCAGTACGACCATGAGCGCAACCCATTCGGGCGCGACGACAACGGCACGCCGATCACGCGCGCCGCGGATCGGCTGACGTTCCGCGCGCAGGTGGGGTTCTGATGCGTGCGAGCGTGTTGCTACTTGCGCTCACCGCCTGTGATGCTGCCAGCTCGGATCCTGGGCTCGATGCGGTGCTCGAGATCCCGGGCGCGCAGTTCCGGCCGGGCGCGTTCCCGACGGACGAGGGTGGGCCGGCAGCACTCGCACTGTCGACGCGGCATCCGACCGTGATCATCGACCGCATCGGGGAGAAGGCCATCGGCACGCTCGCACCGGCCGCGCGCGCAGCGGTATTCGGCATCGACGGTCATGACGGCAGCTGGATCGTCCCCGCGGGTCCGCCGGATCTCGCCGCACCTGGACTTCCAACGGCGATCTCCACGTTCGGCGTACGCGACGGCATCGAACCGGGTCCGTTCGAGCTGAAGCTCGCCGCCGCCGACGATCAGGGTCGGTTCGGGGCGGCGATCAGCGTGCAGGTGATCGCGGATGCGGAGATGCCGCCGGCGGGCGAGCTCGTGGTCGCGCTGGTGTGGGACGGCGCGGCGGATCTCGATCTCCACGTGGTCGATGCGAATGGCGGCGAAGTTTGGTCCGACAAGCCGAACTCGATGCCTCCGCCGCAGCCGGGGGTGCCGGTAGATCCACTCGACTATTTGAAGTTCGGCATCCTCGACCACGATGCGAACAAGGCTTGCCGCCGCAACGGCCGCCCGAACGAGCACGTGATCTGGACGGTGCCACCGCCCGGTGGTGACTACGTGGTGCGCGTGGACGCGCGCGCGATGTGCGGTGCGCCGGGTGCCGCGTGGTACGTCGCGGCGTATCGCAACGGCGAGCTGATCGGCGCCGCTCGCGGGTTCGCGGCGCCCGAGGACACCCTGCCCGCGCACGGCGCTGGGGCAGGCGTGCTCGCGCTGCGGTTCTCGCTGTGAGGCCGGCAGGCGCCGCGCTGCTCGTGATCGCGGCATCGGGCGCCGCACACGCGCAAGCGGTGGCCACGCTGCGCGGCCACGTGATCGACCGCGCGACCCGCGAGCCCGTCGCGGGCGCCGTGATCACGATCGGCAACGAGCTCGCCGCGAGCGACGATGCCGGTAACTTCGCGATCGCCCTGCCCCGCGGTCGCTATACGATCGCGATCACCGCGCCCTGGCTGACCCCGCACGAGCAGCCGCTCGTGCTGAGCGGCGATGCGCAGCTGGTGATCGAGGTCGATGCGACCGCGGAGACCGGCGGTGAGCGGATCGAGATCACCGACATCGCTCCGAGCGCGCCCGGCGAGACCAAGGTCGATGCGAGGACCGCACGCTCCGTGCCCGGTGGCGGAGATGCCGGCAAGGTCGTGCAGTCGATGCCCGCGGTCGCGCGGCCACCCGCCGGCTCCTCGGAGATCGTAGTGTGGGGCGCGGCACCGCGCGATACCCGCGTGTTCGTCGACGGCGTGCCGGTACCTGCGCTGTACCACCTCGGTGGCTATCGCTCGGCTGTCGGCAACGATCTGGTCGGCGACATCAAGCTGACGCCCGCGGCGTTCGGTCCCGACCGCGGACGCGCGATCGGCGGTGTGATCGACATCGGCCTCGAAGATCCGAGCTCCGTCGGGGTCCCGAAGTGGCGCGCTCAGGTAGATGTGCTGGACGGAAGCCTCGCCGGCAAGACCGTGGCGGGACCGATCACGATCGCCGCGGCGGTGCGCCAGAGCTGGCTCGATCGTGCGATCGGTGCGGTCACCGATCCACAGCAGCTGGCGCCGAACGCACCGCTGCCGAGCTGGACCGACGCGCAGGTGGTGGCGCGCGGCAAGCTGTCGCCGCACGTCACGGTGATCGGCTGGGTGCTCGGCTCGCTCGATGGCCTGGCACGGACGCTGGCGTCCGACGATCCAGCGACCGAGGTGCGCGAGCAGATCGACCAACGCTGGTTGCGCGCACAGGTCACGCTGCGACGAGAGCGCGAAGCAGGGTTCGAGTCCGGCACGGTGTGGTTTGGCCGCGAGCGCAGCGCCGACGACTACCGGTTCGGCATGACCCCGGCGAGCCACGCGAGCACGGCCTGGGTCGGCGGAGCCCGCGGCGTGCAACAGACGCGGATGTCTGATCAGCTGACGTTGACACTCGGCGGCGATCTCGATGCGGAGCGCGCCACGCTCGCTCGCACCGGTTCGCTCACGATCCCGGCGCGCGAGGGCGACCTCCACATCTTCGGCCAGCCGCCCGGGGATGACGTCACCGCAGATCGGTGGACCGCGACCACGCTCGATCTCGCCGGTCACAGCGCGCTCGACGTTCGCGCGGGGCGCGTCACCGCCACCCTGGGAGGTCGGTTCGATGGCTGGCTGCTCGACGCGAGCCGGCTGACTCCGCGCGTCGGGACCACACCCGGCATCGGCGCGCAGCAGATCTTGTTCACCGAGGATCCCCGCGGCACCGTGCAGGTGAAGGTCTCCCACGATGCGCTGCTGCGCGTCGATGGCGGTCGCTATCACCAGGCCCGCGCCGCGAGCGATGCAAGTGCTGTGTTTGGAACGCCGACGCTAGGCCTCGAGCGCGCGTGGCATGTCACCGCGGGTGGTCAGTGGCGTCGCGCACCGATCGCGATCGAGGCCGCGGGATATGCGCGGTGGCTCGACGATCTGGTGGCGCGCGATCTCGCGGTGACGCCGCCGCTCGCCGAGGCCCTGACCCAGGGCGGCACCGGCAAGGTGATTGGCGTGCAGCTCATCGCGCGCGTCGTCGGCTGGCGCGGATTAACGGGCTGGTTGTCCTACGCGCTATCGCGGAGCACGCGCAAGGACGCGGCGTCCCAGACCCGGCGGCTGTTCGATCACGATCAGACCCACGGCCTGATCGCGGTCGCCGGCTGGGAGCACGGACCATGGACCGTCGGTGGTCGCGTGCGGGTGTCCACCGGCGAGCCGCGCACCGACGTGCTCGGCTCGTACTTTGACAGCCGCTCCGGGCGGTTTCAGCCGATCCGAGGCGTGCACAACGGTACGCGGCTGCCGACGTTCTTCGCAGCCGATCTGCGCGGCGAGCGACGGTTCGCGCTCGCGTCGGCCCGCGCCGCGGTCTATCTCGAGGTCCAGAACCTCACCGGGCGCGCCAACGCCGAGGAGATCATCTACAGCGCAGACTTCTCGACGCGCGGCTACCTGACCAGCCTGCCGCTGCTCGCGATCGCCGGCCTAAGGATCGAGCGATGAGGTTCGTCGCGATCGCCGTGCTAGCGCTCGCCGCGTGCGACCACGGCCTCGATCAGCGCCTCGCGATCATCCGCGAGCCGCGCGTGCTCGCGGTGATCTCCGAGCCAGCCGAGGCCAAACCGCGAGCACCGGTGAGGTTTCACGCGGTGGTTGCGAGCCCTGACGGCCCGGCCGATGCGAGTCCGAGCTGGGCGTTCTGCGCGGCACCCAAGCCGCCGACCGAGGACAACTCGGTCTCAGACGCATGCCTCGGCGAGGGTCAGCTGCTCGCGCTCGGCACTGGCCCCACCGCGATGGGCACGCTACCCGCCGACGGCTGCCTGCGGTTCGGTCCCGACGTTCCGCCGGGCATGGACTTCCGTGCGCGCGATGCCGACGCGACCGGCGGCTACTACCAGCCGGTGCGGGTCGCCCTCGACGGCGCGCTGGCGTTCGGCCTGGTCAGGATCACCTGCCAGCTGCCGCGCGCGCCGACCGAAATCGCGTTCGATTACGACCAGCACTACGTCGCCAATCACAACCCGGTGCTCGAGCAGGCGATGGTGCTCGATCACGTCGCGGCCGATTCCGACATCACGCTGCGTGCCGCGTGGCCCGCCGCGTCCGTCGAGACCTACCTGTACTTCGATCCGCAGTCGCAGACGCTGGTAGATCGCCGCGAGGCGATGCGGGTGTCGTGGTTCGCCACCGGCGGCTCGCTCGCCGTGGACGCGAGCGCGGTCGGCGAGGATGATGTGACGACCGCGGTCTGGACGACGTGGCACACGCCATCGCCCGGCCCGGCCTGGATCTGGATGGTGCTGCGCGATGCGCGCGGAGGGATCGCGGCCCGGGCGTACTCGGTGACCGTCGACTGAACGTCCGCTATAACGGACCAGCGCTTGACGGGTCGTCCGTTATAACGGACATTCGTCTGATGAAGCAGGTAGTCCTCCTGGTAGCTCTCGGAGCCACCGCGCATGCGCAGCCGGCGCCGGTCATCGCCGGCACGACGACCTCCACGCCCGACCCGTCCGCAGAGAGCGCGCCATTGACGGTCTCGGGTCCTGCCGCGGTGCCAACGCCGGCCGCCGTGACCGCGCCCGCGCTCGTCACGCCCGTGCTCGATGCCGCGGAGGTCAACGCGCTGATCGACGCCCGGCTCGCCGCGCGCAAGGACACCGCCGGATGGAAGGATGGCTTCTTCATCCAGACCCCGGATGCGAAGTCCAAGCTGAAGATCGGCGGCTTCACCCAGTTCGACGGCCGGTTCTTTGTCGCCGACTCTAAGGATCCGCACACCGACACGTTCGGCTTCCGCAGCATCCGTCCCGATCTGCAGGGCACGCTGTTCGAGCACTTCGACTTCCGCCTCCTCCCCGACTTTGCCGGCGCGCGCGTGGTGCTGCAGGACGTCTACGCGGACGTTCACTACGGCGATGCGGTGAAGGTCCGGTTCGGCAAGTTCAAGGTGCCGTTCGGCCTGGAACGACTGCAGGGTGAGACCCAGACCTTGTTCGTCGAGCGTGGCCTGCCCACGCAGCTCGCGCCCAACCGCGATCTCGGCGTGCAGGTGTTCGGCGAGCTGGCGAACGGCCGGGTCGCGTACCAGGTCGGCGTGTTCAACGGCGTCGCCGATGGTCAGAGCGGTGACGCCGACGTCTCCGACGACAAGGAAGCCGCCGCGCGCGTGTTCGTGAAGGTCGGCGCTGGCCTCGGTGTCGGCGTCGCTGGAACCTACGGTGACAAAAGCGGCACCGTCGCAACTCCCGACGTGCCGACGTTCAAGACCCAGGGCCAGACCACGTTCTTTGCCTGCAAGACCGGCACGACGCTGATGGACACTGTGGTCGCCGATGGCCGGCATTGGCGCGCCACGGGTCAGGCCAGCTACTACGCCGGCCCGGTCGGCGTGCTCGGAGAGTTCGTGCGCTCGGTGCAGCACGTCGGCCTCGACGGCACCAACGTTCGTGTCGTGATCGACGCGTGGCAGCTCGCGGCGCAGTATGTGCTCACCAGCGATGCGGCGACGTACAAGAGCGTGACGCCCGTGCATCCGCTCGATCCGTCCAAGGGCTATTGGGGCGCGTTCGATGTCGGCGCGCGGCTCGGCGAGCTCCGCCTCCGCGACAGCGAGGTGTTCGCCGAAGGGCTCGCCGACCAGGCCAGGTCCGCGCGCCGCGCATGGTCCGCGGGCGGCGGCGTGAACTGGTACCCGAACCGGAACTTCCGGTTCGTGCTCGACTACGAGCGAACCTGGTACGTCCTCGGCGGCAAGGACGGGGACAAGCCGTCGGAGAACTCGCTGGTCGGCCGCGTCCAGACCGTGTTCTGACGTCGCGTGATCGAGGTCGATCGCGCGCCCTGTCCCGGCCGCAGTTTTCAGCGGTGATCGCGGATGACCGGACCGCTCGGCGCGGCCTGGCGATCCCAGCGACTCTCGACCCACACGTAGTAGTTGCCCTGCAGCTCCCAGCGGCCCGGCACCCACTGCATGTTCGCGCGCTCGCGCTCCCAGTGACCATCGACCCACGCCCAGTTGCCGTCGCGCCAGTCCCAGCGCCCGGTCACCCAGAGGAAGCCCGAGCGGGCGTTGCCGTAGCTCTCGACGCGCATCGGCGGCGGAGCCACGGTCGGATACATGCCGCCACCCACCGCGGGAGGCGCACCACCGTTGGCGGGCCCCTGCGTGTTCGGCTGCCAGCCGCCACCACCGTTACCGCCCGCGTTGACGTTCACGTTCACGTCGGCGCCCACTGCGCCACCGTTGGCGGGACCTTGTGTGTTCGGCTGCCAGCCGTTGCCACCGTTCCCACCGCCGTCCACCATGACCGAGCCCGACGCGCTCCAGGTGCCATCGATCCAGTGCCACGAGTTGCCGCGGCGCTCCCAGCGACCTTCGCTCCAGGCATAGCCCGCGCGCTCGCGCTCCCAGTGGCCGCCCATCCACTGCCACTGGCCGTTCTGCCAGTCCCAGCGGCCGCGCACCCAGACGTAGCCCTGGCGCGACGAGACGGTCTCGATCTGCGGCTGCGGCGGCTCCTGGTAGACGACCGGCGTGGTGGATGCCCCGACGTATCCGGAGCCACGAACCGTGCATGCAGTCCCTGCGATCCCGGCCGAGAGGGCCAGGGCCATGAAAAGTCTTCCCGAACGCTTCATGTGAGTCTCTCCTTTGACGCTTGGACGGCCATCTCCCCGATTTCCTTCAAGCCTCGCGAATCTACACCAACGCTCGCGATAGCGCCCACTTACACCCTCGCGGTAGTGATGCAGGTCGCGCTCACCATGGTTAGTGCATCGCATCACCGAACGGGCGACGCCATGCCGGGCTTAGGCTCTGATGCACCCGATGAGATGTGCCCTCGTTCTCGCCCTGCTGATCGGCTGCGGCGGTAGCTCGTCCACGCCGGTCGCCGACGCGGGCCCCGCCGATTCCTCGGATTCCTCGGATTCCTCGATCGATGCCCCGACGTTACCGGTGTTCCGGAACCCGGTGACCTTGCCCGATGATCAGCTCGCGACCCACGCGTTGCAGCTGCTCGGCGCGCAGGTCAGCGGCGCGAACCCGAGCTCGTGCAACGGCTGCCACGGGATGACCAAGCAGCACCTGCGCTACTGGCGCGCGCTGTCTGACACCTCGATGACCAGCTGCTTGACCGATCTCTCGGTGTCCTCCCAGCAGTCGGCGCGCCAGATGATCGACTGCATCCGCGAGATGCCCACCTTGCCCGCATCGGACTTCGCCACCAAGAAGCTCGGCATCTACGCCACCGCCGCGCGGCTTCCGTGGTTCGCGTACACGTTCTGGAAGGCCTACGGCGATGAGTTTCCCGCCAAGCTCGCGCAGTTCCAGGCCGAGGCCGGCATGCCGAAGGAAGGCGTGACGCCACTGACCCAGCCGCAGTTCGACATCGTCGCCGAGTGGTTCGCACGCGGCCTGCCCGGTCTCGATGCCACGCTCGTCACGGACCCGCCACCGAGCACGTGCGAGGCCGGCATCTCGAACGAGGTCGGCGCGCACGTCGCGGCGCAGGCGACGACGAGCTGGCGCAAGGTCAACGCGATGAACCAGATGGCGATGTTTGGATGCGGCGCCGCGACCGATCCGAAGCAATGCCTGCAGTCGATCCCGCTCGCGTGGACGTTCCCGTACGGCAACGGATGGGACCTCCCCGGCAGGGGCCACACCCGCGTGCTGAAGGACGTCAGCTATGTCAGCTCGTACTGGACGCGCAGCTCGCCCGATGGTCGGTTCGTCGCGCACGGCGTCTCCAACGTCCCCGGCTCGTACGTGATCGATCTGCAGCGCGACGTGCTCGTCGGGATCAACACCGCGTACGACCCCGCGTTCTTCCCCGATGGCTCTGGCTTCGTATTCCAGGGCGGGCCGCGCAACACCTGCGGGATCAGCGTCCTGACCTCGAACCCCGTGAGCATCACGATGAACGAGGCGGCGTGCAAGAAGATCGGCCAGATCGGTCTGTACCAGCACGTAGGCCAGCAGCTCGGCACCAACGGCGACTACTTCGCGATCGACAGCGAGTTCGTCTCCGATGATGGCGGCAAGATACCGACCACGAGCGATCCGGATACCAACTTCGGCGCCAACGGCTACTCGTCGTTCACGCCAATGCTGTTCAACGGCACGACCTACTCGCCGCGCTCGACGGTCAACGTCTCCACGCCGTTCGAGGGCGACACCGTGCTCTCGCCATCCGCGAAGCTGACGATCGGCCGGGTCGCCGGTCCGAACGACCGCCAGCTCGGCTACGTGCTGCGCAAGGTCAACGCGACCCTCGCCGGCACGAACTACACGATCTCGACTCCGGAGATCGCGCGGTACTGCATCTCGGGCGGCAAGCCGGGCTTCTCGTTCGACGAGCGCTGGATCGCGTTCCATCACTACGTGACGGCGAAGGATGCCGTGGAGCTCGGCTTCACCGGGCCCACCGATCCGGCGTTCCAGCCGTACCTGAGCCAGGGCGCCGCGAACGTCTACCTGATGGATCTTCGCACCGGCGTTCCGGTCCGGGTCACCAACATGAAGCCGGGCCAGTATGCGTTGTTCCCGCACTTCCGCTCGGATGGCTGGATCTACCTCCAGGTGCGCGATGCGGGTGCGGCCCACGAGTACACGGTCGCCTCCGATGCGGCGCTGATCCTCGAGTAGCGGGTGCGTGATAGTCTGGAGCTGGGCGGCTCCGGGTGCGCTTTCTTCTCCTTTCATCGGTAGCGCATCCACTCTCCGCCCACCTGTTCTGACTCCCAATGGATGCGATCCGCACGCTGCTGCTCGCGCGCACGCACGTCGTCGTGCTCGATCCGGATGTCGCCGCGGATGCAGCGACGCGGCCGAGTCGCGACCTGGACGTCGAGAAGTTCGAGGACGAGGTGGCGCAGCTCGGGTTCGTGATGAGCCTCGATCTGGCGATGACGATCCGCCGGCTCCCGAACCAGGCGATCCAGGAGCTGCGCGGCTGGATCGTCGATACGCTCGCGAAGACGATCGGTGCGCATCGCCCTCACGTCCCGCTGTTCCGCGGCTTCCCCGCCGCCACGCCGGGTGACGCGCCGACGTTGTACCTGCGGCGGATCGCGACCTGGCTGCTGACGCGCAGCGATCAACCGTGTCCGTGGTGCGGGGAGACCACGTCGATCCGCGCGCTCGATCCGTGCGGCCATCTGGTATGCACCACGTGCTGGGATGGCGGCAGCTATGCGGGCTGTCCGATCTGCCACCGCCGCGTGGCGATCGGCGATCCGTTCGTGAAGGGGCTGTCCAGCAGCTCCGGCGAGCGCGTCGGGCGGCATGATGGCCAGCTCCGCTTGCTCCACCTCGCCTTCGATCTGCTGGGCACGGCGCGCGCGCGGTTCGAGACGCTGATGGCGAGAACCACGCCGCTGTCCGCGGACGACCGCGACGAGGTCGAGGCGGTGATCGATACGCTGGGACCGAAGGCGGCGACCTGGCTGCCGAAGCGTTTCGCGGTGCGCGAGACGCTGGCGATCGTGCTCGCGCGGCTATGGATGGTCTCACCGGATCGCCAGGCCATCCTGAACGCCACGTTCGACCACGTGAAGACCGCGACCGACGTGCTGCGGATCGCGGTGGTGCTGATGGCCGGCAATCCCGGCCTCCTCGAACCGATCCGGCTCGGAGCGATCGCGCGCCCGCTGCGGCGGATCGTGCTCGAGGCGCTCGACCGGATGCCGACCGAGCGGCTGATCGATGACGTGCGCCGACATCCGGGGATGTGGAAGCGCGTCGGTGAGCGCCTGCATCCGTACGAGCATGCGAAGCGGTTGCCGAATGCCGCGCTGGCGTTCGCGGTAGTGCGCGGCACCGATGTCGGGAGGGTGACGTTCGGCGACACGTTGCGTGCGCACTCGAACCAGACCGCGTCGCTGCGGATCGAGGACGATCGGGTGTGCGTGACCTCGTGGAGCGGCGTGGTCGAGGATGGGCTGCGTGCCGGCGATCTGCGTGCGGTGTGCGAACGCTTGGCCACCCGTCCCGGGGAGCTGCTGCGCCGCGCGGATCATCTGTTGCGAGTGACTCAGGCCCGGCAACCCGACGCGCTCTCTGGCGTGCTGCGCACGATCCAGTACGCGGTGACGCGTGGTGCACCGGCGACGTTACTCACCCTCGGCGGTCACCTCGCGCGGCGTACGGCACCGTGGACGCGGCGCGTGTTCTTCCCGCGCGGCGAGGTGCTGCGTGCGTGGGGAACACCGGATCTGCGGCCGCCCCTGCCCGCCGCGGCCATCGCATCGATCGTCGATGCCATTCGCGCCGAGCTCCTCGTCCGCGCCGCGTCGCGCCGTCACTACGCACGCGCCGTGATCGATCGCGGCCTCGCAGATCTGCTGGTGCCTCTCAACGAGCGCACGGCGTGCCGCACGAAGGTGGCGTGGCCGCGTGGCAGCGAGGTGGCGATCCCCGCCGGCGAGACCGTTCGCCTGTTCCTCCACTGGGAGGAGCCGCCCCAGACGCGCGTGGATCTCGATCTCTCGGTGGCGCTGTTCAATGCCCAGTGGCGCCACGTCGGCACCTGCGACTACACCGAGCTGGTCGCCGGCGATCGCGCGGCGGTTCACTCGGGCGATCTGACCTCGGCCCCGCCGCCGCTCGGCGCCTCGGAGTTCGTCGATCTCGATCTCGGCAAGCTGCGGGCGCTCGGCGCGCATCATGCCGTGATGGTGGTGTTCAGCTACAACTCGACCCCGTTCGACAAGCTGACGTTCGGGTTCGCGGGCTTGATGCTGCGCCCTGCCGACGGGCAGCCGTTCGATCCGCGCGCGGTCGCACAGCGGTTCGATCTCGCTGGCCGCTCCGTGGTGACCGTGCCGCTGACGATCGATCTCGAGGCCGCGCGGGTGCGCTGGCTCGACGTCCACATCTCGAGCCGCGGTGCGATGCATCAGGTCGGCGGCTACCGCGCTGCGCTCGCCCACCTCGGCCGCGACTTCGCGGATCTCGTTGGCACCCGCGCACGCCCGACCTTATGGGACCTCGCGAGCATCCACGCGATCGCGCGCGCGAACCTGGTCTACGTGCGCGAGCGCTCCGGCGCGATCACCCAGTACCGCCGCCGCGATGGCGAGAGCACCACCACGCGGCTCGCGCGGCTGTCGCTCGACGGCGGTGACGACGGCACGCTCGCCGCGATCCCGCGCGCCGAGGCGCCGACCTGGTTCGCCGTGCTCCGCGATGACCTCGTGATCCCGAAGGGTAGCGCCGGCTACGCGCTGGATCGCCGGTCGCTGCACGTCGATGGTGTGAGCTACCTCGCCGCCGGTGACCTCGTTAGCGAGCTCTCGGCGCGGCCGTAGCGCCACCGCACACCCCTACCTCACCGCGGCCTGATGCTACGGCCCCCTCGGGCACGGTTACGCTGGATCATGACCAGCTCCGCCGCCGTCCGCATCGCCCGCCCCTTCGAGGCCTCGGCCGAGGAGACGTTCTACGCCTGGCTCGATCCGCTGGTCATGCACCGCTGGTTGTTCGTGCGGCCGCAGACCGAGATCGTGGAGATCACGATGTCGCCGCGCGCCGGCGGGTTCTTCTCGATCATCGAGAAGGATCGCACGCGCCACATCGATCACCGCGGGCGGTTCGAGGAGATGGTCAAGCCCTGCCACCTCGCGCTCTCGATCGAAGGCGACACGCCGGTCTCGATCGATATCGCGCCGCGCGGCACCGGTTGCGAGCTGGTAATGCTGCTCGACCGCGACGCCGTCGACAGCTGGACCGCGATGCTCGTTCGCCTCGACTCGGTGCTCCGCGGCGAGTGCTGATTGCCTCGTCTGCGTGCATCCCAGCGCGATGAGCGTCCTCCGCCTCGATCACGTGCAGCTCGCCTACCCGCCTGACAGCGACGCGCTAGCGCGCCGATTCTATGTCGAGGTGCTGGGCTTCGTCGAAGTCCCCAAGCCCGAGCCGATGCGAGCGCGCCGGGGGATGTGGCTCGAAGCAGGGCCGATCGGCATCCACCTCGGCGTGGAGCCCGGGATGCGGCCGTCGCTGAAGATGCATCCGTCGCTGGTGGTCTCGGACCTCGATGCGATGGTCGAGCGATTGATTGCAGCGGGTTGCGAGTGGCAGGCATCCAGCGAGCTGCCCGGGACGAAGCGGGGTCACACACGCGACCCCTTCGGCAACCGGATCGAGCTGATCGCGGGCCCGTGACCCTGCTAAGGTGAACCTCGATGCGACCGTTGCTCCTTGCCGTGGTGTGGTGTGCGGGGTGCCATGGCAGTGGCTCGAGTGGCGATGACACGCTGCCGCCCGGTGATGGTGATGGGCACGGCGCCGTAAACGTCACGCTGCCGCCCACCAACGCCAAGCTCGACTACCAGCTCGGTGGCGCGTACCCGCCGCCCGCCGGCGTGAGGATCGTGTCGCGCGATCGCACCGCGATGCCGGCGAGCGGGCTCTACAACATCTGCTACGTCAACGGCTTCCAGATCCAGCCCGGCGAGGCGAGCGTGTGGATGTCGCAGCATGCCGATCTGATCCTGCGCGACGGCAACGGCGCGCCGGTGATCGACACCGACTGGAACGAGATGCTGATCGATGTCAGCACGACCGCGAAGCGCACCGCGGTCGCCGCGATCGTCGGCGGCTGGATCGATGGCTGCAAGGCCGCCGGCTTCGATGCGATCGAGATCGATAACCTCGATTCGTACTCGCGATCGGGCGGTCGGGTGACGCTGGACAACGCGGTCGCCGCGATGACGCTGTTCTCCGCGAGCGCCCACGCCAAGAACCTCGCGATCGCGCAGAAGAACTCCGCCGAGATCGTCGGCCGGCGCGCCGCGATGGGCACCGACTTCGCGGTCGCAGAGGAGTGCAACACGTTCGATGAGTGCGGCAGCTACGTGGACGGCTATGGCGATCACGTCCTCGTGATCGAATACGTCCGAGCGGCCTTCACCAAGGGCTGCACCGGCTTCCCGGGGTTATCGATCGTGCTGCGTGACCGAAACCTCGTGACGCCGGGCGCTTCGGCATACGTCTACGACGGCTGCTGAGCGGAGGCGCACAGTCGGGCCCACCGACTAGCACCGCAGCGCGTCCAGACGTGCCCCCGCACGCCCGCGAAGGGTCTATACGTTGCACGGCTCAGCTCCGGATGCGGACGCAGTTGATCGCTCTCGCTCTCGCGCTCGTGACTCGAGCACTGAGCGCGCGCGCCGAACCCGCGCCGGACGGACCCGCCCCCACGGAGCCCGCCGCGGCCCAGACGCCGAGCCGGCCCGCCGTGCTCGCGCTCGACGGTGAAGCGCGCAACTTCGAGCGCCCACCCGTGGGCGCGTATGTTCGCGGGTCGTTCGTGCTGCGCCGGATCGGTCATGGCATCGGCATCGCGGTCCGCGTGTTCCTGGTGCCGTTCCGCGGGGTGGTGCAGCTCGAGGCGCGCTGGCATCTGCTGAGCAAGCTGCGGATCCTCGTCAACAAGGACAACACGCTCGGCCTCGTGCCGACCGCGGCGTTTCAGAGTGCGTTCGGGCTGAACCTCGGCGCGCGCGCGTTCCTCGACAACTATTACGGTGCGGGGGAGCACGTCGCCGTCAGCGCGAACACGGGCGGCTCGGTCGTGCAGGCGTACCAGCTGGATGCGGAGCTGCCGCACCTCGGCGACGCTCCGATCTTCCTCCGGACCACGATCGGCTACGAGGAGAACAACAACCTGTTCTTCGCCGGCATCGGCAACCCAGCCGCGAACACCGCGAACGCGATGTTGCCCGTCACCGAGACCGCGACGCCGACGCGGTTCTCGCAGAGGCGCTTCCTCACCGTCCTGACGGCTGGCTTCGTGCTGCATGCCCGGGGAATGCGCGTGCAGATCGGTGGCTCCGGCATCTACAACGATCGCTCGTTCGGACCCGCCGGTAACAGCTCGAGCGACCCATCGATCGAGGCCGGCTACGATACCTCGACGCTGCGTGGCTTCGACCGCGGGTTCAAGAACCTCGAGCTCACCGGCGGCTTCGAGGTCGACACGCGCGACCATGGCGGCGCCACCACCTCGGGCGGCGTGTACCGCGGATTCGCCGGCGGTGGATCGCTCGTGGACGCTGCACGCTATGGTCACTACGGAGCCGAGGTCGCGTACTACGTCTCGCCGTTCTGGGTGCGGCGTACGTTCGTCGCCCGGGTGGCGCTCGACGGCGTCCTGGATACCAACAACGACATCCCGTTCACCGAGATGCCGCGGCTCGGCGGACCGGGCCTGCTGCGCGGCTACCGCACCGACCGGTTTCGCGACAAGCTCGCGACGACGACGACGCTCGAGTATCACTGGCCGATCCACGAGCTGATCACGGGCGAGCTGTTCGTCGAGGCCGCCAAGGTCGGGCGGACCTATGACGCGCTGCTCGGCGCGGGCCTGCGGGACCACTGGCACGTCGGCTATGGCGGCGGCGTGATCATCCACACCACCGACCGGGTCCGGCTGCGCGTCGACATCGCCTATGGCGAGGGTCTCGACGTCTACCTGACGACCGATGTCCTCGACGCATTCCGCAATCGGGAACGCGAGCTGTGAAGGCGAGCCTCGCGATCATCGTGCTGGCGGGCTGTGTCCGCGCCGCGACACCGGGGCGGTTCGCCGATCGTCCGATCGTAACCACGTCCGATGACCGGCGCCCGATCCTCGAGCCCAGCGTGCGCGGATACTTCTCGCGCGGTGCTCTCGCCGACGTGCTGGTCGCTCGCCCGCTCTGGGAGGTCTTCGATCCGCCCACGCGGGATCCGGCGCAGGACACCAACGCGCTCGACGAGGTTCCGGACTCGACGTGGTTCACCAACCGGATCGGTGTGCGCGAGCTGTCGATCGAAGAAGCCGTCGGGGGGCCGGATGTGACAGGCCCTCCGGTGCTGCCGTTCACGATCACGCGGGCGAAGCAAGGTGGCGACAACCCCGGGTTCATCGCCAGCGACGCGCGCGGCATCGAATACCTCGTCAAGTTCGACACCGCGAGTAACCCCGGGCAGCAGACCGCCACGGATGCGATCGTGGGTCGTATCCTGTGGGCCGCCGGGTACAACACGCCGGCGGAGTTCGTGGTGCACTTCCGCCGCGACCAGCTCGAGCTCGCGCCGAAGCTTCGCGCCGCCGGGACGATCACCGACGCGACGATCGACGCGATCCTGAAGGTCGCGGCACATCGTGCCGATGGCGCGATCCGCGCGAGTGTCAGCCAGATCCTCGACGGCATCCCGAAGAACGGCTTCTCGCTCAGCGGCCGCCGTGACGACGACCCCAACGACCGCGTGGCACACGAGGACCGGCGCGTGCTGCGCGGCCTGCGCGTGATCGCAGCGTGGCTCCATCACACGGACATGAAGGAGGACAACACCCTCGACATGTACGTCGGCAAGCCGGGCGAGGGCCACCTCGTTCACTACCTCGTCGACTTCGGTGAGGCGCTCGGCGGTCACCAGGACGAGAACCATCAGCCGCAGATCGGCTTCGAGTATGCGTGGGACTTCCGCGCGCAGCTGAAGGCGATGTTCGCGTTCGGCCTGTGGTACCGGCCGTGGGAGGCCCAGCGACCGTCGCGCTGGAAGCAGGTCGGAATGTTCAACGCGATCGCCTTCGATCCGCGGCGGTGGCGCGAACGGTTCCCCTACACGCCGTTCCAGATGGCGGATCGCGCGGACCTGTACTGGGGCGCGAAGCTCGTGATGCGGTTCGATCGCGCGATGCTCCAGGCGATCGTTGCGACCGGCGAGCTCGGAGATCCGGACGCCGAGCGCTACGTGGTCGACACGCTGCTCGCTCGCCGGAAGGCGGTCGGCAAGGCGTTCCTCGATGGCGTCACGCCGCTGGACCAGATCACGCTGACCGCGGACCAGCTGTGCGGCGTGGATCTGGCGCGCCACCACGGCATCGCGCAGGACGGCGAGCTGGTGCTCGAGGGGACCGCGCACGCGATCGCAGGCGACGGAAAAGTATGTGTCGCGGTGTCCGTGACTCCCGGCTATCACCTCGTAAAGGTTCGGATCCAGCGGCACGACCACGCGACGCCGCCCCTCGAGATTCACTACGTGGGAGGCCCGGGATCCCATGTGCTCGGCCTCGTAAGGTGATGCTTTCGTCGGCTAACGCGATGCGTTAGGCTACACCCGGTGGGGACACTTCACGATCCGAGCTTCGAGAAGGATGCCTGCGGCGTTGGCTTCGTCGCGGACATCAAGGGCAACCGGTCGCGCAACATCATCGACGATGGGCTCGAGGTCCTGCGCCGGCTGTCGCATCGCGCGGCGTGCGGCGCCGATCCGGAGACCGGCGATGGCGCCGGCATCCTGATCCAGCTGCCCGATCGATTCTTCCGCGCAGAGGTCGCACGGCTCGGCTTCGAGCTCGCCACCGGTCGGCGGTTCGCGGTCGGTCAGGTGTTCCTGCCTCCCGATCCGTTTCAGCGCGTCGCGTGCGAGCAGGTGCTCGAGGACGTGATCAAGGAAGAGGGTCAGCGCGTGCTCGGCTGGCGTGACGTTCCCGTGGACATCGCGCACGTCGGCACCGTGGCCGCCGGCGTGATGCCGACGTTCCGCCAGATCTTCGTGCGGATGCGGCGCGTGCCGCCGAGCGCGTGGGAGCGCACGCTCTACGTGATCAGGAAGCTCGCCGAGAACCGGATCCGCGAGCGTGGCTGCGATCCGCACGGCTACTTCCACATCGCATCGCTGTCCACCGAGACCATCGTCTACAAGGGCCTGCTGCTCCCTCGACAGCTGCCGAAGTTCTTCCCCGATCTGCGCGCGCCCGAGATGGTGTCGGCGATCGCGGTCGTGCACTCGCGGTTCTCGACCAACACGTTCCCGACCTGGGACCTCGCGCAGCCGTTCCGCTACATCGCGCACAACGGCGAGATCAACACGGTGCGCGGCAACGGCAACTGGATGCAGGCGCGGCGCAGCCAGCTGAAGAGCGCGAAGTTCCACGGCGGCCTCGAGCGGCTGTTCCCGATCATCGTGCCCGGCAAGAGCGACTCCGCGCAGTTCGACAACATGGTCGAGCTGCTCACGCTCGGCGGCCGCACCCTGCCCCACTCGATGATGATGATGATCCCGGAGGCCTGGGAGGCCGGTGGGGTCGACGAGGATCGCAAGGCGTTCTATCGCTACGCGGCATCACTGGTCGAGCCGTGGGATGGCCCCGCCGCCATCGTGTTCTCCGACGGGCAGCTGGTCGGCGCCACGCTGGATCGCAACGGCCTGCGCCCGGCCCGCTGGACGATCACCACCGACGACCGGGTGATCCTGGCATCGGAGACCGGCGTGATCGATGTTCCGCCCGAGCGCGTGCGGACCAAGGGCCGACTGCAGCCCGGCATGATGTTCGTGGTCGACACCGCCGAGGGCCGGATCGTCGACGACGCCGAGCTCAAGCGCGATGTCGCGGGCCGGTTCCCGTATCGCAAGTGGCTCGAGAAGAACGTGTTCGAGATGAGCGAGCTGGACGAGGGCGCGCCGGTTCCGGTGATCTCGGGCGACGAGCTGTATCGCCTCGCACGCGCGCACGGCTACACCGACGAGGACGTCAACGTCGTGATCGAACCGATGGCGCTCACGGGCAAGGAGCCGGTCGGCTCGATGGGCACCGACACGCCGCTCGCCGTGCTGAGCGATCACGCACCGAACCTCAGCGCGTACTTCCACCAGCTGTTCGCGCAGGTCACCAATCCGCCCGTCGATCCGATCCGTGAAGCGCTCGTGATGTCGCTCGAGACCACGATGGGTCCCGATGGCAACACGTTCGACGAGACGCCCGAGCAGTGTCACCAGCTGCGGCTGCGCGGCCCGACGATCGATAACCTGGACCTCGCGAAGATCCGCGCCGTGCACGAGGGCGTGTTCGAGCCGATCACGCTGTCGATGATCTATCCGGTCGCCGACGGCGATGACGGTCTCGCCGCGGCGATCGCTCGCCTGCGTCGCGCGGCCGAGCTCGCGATCGACGATGGCAACAACCTGCTGATCCTCAGCGACCGCGGCGTCGATGCGGCCCACGTCGCGATCCCCGCGGTCCTCGCGCTGTCCGCGGTGCAGCAGCACCTCGTCCGCGAAGGCACGCGGATGCAGGCCGGTCTGGTCGTCGAGACCGCCGATGCTCGCGAGGTCCACGACGTCGCGCTGCTGATCGGGTTCGGCGCGGCCGCCGTCAATCCGTATCTCGCGCTCGACATGGTCCGCGATCTCGTCGCACAGGGCCGCGTGCCCGGGCCGCCCGAGGCCGCGATCGCACGGTTCCTCCACGCGATCGATGAGGGCCTGCTGAAGGTGATGTCCAAGATGGGCATCTCCACCGTGCAGAGCTATCGCGGCGCGCAGCTGTTCGAGGCCGTCGGCCTCGACGGCGCGATGGTCGAGCGTCACTTCACCGGCACGCCGTCGCGGATCGGCGGCGTCGGGTTGACCGAGCTCGGTCGCGAGGCGCTCGCGCGTCACGATCGAGGCTATGGCGTCGCTGCGCAGGCGATCGCCGACGACCTCCCGGTCGGTGGCCAGTACCAGTGGCGTCGTCGTGGCGAGCCGCACAAGTGGAACCCGGCGACGATCGGCACGCTGCAGGCCGCGGTGCGCGGCAACGATGCGGAGCGGTTCACCGAGTACGAGCGGCTGTGCGACGAGGAAGACGCCGCGTACGTCACGCTGCGCGGGCTGTTCGAGTTTGCGACCGAGCAGCGCACGCCGGTTCCGCTCGAGGAGGTCGAGCCCGCGAGCTCGATCGTGACGCGGTTCGTCACCGGTGCGATGTCATTCGGATCGATCTCGGCCGAGGCACACGAAACGCTCGCGATCGCGATGAACCGGATCGGCGCGAAGTCGAACTCGGGTGAAGGTGGCGAGGAGCCGCACCGGTTCGAGCTCGACGAGAATGGAGATTCGCGGCGCAGCGCGATCAAGCAGATCGCCTCCGGTCGGTTCGGCGTCACCACGCACTACCTGGTCAACGCCGACGATCTGCAGATCAAGGTCGCCCAGGGTGCCAAGCCCGGCGAGGGTGGCCAGCTGCCTGGCAACAAGGTCGACGAGCGGATCGCGCGCGTCCGCTGCTCGACGCCCGGCGTCACGCTGATCTCGCCGCCGCCGCATCACGACATCTACTCGATCGAGGATCTCGCGCAGCTGATCTACGATCTCTCCGCCGTCAATCCCACCGCGCGGATCAGCGTCAAGCTGGTCAGCGAGGTCGGCATCGGTGCGATCGCCGCGGGTGTGGCTAAGGCGCGCGCGGGCGCAGTCGTGATCGCGGGCTACGAAGGCGGCACCGGTGCGGCGCCGAGCGCGAGCATCAAGCGAGCGGGCCTGCCGTGGGAGCTCGGCCTCGCCGAGACCCAGCAGGTGCTCGTCGCGAACGGGCTGCGCGATCGGATCCGCGTGCAGGTCGATGGAGGGCTGCGCACCTCGCGCGACGTCGTGATCGCGGCGCTGCTCGGTGGCGAGGAGTTCGGCATGGCCACCGCGTCGCTGATCGCGACCGGCTGCGTGATGCTGCGCAAGTGCCACCTCAACACCTGCTCGGTCGGCATCGCCACGCAGGATCCCGCGCTGCGCGAGAAGTTCACCGGCCGACCCGAGGATGTGATCGCGTACTTCATGTTCGTCGCCGAGGGCGTGCGCAAGCACCTCGCGCGGCTCGGAGTGCGCTCGCTCGACGAGATCGTCGGGGCGGTCGAGCTGCTGCGCGCGAAGACGGTGACCCACCCGAAGGCGAAGCTGCTCGATCTCTCGGCCGTGCTCGCACCGCCGGTGCCCGGAGCGCGCCGGTTCTCCGCGGCCCAGCCGTGGGACCTCTCGGACCACGTCGATCACGATCTGATCCGCCGCGCCGAACCGGCACTGGCGACCGGCAAGCACGTCGAGCTCTCGCTGCCGATCGACAACTCGCGGCGCGCGGTGGGCACGCTGCTCTCCGGTGAGATCGCGCGGCGCTACGGTGCCAAGGGCCTCCCGGATGGCTCGGTCCAGATCCGGCTCAACGGCTCCGCGGGGCAGAGCTTCGGGGCGTTCCTCGCTCCCGGCGTCTCGCTCGAGCTGTGCGGCGACGCGAACGACTACATCGGCAAGGGCATGAGCGGCGGCAGGATCGTCGTCTATCCGCCGGCGACGGCGCGGTTCCAGCCCGAGGCCAACGTGATCATCGGCAACGTCGCGCTGTACGGCGCCACCTCCGGCGACCTGTTCGCCTGTGGCCTCGCGGGCGAGCGATTCGCGGTGCGCAACTCCGGCGCGCGCGCGGTCGTCGAGGGCGTCGGTGATCATGGCTGCGAGTACATGACCGGCGGCGTGGTCGTGGTGCTCGGCCCGGTCGGCCGCAACTTCGCGGCGGGGATGAGCGGTGGCACCGCGTACGTCTATGATCCGACGTCGACGTTGCGCACTCGCACCAACCTCGAGATGGTCGAGCTCGAGAGCGTCGTCGACGAGAGCGACATGTGGCTCGTACACTCGCTGATCGAGGCGCACGTGCGGTTCACCGGCAGCCCGCTCGGCCGCCGCGTGATGGACAACTGGGAGCACCTGGTCGCGCGGTTCGTGAAGGTCATGCCGACCGACTACAAGCGCGTGCTGCAGGCGCGTCGCGCCGCGGCTCGCCGTCCTGTCGGGCTCACGCTCGTCGGCGGAGGTAAGGTGTAATGGGCAAGCCCAGTGGTTTCATCGAGTGGAAGCGCCTGCTGCCCCACAAGCGCCCGGTCTCCGAGCGCCTGAAGGACTGGCGCGAGGTGGAAGGCCTTCACGGTCCGCTCGAGGACGACGTCACGCGCGCGCAGGCAGGTCGCTGCATGGACTGCGGCGTACCGTTCTGCACGCAGGGCTGTCCGCTCGGCAATCCGATCCCGGAATTCGCGGATCTGGTATGGAAGGACCGCTGGCGCGATGCGCACAAGCGGCTCGCCGCGACCAATGACTTCCCCGAGTTCACCGGCCGGCTGTGCCCTGCGCCGTGCGAGGGCTCGTGCGTGCTCGGGCTATCGAGCGACGCTGCGCCAGTGACGATCGAGGCGATCGAGAAGTCGATCGCCGAGCGCGCGTTCAACGAGGGATGGATCACCGCGCAGCCGCCGCGCGTGCGCACGGGCAAGCGGATCGCGATCGTGGGCTCCGGACCCGCGGGCCTCGCCGCCGCGAATCAGCTCAATCGCGCGGGTCACACCGCGATCGTGTTCGAGGCCGGAGCGCGCCCCGGCGGCCTGCTGCGCTACGGCATCCCTGACTTCAAGATGGAGAAGCACGTCATCGATCGCCGGCTCGCGGTGATGCAGGCGGAGGGCGTGGAGCTGCGCTGTGGCGTCCAGGTCGGCGTGGATCCGACGTGGGCACAGCTTCGTGCCGAGCACGATGGGGTGGTGATCGCAATCGGTGCGATGCGCGCGCGCGAGCTGGACGTCCCGGGGCGCGACCTCTCCGGCGTGATCCTCGCGATGGACTACCTCACCCAGCAGAACCAGGTGGTCGGCGGCGAGCGGCCGGTCACCACCCACGATGTTCGTGGCAAGCGCGTGGTGATCCTCGGCGGTGGTGATACCGGCTCAGATTGCCTCGGAACCGCGCTGCGCCAGGGTGCCGCCCAGGTCACCCAGGTCGAGCTGATGCCCGCGCCACCGGCCGAGCGCGGTGCGAGCAATCCGTGGCCCGCGTGGCCGCTGGTGTTCCGGACCTCGAGCTCGCAGGAGGAAGGCGGCGAGCGCACATTCGCGTTCCGGACCACGCGGCTCGAGGGCGAGCACGGCACGCTGACCGCGCTGATCGGCGAGCGCATCGATGCGCCCGGCACCGAGATCCGGATGCCGGTCGATACGCTGATCCTCGCGCTCGGCTTCACCGGACCCGACACCACGCAGCTCGTCGCGCAGCTCGGTGTGGCGCTCGATGCGCGCGGCAACGTCGCGGTCGATGGCTCGTACGCCACCTCGGTCCCCGGCGTGTATGCCGCGGGCGACGCACATCGTGGGGCCTCGCTGATCGTGTGGGCGATCGCGGAGGGTCGCGAGCTCGCCCGTTGTGTCGATGCCGAGCTGCGCGCTGCACCGTCGCTGTTACCGGTGCGTGGGCAGGATCAGCCGTTCCGCTGAGTGCGCCACGAGCGTTGGTGAGCCTGCCCACGCACGATACGCGCAGTGTGCGATCGCCGCGCGTGGAATCCTGTTGAACCCGAGGCTCGTTCTGCTAAAACGGCCAGCCCTATGAAGCTCCTCGCCCACGCCACGATCTGTGCAGCCGTCATCTCGCTCGGGGGCTGCGTCGCTCAGGCGGTCGATGACACCAGCTCGGAGGTCGAGCAGGACGTCACCTCGACCTTCGTCAACATCCTCGACTTCCCGAAGACCGATCAGGGCCAGTGGTACAACGTCATTCACGCGCTGAACGCGCAGTTCAACAGCGAGTGCGGCGACACGTTCTGCGAGGGCGACTGGTCGAATCTGGTCCCGCTCACGTTCGGTTGCTCGGTGACCAACAAGGCCGGCAACGTCAAGGACTGCATCTGGACGTTCGCCGCGACTGCCGTCGATGTCGATCCCCGCAACGCCGCGGTGCTCGTCAACGCGCCCACCTTCCAGTGTCACATCGCGATGAAGACCACCGCGGTCAAGCTCGCGAAGCTGCTATCCACCGCGACCGACAAGCTGCGCGTGCCGCTGCCGGGTGCGCCCGCGAGCAAGCCTTCGATCAACGAGCAGCTCTCGGACTGCTTCAACCACCCGATCGGCTCCGTGCCGAACGTGCTGTCGACGACCGGTCCCGAGTCGTACGTCTCCGCGCGCGACTTCTACACCAGCAACGCCGGCATCAATCGCTGGTACGCCGCGCGCGGCGCCCTGCACGCCGGCTTCGAGAACGTCTGCAGCGACACGTTCTGCAGCAGCGACTTCTCCGACCTCCAAGACATGGACTTCACCTGCTCGGTCGCGAAGTCGAGCGGCAACGTGAAGACCTGCACGTGGACGCTCGCCGGCAGCTACTACGTGGTGCGCGAGCACGGGGGAGCGATCGACGAGACCGTGAAGACCTGGAAGTGCAACGTGCCGGTCACCGGCACGCTCGGCAAGCTGCTCGACACGCTGAACGCTCCGGGCACGACCGATGCGATCCATCGCCCGCTGCCGGGCGGCACGACCAGCGCCTACGACGCGCTCGCCGCTTGCTTTCACTGAGCGCTACCCGCGCTTCGAGATCTTCACGCGGACGCCGCTCCTTGGCAGCGGCCCGAGACCTCCACCGCCCGGCGATGCGTCCTGCGCGGGATAGCCGAGGTCGTAGTTGCGCGTGAACCAGCCGAACAATGCCGGCATCACGAGCTGGATCAGCGCCTCACCAGGGCAGCGATGGCCGTCGGGTGGGCCACCGCCCTGGGGCACGAACGCATTGGGGGGTAGCGCCTGCACCGCTGCATCCCCGAGCCGATCGCCCTTGAACGCGGTCGGATCGGAGAACGTGGTGCCGTCCTGCAAGGTCGCCCAGATCGCCCCCGCGCCCTTCCAGCCGGCGCGGACCGTGTAGCCCTCGATCTCGAGATCCTTCCTGGCGACGCCGATGAACGTGGTCGGTGCGATCGGATAGCTGCGCAGCACCTCGCGCGACACCGCGCGGGCCTGGTCGAGCGAGCGCACCTGCGCCAGGTCTGGCGTGGTGTTGGCAGCGAGCTTGGCATCGGCCTCGGCGCGAAGCCGCGCCGCGAGCTCGGGATGCTGGCCGAGCACGGTCAGGATCCACGCGACCACCGCGGTCAGCCCGCCGTGCGCTGCGAAGAAGAAGTGGAGCAGCTCGATCTCGAGCTCGGTCGAGGACAGCTGCTCGCCGTTCGGACCGCGCGCCGCCTTCAACACGCCGAGCGCCGTGCCCGCGCCATCCTTGGCGGCGACCTGGGTCTTGAGATACACGCGCAGTCGATCGCGCGCCTTGATCGCCTTGCCGTACGCGGTGAATGGAAGGTTCACCGGCGGCGCGAACGTGCCCTTGATCATCGTCGAGAAGTCGTTCGCGCTCTCGACGTTGCTCGTGGTCGGATCGCTCCCCGCGAACAGCATGTCGGCGATGTCGAACCCGAGCTGCGAGAGATCGCCCGCGATCGGCTGCTCGCCGGCCGCGATCCAGCGGTCGACGAACCGCCCGATGATCCGGAACATGTTCGGCAGGTAGCTGTCCAGCGCCTGATCGGTGAATGCGGAGAGCAGCAGCCGCCGGCGCGCCTTGTGGCGATCACCGTCGAGGAATGGCACCGCGTCGGGGTGCAACAGCTCCTGGAGAAACTTCGGCGAGCCGTTCTGGCGCGTGAAGTTCTCCGGGTCCATGAACAACGAGAACGCCTTCGGTCCGGCGAAGAACACCACCGTGTCCGACAGGATCTTGGTCTTCCAGATCGCGCCGTGCTGCCGGGTGCGGGAGAGCGTGAACGTGAACGGATCCTTCAAGAACTTGAGGGCCTCGCCGACGAACGGAGCTCCCGTCGATCCCGGTGGCACACGCTGCGTCTGCGTCATCGAACCCATCGTACGACCGAACGCGTCACGCAGATCGAGCTGGCGGCGTCAATCGCCAGGTGCCGCGGCGGTCCAGCAGCGCGCCGCGATCCTCACGCGACCTCGCCCGCGCCCGCGCCCGCTCCGGGAGCGGCGACTCCGCCGCCTCGAGCACGTCGGGACCGCCGTGGGCGCGCAGCACGACCGCTTTGGGGTGCTGCATGATAAGAACGCGTCATGCACGTCGTCGCAGTTCCCTGCCTCAAGGACAACTACGCATACCTCGTGATCGAAGGCGATCGGGCCGCGGTCGTGGATCCGAGCGAGGCCGCACCGATCGAAGCCGCGCTCGCCTCGCACGGGGTCAAGCTCGGCGCGATCTGGGCCACGCATCATCACTGGGATCACACCGGCGGCATCGCCGACCTCGTCAACATGCATCCCGGCATCGACGTGGTGATCGGCGAGGCGGATGCCGACAAGGTGAAGGGCATCACGCGGACCGTGAACGATGGCGATGACCTCTCGTTCGGGCCGCTGCGGATCAAGGTGATGCACAACCCGGGCCACACGCTCGGCGCGGTGACGTTCTTGGTCGAGGGCTGCGCGTTCACCGGCGACACGCTGTTCTGCGGAGGTTGTGGCCGCGTGTTCGAGGGCAACGCCGAGATGATGCATGCCTCGCTGATGAAGCTCGCTGCCTTGCCCGCCGACACCAAGATCTACTGCGGCCACGAGTACACCGGCGCGAACCTCAAGTTCGCCGCTGCCGTCGAGCCCGACAACGAGGCGATCACCGCCCGCGCGAGCAAGCTCGGCATGCCATCGGTGCCGTCGACCATGGCCGACGAGCACGCGACCAACCCGTTCCTGCGCGCCTCGGAGCCCACCGTGATCACGGCGATGGCCGCGCGCGGTGCGGCGGGCGACCCGGTGAACGTGTTTGGCGCGCTGCGCGAGTGGAAGAACAACTACAAGTAGTTCGTCGCGCTCTCGGCATCCGATGAACGGCCACGGCATACCTGTCTGTTGACCGCGACCGGCAAGGAGCAGGGCGGCTGTGGCACCACCAGAGGCGCCGTCGACCTGACGATGTTCGCCCGGCTGCGGTTGCGGATCTAGCTACGCGCGCGGCAGCCGGAGCACGAACGCCGCGCCGCCCTCGGCGGTAGCGCGATAGTCGAGATCGCCGCCCATGGCGCGCGCGAGCGATTGCGATAACGCGAGCCCGAGTCCGAGCCCTGCAGGTCCGTCCGCGTCGACGCCGCGCGCGAACGCGGTGAACAGCTTCGGTCGCGCCTTCTCCGCCACACCGGGTCCATGATCGGAGACGACGATCTCCACCGCCTCGCCGACCGGCCGGGCCGCGAGCCCGATCGTGCGATCGGGGGCGTCGCGCCCGTACTTCTCGGCATTGTCGAGCAGGTTGCCGATGATCCGCGCCAGCGCATCGCGGTCGAACTTCGCTGTCAGCTCCGGTGCCACATCGAGTGCGAGCGCGGCACCCGCCCGATCGAGTGCGGGCTCGGCGCGCTCGGCGAGCGCACGCAGCTCGGCGCCGAGCGAGCCCACGCTGGAATCGATGCTGAGGTTGCCGCGCTCGAGCTGCGAGAACCCGAGCACGTTGGACACCACACGACCCAGGCGCGACGCCTCCTCGCTCATCCGCTTCGCATAGTCCCGCGTCTTCTGCGGATCCCCCAGGCCATCCGCGAGCATGTCGCCGTAGAGCTGGAGACCGGCGAGCGGCGTGCGCAGCTCGTGGGCCGCCGCCGCGGCGAACTGACTGCGTTCACGGGCGAGCCGCTCCGCCCCCGCGACGAGCACGACCACCAGCGAGGCGGCGAGCCCCGCGATCACGCCGAGGATAATGAACCGGAGCAAGAACGCGGTCGCGAAGCTCGCCGCTGTCCGCGCGGACTCGGCGATCGTTCGCGGATTCGGCGCCACCGACAGCTGCCAACCGGGTGCCACCTCGGCCAGACCATCGGGCCCGGGTCTCAGCTCGGCCACGGTGTCTCCGGCATGGGCAGCCAGCCACGACGTCAGCGACGACCGATCGACCACGAAGCCCTGCGCGAGCGCGCCATCGGGCGTGTCGACATCGCGCACCGCGACGAGCGTGGGCTTGCCCTCGAACGCAAGCGTGCGCCACTCGAGCGGATCGATCGTGATAGTCACCGGCTTCGGCGGTGCCGGCGGCGGGACCCCCTGTGGCTTCGGCGTGACCCCTGGTGGTGGATCCGCGATCGCCGGCACACTCTCGTTCGCGCTGGCGTTGCCGATATGGTCGCGGCGCAACCCCGGCGCGTTTCGGTACTGCTGGTAGATCGAGTTCGAGTTCCAGTTCTGGACGTAGCTGTTCTCGTCGATCTCGATCACCTGCGCCTGCTGCTGCACCTGCCGCGGCCGCGGATCCAGTGTGGGTGGCACCACCGCCACCTCCGCCACGAGCACATGCGTCGAGGACGCCGGCGCGAGCGTGGCCAGGCTCCTTGCGACCTCGGCGCGGAACCGCTGGTTGCCGGCGAGCTGCTTGCGCTCCGAAAGATCGGGGACCTCGTCGTTGATGGTGGGCGTGGTGGCGCGGCCCCTGGCGTCGAGCTGGAAGTAGCCGAGCACGAAGCTCTCGGACGGTCCGCTCGCGAGCGGCGAGGGCGTGACTCCGACGCTGCCGGTGGCTCGCGGATCGTGCATCAGGCTCTGGTAGTGAAAGTACGGCCGCTCCACCTCGCGCGCGAGCAGCCCCGCGAGCTCGCTCCGCAGCTCGTGTGCGAGCTCCTGGCCGCGTGCCTCCGCAGCGTGCTGCGGGGCCGCTTGCGCGGCGAGCTGGCGCGCGCGGACGTCTCCCCATCCCGACACGAACCACCCGACGAGCAGCACGGCGATCGCCGCCGCCAGCAGGCCCGCCGCGTACCAGGTGCGCGCGATCCTCATCGCGCGAGCCTCCACGCGTAGCCCGCGCCCTTCACCGAGATGATCAGCGCGGGCTTCGCTGGATCGAGCTCGAGCTTCTTGCGCAGCACGGCGATCGCCATGTCCACGGCGCGGGTCTGCAGATCGCCCCGCTGACCGAACACCTGCTCGAGCAGCTCGGCCCGGGTGACCACGCGATCCTGGTGGCGGAACAGCCAGCGCACGATGCCGACCTCGCGCGGCGTCAACGTGGTCCGGACGTCGCCGCGGACCACCACCATGCGCGCGAGATCGATCACCGCACCATCGACGGAAACCTCGTCGAGCGATTCGCCGACCGGCGACCTGCGCCCGAGGACGCGAATGCGCGCGAGCAGCTCGCGGGCCGAGAACGGCTTGGTGACGTAGTCATCGGCACCTTCCATCAAGCCGCGCACCTTGTCGTCCTCCGATCCGCGCGCCGTGAGCATGAGGATCGGCGTCCCGGGGCGCGCCGATCGCAGCCGCCGGCACACCTCCATGCCGTCGAGCCGGGGCAGCATCAGATCGAGGACCACCAGATCGAACGGATCGCCAAGCCCTGCCTCGAGCCCCGCCACGCCATCCGCGGCAGCCGTGACCTGGTGACCATCTCCCGTCAGCAGATCGACGATGCCGGCCCGCAGACTGGCTTCGTCTTCGACCACGAGGATGTTCACGAATCGATTGTGCCACCGCACCATGTAAGGCGGACGTAAGACCCGGGTTACCGTGATCGGGTGATCGGGTGATCGGGTTATCGGGCGACGGCGCGACGGCGCCCTGACGCTGGCGTATAGTCGGGGACGATGCACCGAGCAGCCCGGATCGCGCTTGCCACGATGGTCCTCGGCCGGGCCACGGCGTCGGCGGATCCCACCCAGGTCGGCGTGTTCTTCGGCCCGCGGCTGTTCAGCGATGACTCTCGTCTCGGCTACATCAAGGACAACCCGGCGCACCCGACGCTCGATAACGGCATCGAGTTCGGAGTTCGCATCGCGCGGCCGTTCTTCCCGTGGTTGGTCCCCGAGCTCGAGCTCGGCATGGCGCCGACCGGCACACCCGAGACCCGCGCCGGTGGCGGCAACACGGCCCCGGCCGCGATGCCGACCGACGTGTTCTGGATCAACCCGCGCGCCCAGCTGCGGTTCGAGCTCCTGCCCGGGCGCAGGCTGCAGCCGTTCCTGGTGGTGGGCGGCGGAGCTCCGATCGCGCTGTCCTCCGCGCGCAAGACGTTCAACACCGGCATCACCGGCGATGGCTACCTCGGCGCCGGCGTGCGGTTCGATACCGGCAAGCGGTTCACCGTGCGGCTCGATGCACGCGTCTCGATGCTGCCGGGGATCGTGCGGTACGTCGCTGCCGAGCTCGACTTCTCGTTTGGCCTCGAGCTCCACATCGGAGAGCCGGTGAGGCGCGCCGCCGAGCGGCTGCCCGACGATCAGGTCGCCGATCGCGACCACGACGGCATCCCCGACGCCAAGGACAAGTGCCCGACGCAGGAGGAGGACGCCGATGGATTCGAGGATCTCGACGGCTGCCCCGACATCGACAACGATCTCGACAAGGTCCTCGACATCGCCGACCGCTGCCCGAGCGTGCCGGAGACCTACAACGGCGTCGAGGATGACGACGGGTGTCCGGACACCGTGCCGGTCGAGGTCGATAGCCTGCGCGGCACGATCGAGGGCCTGCTCTACGGCGAGGGCGAGACCGCGGTGCGTGATTCGGCGAAGCCGAACCTCCAGAAGATCGCGAAGATCATGGCCGCCAACCCATCGATCAAGGTGGTGCTGATCGGCCACACCGACACCCTCGAGGCCAAGCAGTTCGCGGCCACCACCGCCGGCGCTCCGCCTCCCGATCTCGAGGCGCTCGCCGCCGATCTCTCGCGGGCGCGTGCCGAGGCGGTGAAGCAGGCGCTCGTCAGTGCGGGCGTGGCCGCGCCGCGGATCAACGTCGAGGGCCACGGCGCCGAGGAGTCGGTCGCCGACAACGACAAGCCCAAGGGCCGGCTGGCGAATCGGCGCGTCGAGATCCGCCTGTTCGTCCCACCGCGGTAAGCGCGCTACTTCTTGCGACCGAGCAGACCGCGCTTGGCGGCGACGTCCTCGCCGAGCTCGATGGCCAGCTCGCGCAGCAGCGCTTCCTGCTTGCCCGACAGCTTCTTCGGGATCTCGACCTTGAACTGGATCACCTGATCGCCGCGACCTGCCTCGCCAACGCGCGGGACGCCGTGTCCACGACGCACGAACACGTCGCCCGGCTGCGTGCCCGGCTTGAGCTCGATGGTGGCCATGCCGTTGCAGTCGTCCTCGAGCGTATGGACCTCGAGCTCGCCGCCGAGCGCGGCCTTGACGAAGCTGACCGGCATCTCGGTGAGCACGTCGTCGCCCTCGCGGCGGAACCGGTCGTCGCCCTGCACGTGGAGCACGACATAGAGATGGCCGGTGGTGCCGCCCGGTGCGGTCTCGCCCTTGTTCGCGAGCCGCAGCGTCTGGCCATCATCGACGCCGGAAGGAACGGTGACCGTGAGCGTCGAGGTCTCGGCCTTGGTCCCGCGCCCACGGCAGTCGTCGCACGGATCCTTGATCGCCTTGCCCGCGCCGCGGCAATGCGGACACGTGGTCTGGACCATGAAGAACCCCTGCGAGTGCACGACCTGCCCCTTGCCCGCGCAGGTGGTGCAGGTCTCGGGCTTGCTTCCCGGCTTGGCGCCGGTCGAGTTGCACGACGCGCACGCGATCTGGCGGCTGACCTTGACGTCCTTGGTCGTGCCCCACACGGCCTCGGGGAACGACAGGCCGAGGTCGATCCGCAGATCCGCGCCACGCGGCACCTGCTGCCGGCGACCACCACCGCGGCCTCCGCCGAAGAAGTCGCCGAACAGATCGCCGAACGCAGAGAAGATGTCCTCGACGTTGCCGAAGCCAGCGGCGCCGTTGGGACCACCGGCACCACGGATGCCGTCGAACCCGAACCGGTCGTAGCGCGCACGCTGATCCTCGTCGCACAGGATCTGGTACGCGTTCGCTGCTTCCTTGAATTTGTCCTCGGCAGCCTTATCTCCCGGGTTGTGATCCGGGTGGTTCTGCTTGGCTAGCTTGTAATAGGCCTTCTTGAGATCGCCGGCGCTCGCCTGCTTCTCGACTCCTAGGACTTCGTACAGATCTCGCATGGTGTGAAGAATCAGCACCTTGGGTAAGACGGAGCCGCGAGCCTGTCAAGCTATGCTGTCGGGCGTGTGGTCCCCCGACGATCTCGCGCACGGCGCGCCAGACGAGCGGGATGCGCGACGGCGCGCCGAACGGCTGTTCGAGGCCGCCGCGCAAACGGGCCTGGATCTCGACGAGTTGGACGATGCCGCGCGCCAGGTCGCCGGTTGTGCGTGCCGTGCCGCACCGTACCTCGCCACGCTGCTGACCCGCGATCCTCACCGACTGGTCAGGGTCGCCGCCGACCCCTACCTGCATCGAGAGAAGCCGCGCGACGTCCTGGTCCAGGAGCTCGCGACCGCGGTCGCACCTGTGACCACCGGAGCGCAGCTGCGCGCCGCCCTGCGCAAGGTCCGGGGCGACGAGCTGGTCCGCCTGGGGGTCCGCGAGATGGAGCTCGGCCTCGATACCGAGGTCGGCCGCGAGCTGTCACGGCTCGCCGATGCCTGCTTCGATGCGGCGATCGGGTTTTACGGTGCCGAGCTGCGCACGCGCTACGGGGTCCCGCTGTACACCGATGACAACGGGGTCGAGCGCGAGGCGATGCTGTCGGTGATCGGCATGGGCAAGCTGGGCGGCAAGGAGCTGAACTTTTCGTCAGATGTCGACGTGATCTACCTGTACTCCTCGGACCAGGGCGAGGTCGGCGGCCTGTCGCTGCACGAGTACTTCGCGAAGCTGTGCACCCAGGTGACCTCGGCTCTCTCGGAGATGACCGAGGACGACATCGTGTTCCGCGTCGATCTCCGGCTGCGTCCCGAGGGTGGCAAGGGCGCGATCGCGAACTCGCTCGCGCAGATGGAGCGCTACTACGAGACGTTCGGGCGGCCGTGGGAGCGCCAGGCGTGGATCAAGGCGCGACCGTGCGCAGGGGATCCCGCGCTCGGAGCCGAGTGCCTCGCGACGCTGCGGCCGTTCGTGTTCCCCCGGCTGATCTCGCCGACCGTGATCGACGACGTCCGCGATCTGAATCGCAGGATCAAGCGCGAGCTGGTCCGTCCGCGGCGCAGCAGTCACGACGAGCCCGCCGGCTTCGATCTCAAGAACGGCGAGGGTGGGATCCGCGAGATCGAGTTCTTCGTGCAGGCGCTGCAGCTGATCCACGCCGGCAAGCGGCCGCAGCTTCGCCGCCGCGGCACGCTCAACGCGCTCGACGCGCTGCTGTTCGCCGGACTGGTCACCGACGACGAGCACGAGGCACTGCGGCGGGCGTATCGCTGGCTGCGCCACGCCGAGCACGTGCTGCAGCTCGAGGGTGGCCTGCAGACCCAGACGGTTCCCGAGGATGACGACGCGCGGATGCGGCTCGCGCGCCGGCTCGGCTACAGCTCCGATATCACGTTCGCGATCGATCTCGTCAAGTACACGAACGCGGTGTCTCGGCTGTTCCTGACGCTCGGTGATCCGGCGGACGAGAGCGCGGATGTCACGGCGATCTTGAGCAGCGAGCTGACCGAGGAGGAAGAGGCGGCCGCGCTGACCCGGCTCGGGTTCCACGATGTGAGTGCCGCGACCGCGGAGCTCGCGCGAGCCCGCCGCAATCCCGGATCGCCGCTATCGGCGAGCGCGGCCGATCGCACCGCGCGCCTCGGTGGAGCGCTGCTCGCGGAGGTCGCGACGTCGGCGGATCCCGATCAGGCGCTGCGGTTCCTCGGCGAGCTGATCGCGCGGCGCGGTGCTGCGTGGAGCGTGTGGCGGCTGCTCGACGAGAATCCGGCGATCGTGCGCCTACTCGGCTCGCTGTTTGGCGCGAGCGCGTATCTGGCGCGCACGCTGCTCGATACCCCGGAGCTGATCGACCTGCTGGTCGAGCTCGGTCTCACGCCGCCGACGCGGACCGTGGCACAGATTACCCGCGAGCTCGATCTGCGGCTCGCCAGCGCCGACAAGGACGATCCGGAGGCGCTGTGGAGCGCGGTGGCGGAGGTCAAGAATGGCCACGTGCTCCGCGTCGGGCTCGCGGACTTCGCGGTGGCGCTCGATGCGATGGCGGTGTGTAAGGAGCTGACGGCGATCGCCGAGGCGTGCCTCGATCGCGCGCTGGCGCTGGTCGAGAGCCAGCTCGTGGCGCGACACGGCAGGCCACCGGGAGATGCGCGGATCTCCGTGCTCGGCCTCGGCAAGCTCGGTGGGCGCGAGCTCGGCTACGCGGCGGATCTCGACGTCGTGTTCGTGTATGCGAGCGCGAACCCCCACGACGATGGCCAGGGCGAATCCGATGGCCCAGTGCCGCTGTCGACGATCGAGTGGTTCAGCCGGCTGGCCCAGCGGTTACTCGGAGCGCTTCGCCAGCGCACCGCGCGCGGCCGGCTCTACGAGGTCGATACGCGGTTGCGCCCGTCGGGAAGCCAGGGACTGCTGGTGACGTCGCTCGCGGGCTGGGAGCGCTATCACCGCGAGGATGCGCGGCTGTGGGAGCGCCAGGCGCTGACCAAGCTTCGGTGTGTCGCGGGCGATCGCACCCTCGGCGACGAGGTCGAGCGGATCGCGGCACAAACGGTGTACGGCAGCGCTCGAACCGATCCGCGCGTCATCGCGGACGAGATCATCAAGATGCGCGACAAGATCGAGCGCGAGCTGGGTGCGAGCGGGGACCTGAAGACCGGCGCGGGTGGGATCATGGATATCGAGTTCGCCGCTCAGTACCTGCAGCTGGTTCATGGTCATGCGCATGCCGAGCTGCGGACCACCGCCACCGTCGTGGCGCTGCGTGCGGCGGCAGCGACCGGCATCACTCCAGCTCGTGAGGTGGAGCTCCTCGATCAGGGATACCGGTTCCTGCGCAAGATCGAACACCGAATGCGCGTCGTTCACGATCAGCCGATCCATCGCTTGCCCGAACCGCGTGACGAGCTCGACAAGCTCGCGCGACGATCCGGGTTTCCCGACGGAAGCGTGCTCCTCGAGCACGTGAAGCGCTGGCAGCACGACATCCGCGGCGCCTACCTACGTGTGCTCGGTGCGTAGCGACCTACACACGGCGGGATGCGTCACGCGAGAGATCGCTGGCGCGGTGTGCCTTGTGATCGTACTCGCGCATTGGTACGAAGCTATATGAGCATCAAAAAGCTCGACACGATCTGGATGGACGGCTCGCTGATCCCCTGGGACAGCGCCACCGAACACCTGCTCGCGCACACGATGCACTACGGCGTCGGCGCGTTCGAAGGCATCCGGGCGTATCAGCGCACGGATGGTCGCACCGCGATCTTCCGGCTGCGCGAGCATGTCGAGCGCCTGCTCGACTCGAGCTCGATCTGCACGATGGACGTGCCGTACTCGCGCGACCAGCTGATGGCCGCGTGTGTCGATGTCGTGAAGTCGAACAAGATGACCTCGTGCTATCTGCGGCCGCTGGTCTACCTCGGCTACGGCGCGCTCGGCCTCGGGTCGCTCGAGCCGCCGGTGCGGACGATGGTCGCCTGCTACGAATGGGGCGCGTACCTCGGCGACGATGGCCTGAAGAAGGGCATCAAGTGCATGATCTCCGCGTTCACCCGAGCCAACTCGAACTCGGTGATGAACAAGGGCAAGATCTGCGGCCAGTACGTGTCGTCGGTGCTCGCCAAGCGCATGGCGATCAAGAGCGGCTTCGAGGAGGCGCTCATGATGGATCCGCAGGGCTACGTCGCCGAAGGTACGGGCGAGAACATCTTCGTCGTGAAGAAGGACTACGTGCGGACGCCGCCGACCTCGGCCGCGATCCTCGCGGGGATCACGCGGGACACCGCGATCACGCTGCTGCGCGAGCAGGGCGTCGAGGTCCGCGAGGAAGCGATCTCGCGCGACGAGCTGTACACCGCCGATGAAGTGTTCCTGACCGGAACGGCTGCCGAGATCACGCCCGTTCGCGAGATCGATCATCGCAAGATCGGTCGTGGAGAGGCCGGGCCAGTCACCCGGCGCCTCCAGGAGTCGTTCTTCTCGGTCGTCAAGGGCAGCGATGCCAAGCACGACCACTGGTTGCATTACCTATGAACAAACTGAACAAGCTGCTGCTCGTGTGTGTCGTCGCTGGTGGTCTGGTCACCGGTTGCACCAAGAAGCGCGTCGCCGAGTGCGATGAGTTCGTTGTGACGATCGACAAGATCGCGAAGTGCGACAAGCTCCCCGCGGAGTCGCGCAAATCGATCGAGGAGAGCGCGAAGTCGATCAAGGATGCGCTCAAGCTGATCGACGACGTGGGCGGCGTCGGTGATGCGCCGCAGGATCGGGTCCAGCAGATGCGGGACACCTGCAAGACGCAGAACGCGACCGTCGTCGAGCAGTACACGAAACTCGCGCCTGACTGCATGAAGTAACCTGCTAGAATCGCAGGTGTGGAGCTGACCCCAGGCACGGTACTGCTCGGCAAGTACCGCGTCGACGAAGTCCTGGGGACCGGTGGTATGGGGCGTGTGCTACGCGCCTCCCACCAGTACCTGGCGCAATCGGTCGCCATCAAGGTCCTGCTCCCGCAGATGGCGGAGAGCCCGTCGACCGTCGCACGGTTCCTCCGCGAGGCGCAGGCGACGGTGAGGCTCAAGAACGAGCACATCGCGCGGGTGATCGATGTCGGCACGATGCCAGACGGCACGCCGTTCATGATCATGGAGTATCTGGAGGGCAACGACCTCAACCAGATCCTCCGGCATCACGGTCCACAGACCGCGCCGATCGTCTGCGATCTGATGCTGCAGGCGTGCGAGGGCATGTCGGAGGCGCACGCGATGGGCATCGTCCACCGCGACATCAAGCCGTCGAACTACTTCATCACGCGGCGGCCGGACGGCTCGATGCTGCTCAAGATCCTCGACTTCGGGATCTCGAAGACGCCGGTCGGGTTCGAGGAGCTGACCGGTGCACAGGCCGTGATCGGAACGCCGAGCTACATGGCGCCCGAGCAGATGAAGAGCGGGCGCGAGGCGGATGCGCGCAGCGATATCTGGTCGATGGGCGTCGTGATGTATCAGCTGCTGCAGGGCCGGCCGCCGTTCTCCGGCGAGAGCTACGCGGAGCTGGTGCTGAAGGTCGGTGCCGAGCCGCCGAGCCCGCTGCATGTTCCTCTGCCGGCCGGTCTGGCGAACGTGATCTTCCGCTGCCTGGAGAAGAATTCGAAGCTCCGACCGCAAGATGTCGGCGAGCTCGCGCGATCGCTGGCCCCGTACGCGAGTGATCCGATCGCGGCGGCGCAGATCGCCGCGCGCACGACGCGGATCCTGCAGACCCGACCCGCGGGCCAGGGGTATGGCGGTCAAGGGCATCCGATGTCGGCCGGTGGTGGGCTCGCGGCACCGGTTGCGCTGTCTCCGTCGCAACTGACGCCGCCCAGCTGGCCCCCGTCGAGCACGAGCCTGTCGCACGGCCGCGGCCAGGTCACGCTGAAGACCAAGGGCAGCAAGGGCTGGCTGATCGCGGGCGCACTGTCGGTGGCGACCCTCGCGGCAGCAGGTGGCTACGTCGCGCGGGACCTGCGCAGGGGCAAGTCGGAGGAACGGGTCGGTGCAACCGTGCAAATGCCGGTGTCGTCTCCCGTCCCCGTGCCACGGCCCGTGCCCGCTCCGGCCGCACCGACGACGGCCGCGCCGACTGCACCGCCGCCCCTCCCCGCTCCGACCGCGGCGCCCAGCGTCGCCGCACCGGCGGCAGCGCCCCGCGTCGCCGCGCCCGCCGTTGCGAAGCCCGTTACCCGGCCGAAGCCGGCGGTCGTCGCCACCCCTCCCACCACCAGGCAGGGGCCGCGCAAGCCGCCGCCGCGTCAGACCGGCGACCTGTTCGACTCGCGGCACTGATGTCACAACGAACCCCGACAAGCTCCGGCACCTCCGCTTGACGGGAAGCCAAATTAAATCAGATCGATCCGCCGAGCACGACGCTCGCACCATCGCTGCCAATCACCGGCGAGAAATACAGCGCGTGCTCGCCGCCACGCTTGCTACCCGGCCTTGGCGCGGTCAGGTACAGGACCACGCCGCCGATCACCGCGGCACCGCCGATCACCGCGACCACGGTGGCGATGTTGGCGGTGTGTCGCGCATCGTGGGTGGCGGTGAGCCCCGCTGGATCGCACATCGAGGACGAGCCCATGCAGTGAGCGGCCAGGGCGTCCTTGTACGTGCGGCGCGCTGACAGCGTGATCCCGCTCGCGATGCCGACCGCGACCACGCCACTCGCGCCGATCACGATGCCCGCGATCCGCTGGCGATGCCCGCGGACCGGCGGCGTGTCGACCACCGGCGTGGGATCCGGAACGCCGCGCTTGCCCTGCGTGCCCTTCGGGATATCGAGCATGATCTCGGATCCGCCGCCGCGCTCGACCGGCGCCATCTTCTTCTTGGTCTGGCGATCGACGACAAACTCGACCGTATGCGGCCCCGGGTCGACGCGCTGCTCGAGCCCGAAGGTCGCCGGATCCACCGGCTTACCGTCGAACGTGACCGTGGCAACGATCGCCGGATCCGCACCCTCGGGGAGCTTCAGCGTCACGCGCGGAACATTGCTGTCCAGCTCCTCGGCGACCGCGCGGATCTTCGCGGCCCGGTCGTCCTTGACCGCGGTGGCCATCGCCTCGGCGTCGAGGTACCAGCGATACGCCACTGCGAGCCGCCCCCACTCCTCGTAGCACTTGCCGACGCTGAGCTTCGCGCCGATCGCGGGATCGAGGTGGTCGACCTGCTCGAACGCCGCGCACGCCTCCGCGTACTTCTTTTCGGCGAGCAGCCGCTTCGCCTTCTTGAACAGCGCGTCGGCCTGATCGGCATGCGCGGCACTGACCAGCCCGACCACGACGCCGAACGCGATCGCGGCGCGCATCACGGCGTCACCTTGAACACACCGCCGTCGAGGTAGCCGACCGCGGTGGGCAGGCTGCGCGGGCGCAGATCGCCGACGGTAGCCCCAGGATAGCCGCCTTGCAGGCAGATCGCGCGCAGGTTGTACAGCTTGCCGGGGGCGAGCACGTCGGCGGCGAGCGTGAACTGAGGTGCGAGCGCGGTCGCGGACAGCGCGATCTTCTGCACGAGCGCGGTGTTCGCGGCATTGGGGACGAGCTCGTAGATCTGCAGCTGATAGAGCGTGTTGTTCGTGATCCCCGAGACGAACGCGATGTGAACCGGCTGGGTCGACCTGGGGATCGCGAGGCCGTCCGAGGACAGCGGCCTGCCGTCGATCGTGATCACCTCGGGCAGCCCGGCCGGAAGATCGAGCGTGGCGCCGGCGGTGGGCTCGAGCTGCTGAAAGAGCCCCGCGGTGAGCGCGACCGGCAGTTGGCCGGCCGGCGCGTACGTGCGCGAGGCGCTCGTCGCCCAGGTCAGCACGGTGGGCCAGCGCTTCGCGACGAACGGATTGCCGTAGGTCGTGCTGATCATCCCGGTATCCGCCATCGCGACACCCGCCGCGTCGAGCAACGGTCCGTTGTCGTTGCCGATCTCGTAACCGGGCGCGGCGTGGAGGAACCAGGCCATCGAGACCGTGGGCATCGACGGCCGCACCGGCGCGTAGCGGGCGAGCACCTGTGCCGGTGGTCCCACGTTGATGCCGAGCGTCTGGTCGGCGATGACCGCCGTCATCGCGCCGGTGATCGAGTCCGTCCCGGTCTGATCGAAGGGAGCCGCGGCCATCACGCCGGTGAGCTTGTTGCCGACGTAGCGGAGCAACAGCACCGCGTCGGCGGTGGTGAGCTTCTCGAGCGGCCGGCCGGTGATGCTGCCCATCGAGCTGAACGGGAACGTCACGGGACCGAACGTCGCCGCCCCAGCGATCGGCGTCTCGGCCGCGCTGAACGAACGCACGTTCCACGAGCCGAGCGTGTAGAGCTGGAACGCTTCTCCCGCCACGATCGGAGACGGCAGGGTCGACTGAACCGACAGCGTGGCTCCGGCCGGCGCGGGCTCGGGGTCTGGATGCTGCATCCGTCCGTAGAGGACAAAGATGTTGCGCTGCGCGAGATCGACCTGGCGCTTCACCGGCGTCGGATAGTCGGGCAGGTCGAACACGACCGGTGGCGTACCGGTGGGAACGTCCGCGGACCAGGTGTCCGTCGTCGTGAGCTTGGCATCGACGCGGTGGAGCCCGTCGGCTTCGCTTTCGTCGGGAACCTGATACTGCGCGGTGAGCCCGGTGATCGCGCCGAGATCGATCGGGCCGCGCACGACCGAGGCGCCGACCTGGATCTGCTCGACCGTCACGCTGAGGGGATCCGGGCGGGCCGGGCCGGTGGTCTCGTCGATCCCGGCGATCTGCGCGCACCCCGCGAGCCCACACACGACAAGCACGAGGCGCACGGGTGGATTCCGGCACATCCCGAAAATTCTAGCACCCACGAACGAGCGCGCGCACACCTACTTGTCGCTGGTGTCGTTCCCGTCAGCCTCGCCGTCGTCACGACGCCAGAACCGCAGGCGAGACCGGCTGTCGCGGCTCGCCCCGTCCTTGTCGTCGGACTTGTCGACCTTGAGATCTCGATCGGCCTTGTCGTCGGGACCCACAACCTTGTCGTTGCGCTTGAGCCGGACCGAGGCCTTCACGTCGGGCTCCGCGCCGGTCAGCCGCTCGCTGTTCGGGATGAACCGGATCTCGGTCTTGATCTCGAACGACAGCGTCGTGAGGATCTTCGCGATCTCCTCGGTGAGGTTCAGGGTGCTGAGGAAATCGCGGGTCTCCCGCGCGATCACCTCGAACACCTTGTCCTTGGCCCCATCCGCGGAGGACGCGATGTAGCCGACGGCATCCGGGAGGTTCTCGCGGGCGAGCCGGCGGATCCCCTCCTCCGTCGAGAACACCGCACCCATGCCTGCTGCGAACGTCTTCTTCACCAGCTCGGGGACCAGGTGCTCGAGCCGCTGGCGGATCGTCTCCGGCAGCGAATCCGGCTCCTCGCGCGGCGATGGCGCACGCTCGCGCTCGATTCGCGGGGCGGGCGGTTCATCGTCGTCGGGGGCCATACACGTGGGGTACCCCCGATCTGCCGCGGGATCAAGGTATCCTCCCCAGATGGCGGAACCTGCGCGGAGGGAGGAGGGGGACCACGACCGTCCACCCCCCGTGCGCGACACGCCACCGTTCGGCATCTCCGCCGCGGACTCGGTCACCGCACTCGCACACGAGTCACGGCGCTATGCGAGCGAGAAGGAAGCGCGCCGCCCTCCGCTCAAAGCCCGGAGCTGGCGCGCGTACTGGACCACGTGGCGAGTGATCTGGAGCTACCTGTGGCTGAAGTTCCGCGCGCGGATCCACTCGCCGACCTGGGCCGAGCATGCGCTGCGCGAGACCCACCTCCGCAACGCGCGCCGGATCGAGCGCACGATCATCGAGCTGCAGGGTCTGTTCATCAAGGTCGGGCAGCTCATCAGCATCATGACGAACTTCCTCCCCGAGGAGTTCCGCCGCGAGCTCGAGGGGCTGCAGGATGCCGTACCGCCGAGGCCCTACGCCGATATCGAGGCGAGGTTGCGGGAAGAGCTCGGGCGCAAGCCGGCGGAGCTGTTCGCGCAGTTCGAGACCCGGCCGATCGCGTCGGCATCGATCGGTCAGGTCCACATCGCGCGGCTCGAGAACGGCCAGAAGGTCGCGGTCAAGGTCCAGTACCCCCACATCGAGGAGGTGGTGCGTCGCGATCTGCTGACGCTGCGCCGGATCTTCCGGATCATCGAGTGGTTCATCTCGTACCAGGGCCTCGACGAGCTGTACCGGGAGATCCGCTCGATCATCCTCGAGGAGCTCGATTACCGCGCCGAGGCCGATAACGCGCGCACGATCGCGGCGAACTTCGTGGGCCGCACCGACGTCGCGTTCCCGCAGGTCGTCGACGAGCTGTCCACGGCGCGCGTGCTGGTCACCCACTTCGAGCCCGGCTGCAAGATCACCGACAAGCAGGCCGTGAAGGCGCTCGGGCTCGATCGCGGACAGCTCGCGCGCCAGGTGGTCGAGATCTACTGCCAGCAGATCTTCACCGATGGCATCTATCACGCGGATCCACATCCCGGAAACCTGCTCGTGCGGCCTTCACCGGACGCGAGCGAGCCGCCGACGATCGTGTTCCTCGACTTCGGTGCGGTCGCCGAGATCCCCGCGAACATCCGGCAGGGCATCATCGAGCTGATCCAGGGCGCGCTGACCCGCGATACCCGGAAGATCGTCGGCGCGATGAAGCAGATGGGCTTCGTGGCCCGCGGGGCGAACGAGGCGATGTTCGAGCAGGTGATCGAGTACTTTCACGAGAAGTTTCAGGAGAACATCTCGCTCGACTCGCTGAACCTGAAGGACATCAAGTTCGATCCGCAGAAGGGGCTGGAGAGCGTAGCGGATCTGCGACGGATGGATATCTCGCTGCGCGAGCTCAGCGAGAACTTCCACGTGCCGAAGGAGATCATCGTGCTCGAGCGGACGCTGCTGCTCCTCATGGGCCTGTGCACCGAGCTCGATCCCACGCTCAACCCGATGACCGTGATCCGCCCGTACCTCGAGCGGTTCGTGCTCGGCGACGAAGGCGATTGGTCGCAGCTCCTGGTCGAGACCTCGAAGGATCTCGTGATGTCGGTGACGGCGCTGCCCGCCGAGCTCCGCAAGTTCATGCGCGCCGCGCACTCGGGCGAGCTCGCGATCAAGTTCAAGAACATCGAGGCGCCGGCGCAGCTGATGTACCGGCTGGGCCATCAGTTCATCTTCGCTGGGGTGGGGATCGCAGGCGCGTCGATCGCGGTCATCCTCGAGGGGCGCGGCGAGGACGTCCGCGCGGCGTGGGGCTGGTGGACGGCGCGGATCGCAGGTGGGCTGCTGGTGTGGAGCTGGTGGTCGTCGCGAAACTTGCTCAGGAAGAAGTGACCGTCCGCCGCGCGCCCGCGTTCTACACGCGATAACGGACGATCAGCGCGGCGATCACGGCCGCGAGCACGACGAGCGCACCGGCGAGGGTCGCGATCTTCGTCCAGTCGATCGGCGAATCGCCGAACACCACCTCCGGGCGCTGTCCGTGGACGATCGCGCGGTACCGTCGGCCGCGATAGCGATACGCGAGCACCCACGCCGGCAACGCGATCCGCTCGGTGGTCTGCCCCTGGAGCAGGCAGGCGACGTGGACGTTGCGGCGCCGGCGCCCGGGGACCTGGGGCTCGACGCGCGCGATGGCCGTGGCCTCGATCGCGCGCTGAACCTGGCGTCGCGCCGCCGAGAGCTGCGCATCGAAGCTCTCGATGATCGCGGCCTCGCCGCCGGTGTCGCTGCCGGTGATCGCCACGGCGCGGCGCAGGTCGTAGAACGGGATCAGCCGATGACACTCGTCGAGGTCGAGGCCGCGTGATGCGGGCACCACGATCGCTTCGAACCGCATCGGCAGCTTCCCGGCATGCGGCGCCCACGCCGATCGCCTCGATCCTGCATCGGAGTCCGCGGTCCACGCGACGGTGGCCTGGGCGTTGACCACCCATCCCGCCCAGCACAGCGGCGTCAGGCTCTCGAGCGTCGCCTCGTCGCGCAGTGTGTGGGGGGCGAACCAGCCGCGTTCGCCGAGCCAGCCGCGGAGCGCTGCGGCGGCCCGGGTGCGATCGACGCCGAACGGGATCCGGAGCTCGGCGACCTCGAGCGGATCCACGAGCTGCTCGATCGCCATGATCGCGCCGCAGAACGCGCAGTGCGGCGCCTGGACCGAAGCCACGAACGCCACCGCGGCATTGCAGTCGGTGCAGCGCAGGACCTGGGCGCGGGCGTGGCGCTCGGTGACCTCGAGCGGGCGCACGACCGGCAGCGCGCAGATCGCGCAGCGCAGATCGCCGTGCTCGAGCACGCCGTGGCAGCGCGTGCACGCGCTCATGGCGGCGGCTCCTGGAGCTGGAGGATCAGCAGCACGATCGAAATGACGATCGCCGCGGCGGCCAGCCCGAGCAGCGCGAGCTTCCACCACGACAGCGGCAACTTGCCGGTGACCTTTCCGGTCTGCCCGTTGATCACCACGCGGACCGGCGGTCGATCGCCACGGTAGCGAATCGCGAACACCCAGACCGGCACCAGGACCGGATCGAGCGACTCCCACTCGACCCGGGTGTGCCAATGGAGATCGGCGTGGCTGTCGCCCGGGAGAAACCGGCGCAGCGCATCGCCGACCTCGTCGACCGCGTTGTCGCGGGACACCCGCCCGCACTCGCCGGGATCGCGCGAGAACTCCTCCTGGATCCACCCCGAGACCAGGGCCGGGCTGAACCGCCGGAGCTGGCGTAGCTCGAACGGTTCGAGCCGCTCGAACGTCGCGTGGTCGAGGCCGGCGGAGGCGGAGACCAGGAGGTCGGTGACGTAGCCAACGTGCTCGCCCGCGAGGGGCCGATACTCGGTCCGGGTGACGGTACGGGTCTGCGTGGTCTTCGTGCCGTCCTCGGCGGTCTTGATGTAGGTCTCGGTCTCCGTGTAGTGCTCGCCGATCGAGGCGGTGTAGTCGGTCCGTGCCACCGCCGAGTACAGGTAGGCCGGGAGGTAGACGCCCCGCAGCTCCAGGTCCGTGGCGCGCCGGAGCGCGGAATCCGCGATCACCATCCGGCGACCGATCCAGCGCCCGAGCCGCTCACGTGCCCATGCAGCGTCGCCGGAGAACGCGAGGACGAACGCGGGGTTCGGGCTTTGTGAATTCGCTGGCCGCTCGACGAAGCTCGGGCTCGCGCAGTACGGGCACGTGGCGGTTCGAACGCCCTCGAGCGCGAGAGCCGCCCCGCATTGCCCACACTCGTACCGCATCGCGACGACAGCCTATCCGATCCGGTACGCCCGGAAGTAGGTCAGCAAATTGGACTCGAGGTGGGCGCGCGGGCGATCATTTTTGTAACGGAACAAGGGGGCAATTCGCCACGTTGATTCCCGTGAGGTCGTACATGCTCGCCGTCATCGGTAATGTGATCGCCGGACTTGGTGTTGTCAGCCTGTTCACGGCGACGTTGCGCCTGACAAAGCCCGGCCGGCAAGCTTAGACTGGGCAGGTGGTCAGCACCGTCCTGCCCCGTATGGAACGGCCCCCCGGCGCCGAAGAGCTAACGCTCGCGGACGTCGAGGCCATCCGCCTACTGCTCCGCGGCGCGTCGGTGATCGACTGGCACCGGCTCAGCTTCGTGGACCACGCCGAGGTCGATCGATTCCTCCGGCTCAACGAGTTCGATCCGGAATCGGAGGACGAGCTCGAGCTACTCGAGGACACACGCATGGAGGCGGTCGAGTACCTGTCGCGCGCCTTCGCGATGGCGATTCCGGACGAGGTCGCCGCCGACCTGCCCGCTCGCGATCTGTTCCTCGTCGCCTCGAGCCACGGTCCGCATCAGAAGTGGGCGTGCGTGGTCCTCAAGGTGATGCACATCATCCATCACATCAACGGTCGCCAGGCGCTGCTAAAGATCTCGGTCTCCGACGAAATCATCTTCCGCGAGATCGAGCTGAAGGTGATGCAGGTGGTCGAGCAGCTGCGCGCCGCAGGGGCTCCGCTCACCGAGTGGGAGTGGAGCAGGAAGCCGCTCGACTCGCAGATCACCAAGCTGCTCGCGAAGCGCTCCACGCTCGCCGCGAACATCTACGACAAGCTGCGGTTTCGCCTGATCGTGCCGAACGTCGAGGACCTGGTCCCGATGCTCGCCACGCTGACCCGCCAGCTGATCCCGTTCAACTACGTGGTCCCCGGCGAATCGGTCAACCAGCTCGTCGACCTGGTCGCGGTGCTGCGGGCGCAAGCGCAGAAGTCCGAGGGACCGGACTCGTCCCGCGTGCGCCAACCCACGGCGATGCCCTACAACGAGTTCTCGGGCCCCGAGTACCGCATCGTGAACTTCGTCGCCGACCTGCCGCTGCGGATCGAGCGCCTGCTGCCGCGCGCCGAAACCCCGCCCGACATCGGCCACGTGGTGTTCGTGCTGACCGAGTTCCAGATCTGCGACAAGGCCACGTCGCTGCAAAACGAGTCCGGCGCGTCGAGCCACGAGGCCTACAAGGCGCGCCAGCACGAGCGGGTGCGGATGCGGCTATTCCGGGACAAGGACGATCCGCTTCCGCCTGACTGAGCGCGGCCGCTACTTCGTCACGAGCATGATCACACCGGCGATGATTCCGCCGAGGATGATCAACGCACCGATCACGCGGCCCCAGCGCATCTGCTTCTTGGGAGGGGGTGCCATGGTGCGCAAACCCTATCACGAGCCGATCGCGTCAGCGCGCCGCGGCGGTCGGAAGGATCTGGCGTAGGTGCCAGGCCTGGAGCTCGACCTTTCGCGTCGCATCGCGCTGGCGCACCGCGAGCACCCGGGTGAGCAGCGCGACCACGGTGACCAGCGCAACGAGCAGCGCCGCGAACGCGATCTGCACCGGCACCGCACTGAACGACACCACCGGGGATGACAGGATCAGCTCGCCGCCGACGAACCGGTAGGTCGATTCGAGCACGCCGGCGGCCTCGAGCGCCCACGGCACGGCGACCGAACCGGCAAGGATCGCCGAGATGATCCGGATGCTCCCGAACGACGGATGCGCGGCGTACGCCATCAGCGTGGTGGTGACCAGCGTCGGCGCGATGATGAACGGGCCCACCATCCGGCACACGATCGCGATCAGCACCGCGTTGATCAGCGCGTTGAGGTAGATGCCGCGGGTGGTGATCTTGTCGCGGCGGGTGAGCATCCAGACCTGTGCACCGCTGGCGATCGCGAGCGCGGCGAACGCCACGACGAACGACATGCTGCGCACGCCGGTCCACAGCAGCAGCGGCACGAATGCCAGGTAGCCGATCATCGAGTAGGCGGCGAGCCGGCCCTGGGTCTGCGCGCTCTCGGTATCGAGCCGCGCGACTTGTTGATCGACCTCGACCGGCGTGGTCTTCGGAGGCTCGAGCATCAGCCTCGTCACCAGATCGGCGGCCTCCGACGCAGTGGGATCGAGCGCGAGGGCGCGGCCGGCGGCGCGCATCGCTTCGCGCCGGCTGTCCTCGTCAGTGGTGCGGGCGAGCGCGGACTTCGCGGCGGCGATGTGGTGACGCGCGAGCTCGCGGCGCACGGCGAGGTCGCGATCTCCGTCGAGGAACGCCTGGACCACATCACCGAGCGCGCGCGCCGAGCCGAACCGGTTCGCCGGATCGAGCTGGGTCGCACGCTCGCAGATCGGATCGAGCTCCGGCGGCGAGTCGGGACGCTTGGCCGAGGGCCGCGCATCGACCGGCTTCAGGATCGCGGTCAGGCTGCGATGGTTGGCGTGCAGTGGCGTCGACGATGCGATCTCGTGGAGGATGCAGCCCAGCGCATAGATATCGGCGGCCGGCCCCGCGCGATCGCCCGCGAGCTGCTCGGGTGCCATGTAGGCCGGCGTGCCGAGCACGGTACCGGCGCGAGTCTCGCCACTATGGAGCGAGAGATCGTGCCTGCCCGACGGCACCGCCCCGCCCTCGTCCTGTGGATCGGCGACGGCGCGGGCGACGCCCCAGTCGAGCACGTAGACCTCGCCAAAATCACCGAGCATGATGTTCGCGGGCTTGAGATCGCGATGGATGATGCCCTCGCTGTGCGCGAACTCGATCGCGAGACAGACATCGGCGAACGCGCGGAGCAGCCGGCGGCGCACGGTGACCTCGTCCTCGGTGCCGCTGCGCAGCTGATCGAGCAGCGCCGACATCGTCGTGCCCTGCAATCGCTTCATCACGAAGTACGGCTTGCCGCCGCGATCGAACAACAGATCGTGCACCGGCACCACCGCCGGGTGCTGGAGCCGGCCCTGCACGCGCGCCTCGCGCATGAACCGGGACAGCTCGTCGGCGGAGGGCTCCTCGGCGCGGATCCGCTTCACCGCGACCTCGCGGCCGATCTGCTCGTCGAACGCGAGCACCACCTCGCCCATGCCGCCCTGCCCGATCAGCGATCCCAGCGTGTAGCGCTCGCCCTGCATGCTCGGCGGCGCACCGGTGGTGACGGCGCGGCGGCCGAGTGGGCGCGTGGTCTGGTTCACTGCAACGCCGATCGTCGGTCCCGTGGGATCGAGCGGCGCCGGGGTATGCGCGATCGTGGCCGCGACCCCGACATCCTCCGCCCCGCCCACACCCTTCAGGGTTGGTGGCTGTCTGACTGTCTCGTCCGTGGCGTCGCGATCATCGACCATCGCGGAGCATCGTACCCGCTCGCCGGGTGGGGCCACCCGACCTGGGGGCGCCGGCTACGTTGCCCACGGCGGATAACACCCTGAGCTCCAGTCGAATCACGGGTCTGCGCGATGTCCGGTGGTGTCGGACAGAGGCACAGCGGCTGCACATCTCGCGGCCATGATGAGGGCCATCGCGATGACTGCGTTGCTGGGCGGTTTTGTCGGCTGTGCCGCCGATGGTGGGGTGGATGCCCCGCCCACCCTCGAGATCACCTCGCCGCAGCGCGGTACGACGCTCCAGGGGGACACCGTGGAGGTGTCCGGCGTGGTCACCGACGACCACGACGCCAGCAAGGTCAAGGTCGTCATCAACGGCACGCAGGTGACGCCCGCGAAGGACGGCACGTTCACCGCGACGGTGACGGTCGGCGCCGGTATCACCGTGCTCGAGACCCACGCGACCGACGGCGGAGCCAACGACGTGCGCGACGTCCGCGCGGTGCTCGCCGGTAACCTCGCGACCAGCAATGGCACCCACGCGTCTCCGGTCGGCGCGAAGATCGGCGCCCAGGCGTTCGCCAAGCTCGGCGCCACGATGGCGACCACGATCAAGAGCACCAACTTCACCGCTGCGGTGCAGTCGATGAACCCAGTGTATGACAACAGCGGCTGTCTGGGGGCGAAGATCGATATCACCAGCCTCACGATCACCGATGCGGGCGTGGCGCTGGTCCCGAAGGCGAACGCTCTCGACACCGAGGTCACGCTCGACAACGTCGTCGTCAAGCTGCACGCGAACTTCAAGGTCGCCTGCATCGGCGGCAGCACGAACATCACTGTGAAGTCTTCGCGGGCGCACATCGACGGCGACCTCGGCCTCGCGGTCACCGCGGGCACGCTGACCACCTCGCTCAGCAACCCGGCCGTCACGCTCGATGGCTTTCAGATCGACATCGGCGGCGTGCCGGGTGCGATCGAGAGCCTGCTGACGGGCGAGGTCCGCAAGGCCGCCGAGAACGCGCTGACCAAGGCCGTGCGCGACCGGGTTCCGCCGATGGCGAACACCGCGCTTGCCGGCCTGACGAGCAAGCCGTTCGCGGCGAACCTGTTCGGTCATGCCACCAAGATCAGCGTGGCTCCCGCCCAGGTGAACCTGTCGACCGACGGGCTCTACTTCGCGGTCGATACCAAGGTCTTTGTGACCGGCGGCGAAGGCGGCATGTACATGGCGTCTGGGGCACCGATGTCGGCCTCGCTGATGCGGTCCACGGGCGTGGGCGTGGCGATCGCCGATGACCTCGTGAACCAGCTGTTCTCCGGGCTGTGGGCCGCCGGCGCGATCGATCAAACCGTCGACCTCAAGGGCCAGCTCGCCGTGCTCGCCGCCCTGCTCGATGACGATGCAGCATCGCTCGCCATCTCGCTCGCGCTGCCGCCCACCGTCACCGGCGAAGGCGCCGAGCTAGCGCTCGCGATCGGAGATCTGATGATCAGCGTCAAGGATGCCGGTGGCGCCGAGATCCAGAACATCGCGCTGTCGGTGAAGACCACGCTCGCCGCGGCGCCGACCCAGAATGGCGCGATCACGCTGACCATCGGTCAGCCGCAGCTGTTCGCGCAGGTCATCTCGTCGTCCACTGTCATCGATCGGCCGATGACGTCCGCGCAGTTCGAGGGCATCGTCGGTGGCGCGTGGGGTCTGGTCCGCGGCCAGGCAGATGCGGCGCTCGCTAGCCTGAGCCTGCCCTCGCTCGCCGGCCTCCAGCTCGGCGCTCCTTCGATCGAAGGGCGCTCGGGCTACGTGTTCGCGGATCTTCCGCTGAACTGATCAGCGCGTCGCGGTCGCCGCGATCGCGATGATCTTCGCGCGGATGAACGCGCACGGTTCGTCGTCGTCGGTCGCGGAGGTCCACAGCAGCTCGGTCGGCCCACCGTTCAGCGCGAACGGCAGCGCGCGGGTGGCCAGGTGGGGACGCCCGGCACGGATCTGGTGGGCCACGATCGTCGGCACGGTGGCCAGTAGATCGGTTCCATCGATCAGCGCGCCGAGGTTCGCGAACGTCGACACCGAGCAGCGGATCCTGCGCGGCCGCTGCAGCACGTCCTCGATGATCCCGCGGAGATCGCCGTTGTAGCTGACGATCACGTGCTCGCGCGCGAAGTAGGCATCCGTGGTCAGCTTGCGCAGCCGGGTGTGGCGAGGATCGAACAGGCACACGAAGCCACCCCAGAACAGCTCGCGACGGCGCACGTTGCTCGGAAGCGCATCGGCCACGGTCACCGCGGCATCCACGCCGCTGGCCAGCGCTGCGGCCACCGTGCGGAACTGGACGGGCAACGCGATCACGTTCATCCGCGGTGCCTCGCGCGCGAGGATGCGCAGCAGCGCAGGCAGCAGCCAGACCTCGGCGGCATCGGCGAGAGCGAGCCGCACCGTGCGCTCGCTGGTCGTCGGGTTCCACTGCGGCGCCGCGAGCGCGGCGTCGACGATCGCCTGCAGGTGCGGCGCGAGCGTGGCCCGCAGACGCTCGCCCCGGCTGGTGAGCACGAGCCCGCGGCCACGACGCGCGAACAGCGGTGCACCGATGGTGGTGGTCAGCCGCCGGAGCGCCGCGCTCACGGCCGGCTGGGTCAGATAGAGCCGGCTCGCCGCCAGGGTGACGCTGCCGGCCTCCGCGACGACGGCGAACACGCGGAGCAAGTTGAGGTCGAGGTCTCTCCCATAACTGCTGTTCATGTGACGCATACAGCGTATTCGTTGGTGTGATTGGATGCACGGATCCATGGTGGGGGCATGACGAATCGCATCCAGCTCGGCCGCACCGGCCCCTCGGTCTCCCCGCTCGCGCTCGGCTGCATGGGCATGTCGAAGATGTACGGCGATGCCGACGAGGCCGAAAGCATCGCGACCATCCATGCCGCCCTCGAGCGCGGTATCAACGTCCTCGACACCGGCGACTTCTACGGCACGGGCCATAACGAGCTGCTGATCGGTCGCGCGCTCAAGGGCCGGCGCGATCAGGCGCTGCTCTCGGTGAAGTTCGGCGCGCTGCGGGGACCCGATGGCAGCTTCGGCGGTTACGACGCGCGCCCGGTCGCGGTGAAGAATTCCCTCGCCCACTCGCTGACCCGGCTCGGGGTCGAGTACATCGACATCTATCGGCCGGCCCGCGTCGATCCTGCGGTGCCGATCGAGGACACCATCGGGGCGATCGCGGACCTCGTGAAGGCCGGCTACGTGCGCCACATCGGGCTCTCGGAGGTCGGCCCCGACACGCTCCGGCGCGCAACGGCGGTCCACCCGATCGTCGATCTGCAGATCGAGTACTCCGTGATGAGCCGCGGCCCGGAGGCCCAGATCTTCCCGGTCCTCACCGAGCTCGGCATCGCGGTGACCGCCTACGGCGTGCTGTCGCGCGGCCTGTTGACCAGCTCCAAGCCGGCCGCCAACGACTTCCGTGCGCACCTCCCGCGATTCTCCGGCGCCAACCGGGAGGCCAACCAGCGCCTCGTCGACGCACTCGCTACCCTCGCGGCCGCGCGCAACGTCACCCCGGCGCAGCTCGCGATCGCCTGGGTTCGTGCCAAGTCCCCCTCGATCGTGCCGGTGGTCGGCGCGCGCACGCGCAAGCAGCTCGAGGAGTCACTCGGCGCCGTGGCGATCACCCTGACGCCGTCGGAGGTCGCATCGATCGAGGCCGCGATCCCCGCGGACTCGGTGGCCGGTACTCGCTACGCCGCCGCGCAGATGGCGCACCTGGACAGCGAGCGCTGACCGCTGGCGATGTATCGTGTGTGCGTGGCCCGTACCAGTCCGCGCACCATCGCCGCTCTCGCGATCACGGCGACGCACGTCATCGACACGCTAACCGCATCGATGAAGGTCGAGCCGGCCGTCCGCAAGGCACTCGATCTGATCGCGCGATCGGCGCGCGGCGAGAAAGGCCTCAAGGCCGAGCTGGCTGCGATCGAGAAGAAGGTCCAGGTCCTGTCGGAGAAGCAGCGCGGCTGGAGAACCAGCCACGAGCGCGACTACTTCTGGGCGGTGGGCGCCGTCGGTGCGCTGGCCAGGATGGCGGTCAGCGGCGCCGATCACTCGGATCTCGTGCTCGCGCACCTCGGCTACGGGCTGACCGGCCGCAAGACGCGGGACGATCGAATCAAGGACTGGTACGCCGCGGCCCGCGCGGCGACCAAGAGCATGTCCACGCCGCGCGCCGCCGCAAAGCCGAAGGTCGCTCCCAGGAAACAGGCCACGGCCAAGAAGAAGCCGCGGCCCACGAAGCGCTGATCCGCGATCTAGTTGTTCACGCTTTCGAGGATCTTGTCGTCGGGCGCCGGGGCCGGCTCGCACTTGATCACGATCTTGCCATCCACCGCGTCGACGAACGCGATGCCGCCGGCGGTCAACTTGCCGAACAGGATCTCGTTGGCGAGCGGCGCCTTCAGCGTGGACTGAACCAGCCGCGCCATCGGCCGGGCGCCCATCGCCTTGTCGTAGCCATGTTCGACGAACCAATCGATCGCGGCGGGGCTGACCTCGAGCTCGACATGCTTCTCGCCGAGCTGACCATCGAGCTCGTCGAGGAACTTGCGCGCGACCTTCTTGATGACCTCGGCCGGCAGTGCGCCGAAGAACACGGTAGCGTCCAGCCGGTTCCTGAACTCGGGTGTGAACACCCGCTCGAGCGCCTTCTTGCCGTCCTTCGAATCCGCGATCGAGTCACCGAAGCCGATCTTTCCCAGCGCCATCTCGCGGCTACCCGCGTTGGACGACATGATCAGGACGACGTTCCGGAAGTCGCTCTTGCGGCCGTTGTTGTCGGTCAGGGTGGCGTGATCCATGACCTGAAGCAGGATGTTGTAGATGTCGGGGTGCGCCTTCTCGATCTCGTCGAGCAGGACCACGCAGTACGGATGCTTGTTGATCGCATCGGTGAGCTGTCCACCCTGATCGAAGCCGACGTAGCCGGGCGGGGCGCCGATCAGCCGCGACACGGTGTGCTTCTCCATGTACTCCGACATGTCCAACCGGATGAACTCGACGCCCATCACGGCGGCGAGCTGCTTGGCGAGCTCGGTCTTGCCGACACCGGTGGGTCCCGCGAACAGGAAGCTCCCGGTCGGCTTGTCGGGGCTGCCGAGGCCCGCTCGCGACAGCTTGATCACCGTCGCGAGCTGCTCGATCGCCGCATCCTGGCCGTAGATCTTCGCCTTCAGCTCGCCCTCGAGATCCGACAGCTTCTTCTTGTCCTCGGTGGACACGCTGCGCGTCGGGATCCGCGCGATCTTCGCGACGACCTCCTCGATCAGGCTCGGGCGGATCATGTCGGGCCGGTTCTCCGGCAGCATCAGCCGGACCTTCGCGCCGGCCTCGTCGATCACGTCAATCGCCTTGTCGGGCAGCTGCGCACCGGAGATGTGGCGCGCCGACAGCTCGACCGCGGACTCGATCGCCTGATCGGTGTACTTCACATTGTGGTGATCCTCGTAGCGGCTCTTGAGCCCCTTCAGGATCTCGATCGCCTCGGGGACCGTGGGCTCGCCGATATCGATCCGCTGGAACCGGCGCGCCAGCGCACGATCCTTCTCGAACGCTTGGCGGTAGTCCTTGAACGTGGTCGAGCCGATGCAGCGCAGCTCGCCGTTCGACAAGGGTGGCTTCAGGATGTTCGCAGCATCCATCGTGCCGCCGCTGGTCGCGCCCGCGCCGATGATGTTGTGGATCTCGTCGATGAACAGGATCGACTTCGGGTTCGCGATCAGCACCTTCATCACGGCCTTCAGCCGCTCCTCGAAGTCGCCGCGATAGCGGGTGCCCGCGAGCACCGCGGTCATGTCGAGCGAGTAGAGCGTGGCATCGGCCAGCGACTCGGGGACCTTCTTGTCGACGATCCGCAGCGCGAGACCCTCGGCCAGCGCGGTCTTGCCCACGCCCGGCTCGCCGACCAGCAGCGGGTTGTTCTTCCGGCGGCGCGACAGCACCTGGATCATCCGCTCGAGCTCGTCGACGCGGCCGATCATCGGATCGATCTTGCCCTCGCGAGCGCGCTGCGTGAGATCGACACAGAACGCCTCGAGCGGATTCGCGACCTTGCTGTCCTCCTGACCATCGTCCTCGACGCCCCGCGCACGCGGCACCACGGGCCCGCCGCCGGTCGAGACCTTCGACACGCCGTGGGAGATGTAGTTGATGACGTCGAACCGCGACACGCCCTGCTTCTCGAGCAAGTAAACGGCGTGGGAGTCCCGCTCGCGGAACATCGAGGCGATCACGTTGCCGGTGGTCATCTGCTGGCGGCCAGCGGCTTGCACGTGCATCGCGGCGCGCTGCAGCACCCGCTGGAACGCGAGCGTCTGGTCGGGACCAGAGTCCTCGCCCTCGGGAAGGGCATCGACCTGCTCGTCGAGGAACCGCTCGAGGTCACCGCGTAGCTTGTCGACATCGCCGCCGCACTTGACGACGATGTCGGCGCCGCTCGGGTCATCGAGGATCGCCAGCAGCAGGTGCTCGAGGGTGAGGTACTCGTGACGGCGGCCGCGGACGTCCTCGACGGCGCGCTGCAGGGTGGCTTGGAGCTCGGGCGACAGCATGGCGTTACCTCTCTAATCCGTGGGCTCGATCGAAAGCTGGAGCGGGAACTGCTGGGCCTTGGCCAGGTGCATCGTCTTGGTGACCTTGGTCTCCGCGACCTCGAACGTATACACGCCGGCGATCCCGACCCCGTTGTTGTGGACGTGGCTCATGATCGCGAGCGCGTCGGTCTCGTTCTTGTGGAACACGGTCTGGAGGACCCAGACCACGAACTCGCGCGTCGTGTAATCGTCGTTGTGCAGCAGCACCTTGTACATCGGGGGCTTCTTGGTGCGCGTACGTTCGTCGAGCACCAGCCCGGTTTGCCGCTCGCCTTCCCCTTGCCGCCTGGGCGGCTCCGGGGGTTTGTCCTGTTCGGCCAGACGGATCACCATGGCTCCAATGATACGAGACCCAGAGCCTCTGTGTAGTCCCCCTAAGCGCCTGTTGCAGCCCGCGATTTCGGGCAGGATTCGGAGAGATCGGGCGGATCCGCTCAGAGATGGACGCGCATCGGGTTCGGGGCGGTCCACGGGCGCGACCTTCGGACGCGTGCTCACGCCCCGGGAGCTCCCAGCTCGCCGGTGTAGAGTCCGCGCATGCCCGTCGCAGACAGCACCACCGCCTGGGTCACCGAGAAGTTCACGTCGTCGATCGTCCCGACGCTTGTCGATTACATCAAGATCCCGAACAAGTCGCCGATGTTCGAACCCGAGTGGGTAAAGACCGGCCACATGGATCGCGCGGTCGACCTGCTCGCCGGCTGGGCGCAGCAGCAGCTCCCCGACGGAGCGAAGCTCGAGGTGGTGCGCCTGAAGGATGGCGACAAGCCCCGCACCCCGGTGATCTTCATCGACATCCCGGGTACGGGCGGCAAGGCCGGCGACACCGTCATGCTCTACGGGCACCTCGACAAGCAGCCCGAGATGACCGGCTGGCGCGACGGCCTCGGCCCGTGGGTGCCGGTGATCGACGGCGACAAGCTCTACGGCCGCGGCGGTGCCGATGACGGCTACGCGATCTTCGCATCGCTGACCGCGATCAACGCGCTCCGCAAGGACAACGTCCCGCACGCGCGCTGCGTGGTGCTGATCGAAGCGTGCGAGGAGTCCGGCAGCTACGACCTCCCCGCTTACATCGATCACCTCGCACCGCGAATCGGCGACCTGTCGCTCGTGGTCTGTCTCGATTCTGGCTGCGCGAACTACGATCAGCTATGGTCAACGACCTCGCTGCGCGGCCTCGTGATCGGGAACCTCGAGGTCTCGCTGCTCACCGAGGGCGTGCACTCCGGCGACGGCACGGGGGTGATCGCTGCGAGCGAGCGAGTGATTCGCCAGCTGCTCGATCGGATCGACGACTCGCA
>JAYUVX010000059.1:0-7021 GCA_043753855.1 Myxococcales bacterium | reverse complement strand
CTCGAGGACGTTCGCCACCGTCTGCTCGAACCGCTCGACCTGTGCGCGATCCTCGTCCTCGAGGATCGGACCGATCTCGGTCCAGCTCGCACGCAGCTCATCGACGACCTCCACCGGATCGCGTCCGGAGAACCGCAGATCGCCGAACGCGTTCTTGCGCATCGCGGCCTTCAGCTGGGCGGCCACATCGCCGGTCGCGGCTGCTGCGGGCGCCTGCTTCGGCAGCAGCTCCTCGGCCCTCCCGATCAGCTTCTCGCGCTTGGTGCGGAGCTGCATCGGATCGAGCTCGGTGTTTTTGATCGCCTCGGGCTGCGTGGCGATCAGGTGCTTCACCATCGCCACAGACTCGGCCCCGAGCACGCCCGCCTCGCGCGCCTTCGCACGCACGGCGATCGCACGCGCGACCACATCGTCGCCACCGGCGACCACCGCATCGATCTCCGCCTTGATCGCCTCGACCGCCGCGCGGTGCGCATTGGCCTCGGAGTCGCGCGCCTGATCGCGCTTGCTGAACAGCGAATCGCACGCCGCGCGGAAGGCTTTCCACACGGTATCGGCGTCGCGGCGCGGGACGTACCCGATCTCCTTCCACTGCGCCTGCAGATCCTTGATCTCGCCGATCGCCTTGCCCCAGGTGCCCTCACCGGCGGCGTTCGCCACCTTCTGCGCCTGCGCGATCAGCGCGTGCTTGCTCGCGAGGTTCGCGGCCTCCTCGTTGCCGCGCGCCTCGAGCATCGGCTTGCGGCGCTCGAAGAACTTGTCGCACGCGGCGCGGAACTTCTTCCACAGGTCGTCGCCCTGCTTGCGCGGCAGGTGCCCCGACTCCTTCCACTTCGCTTGCAGGGCCTTGAGCTTCTCGGCGGTCGCGGCGAAGTCGGTCGAGTCGGCGACGCTCTCGGCCTCGGCGATCAGTGCTTCCTTCGCCTTGGTCACCTCGGCGAACTTGACGTCCTCCTCGGCGCGGACGCCCTTGACCTTGTCGTAGACCAGGTCGCACGCGGCCTTGAACGTGTCCCAGAGCTCCTTGCCGCGCTTTTGTGGCAGGGCGCCGACCTCTTCCTTCCACAGCGCCTGGAGCTGGCGCAGCCGGTTCCCGAGATCCGGCGCTGCCGGAGCCTCGGCCATCTGCTTCGCGGTCTCGATCAGCGCCTCGGCCTTCGGGACATTGGTCCACCGCTGCCAGTCCTCGGCCTCGCGCAGCTCGCTGACCTTGATCACGAGCTTGTTGCGCGCCGCCCGGTAGCGCTCGGCCAGCGTGTCCCGCTGCGCGGCAGCGACCTTGCCGATCGCATCGAACCCCTTGCCGGCCTGCGCGAGCAGCTTGTCGACGGGTCGCACGTCCTTCAGATCGGCAGCGGCGAGCGCCTCCATCTCCGCGCACATCGCCTCGAGGCTGGTCGCGATCTGTGCACTGCGCTCCGCCTCCTCGCGGGCCCGCGCCTCGCGCTCGGCGACCTGCGCCGCCCGCCGAGCATCTTCCTCGGCCTTGAGCGCATCGCGCTCCGCGCGCTTCGCCGCGGCCTCCGCCTCACGGGCCTCGCGCGCCGTCTTGACCTCCTCGGGCTCCGGCGCCGACGCCGCAGCCAGCTCGGCCGCCTTCTTCGTCTCGCGCTCGGCCGCCGCACGCTCGCGATCGCGCTGCGCCTCGGCCTGCGTTGCCCGCAGCTCGTCGGAACCGCGCGCCTGGCTCTCGTGAATCTCTTTGCGCTTCCAGAACCGCTCGACGGTCTTGGTGAACCGATCGTCGCCGTCATCGTCACCGAGCTTGGCCCAGGTGACCTCGGCCTTCGCGACCATCTCCTCGTGCTTCGCGAAGTCGAAGGTGTCGGCGATCGCCTCGATCTCGCGCAGCAGCTGCGCCTTCTCGGCACGTCGACGCTTGATGTCATCGGGTACCGACGACTTGGTCTTCGCCTTCTCGGCCGCCGCGATCTCGCCGACGATCTTGCGCGCTTTCTGGCGGACTGCCTTGTTCTTCGCCTTGGTGGCGACGTGCTCGAGCCGATCGACATCGTCGATCTTCTCGACCGCGGCCAGCCCGACCTCCTTGGCGGTGGTATCGATCGCCAGCGCACGCAGCACATCGCCGTCGTCGATCCGCGCCACCGCAGCCGTGCGCAGATCCTGCGCGGCATCGCTCTTCGCGAGCTCCGCCAGGGCGCGGGGATCCCGCAGCTCGCCGAACGCGCGCTTGCGGATCACGGCGTTCGCGGCCCGGCTCACGACCTCGACCAGCGCGTGCTGATCGCCCAGCTTGATGATGCCGGCAAGCGCATTGTTCGCCTCGTCCGCGTTCTTGCTGCACGCCTTGGAGACCCACAGCTCGGCCGCGCGCTCGGTGATCCGCTCGCGGAGGCTACGTTCGTTCTCCTCGGCGCCCAGATCGGCGAGGACATCGGGTGTGTCGATCTTCTCGATCGCGATGCGGCGAACGCCGATGTCACGGTCGGTACGAGCGATCTGAACAAGGATCGCAGCGTCATCCGCGGTCAACGCCCGAACAGCTTCGGTGCGAACGCGAACATCACTGTGGCGATACTTGGGGCGGAAGAAGTCGGCAATCCCCATGGAGGGGCGCGAATCTAAGCGGAAGGGTCTCCGTCGACAAGCAGCGCGTTCACCTTGATTTCAGAGGAGTTGGACCGCCGGACCTGGTACAGACGGCAGATGCGCGAAGTCGCCCTCCTGCTGGCCCTCGCGGCCTGCTCCGGCGGCCACGACGGGTCGCGGGGGGGCGCCGAGACGGCGTCGCCTCGCCACGAGGAACCGCTCGCCGTCGAGACCCTGGTCGCCGCCAACGTCGTCGGGGTCACGCGGATGCGGCCGGATCTGTTTCTGCCCCTGCGCTACCTCCGCCCGCTGCTCGCCAGCCCGCCGCCGACCTGCTGGACCGACCTCGAGAAGGCACTGGTCGCCACCTACCAGCTGCAGGCGCCGAAGGCTGGCGGTGGCACCACCGCGTACTGGATCCTCGAAGGCAACCTCCCGCGGACCACGGTGGTCAGCTGCCTTCCGGTCGCGATCCAGCAGACCCCCGTGACGCTGGAGCCCCAGGGCGACCTGCTCGCGATCTCCGGCCCCGATGGCGCGACCACCTACGCGGCGTGGCGCGGCCCCTACGTCGTGATCGGCGCGCGCGACCTCGTCAACGGCACCCAGCCCGCTGCCCCCGAGGTCCAGGCGCGGTGGCGCGAGCTGTCGTTGTCGGCGGATGCATCGGCGCCGATCTGGTACGGGTCGATGGACGCGCTGCTCGGGGACCTGTTCGGCGTTCCCACCGTTCGCTACGAGCTCGTATTCGAGCGGCTCGAGACCGCGCCGACGATGTTCTTCTCGGGCCGCGCGGTGATCACCTACGCCACGCCCGACGATGCCGCGATCGCCGCGCGACGGATCAAGCAGGGGGAGCTCCAGCTCCCGTTCGATGCGCCCGAGCTCGCCGATTCGTTCAAGCGCATGAAGGTGATCCAGAACGGCCCGATCGTGGAGATCCGGTTCGACCTCGGCGTGTTCGGCGGCGTCGATGCGGAGACCTTGCTCCGCTACGCCGCCAAGCTGCTCGCGGCGCAGCGTTAGCTACAGAGATCGACGAGCGCGCCGACGATGTCGACCAGGCGATAATCGGCGGGCGTGAACACCCGACGCACGCCGAGCCGCTCCAGCTCCGCGTGATCCGACTTCGGCACCGTGCCACCGACGACCACCGGGATCTCCTTCGCGTTGCGCCCTGCTAGCTCGGCGAGCACCGCAGCGGTCAGCTCGAGGTGCGATCCCGACAGCACCGACAGCCCGATCACGTCGACATCCTCCTGGACCGCCATCGCTGCGATCGCGGCGGGCTCGAGCCGGATCCCTGCATAGATCACCTCGAACCCCGCATCGCGGGCGGCGACCGCGATCACCTCGGCACCATTGGAGTGACCATCGAGACCTGGCTTGCCGACGAGCAGCTTCGGCCGTCGCGGCAGCGCGGCCACCCGCGCGCGCAGCTGGTCCCAGCCCTCGACGCCGCCGGCGATCGACGCTCCCGCGATCCCGGTGGCCGCGCGATACTCGCCCCACACGCTGCGCAGCGCTGCTGCCCACTCGCCGGTGGTCACGCGCGCGAGCGCGCACGCGATCGAGGCCTCCATGATCGGCCGGCCCGCACGCGCCTCGGCCTCCAGCGTGGCGAGCGCTGCCTTCACCTTCGCGGAGTCTCGCGTGGCCCGCGTCCGCTCGAGCGAGGCCCGAGCCTCGTCGGCAGCCGCGGGGTCCGCGCGGAACACGCCGCCGTCATCGCCACCGACCAGCGGCGATCGCAGCGCCTCGGTCCACTTGTTGACGCCGACCACCACCTGCTCGCCGCGCTCGATCCGCCCCATCCGGGCGGCCATCGAACGCACGAGCTCTTGCTTGCAGTAGCCGCTCTCGATCGCGCCCTCGATCCCGCCGACCTGTGCGATCTGCGCGAGCTCGGCGCGCGCCGCGACGCACAGCGACTCGACCTTCGCGGCGATCACGGGGCTCCCGGCGAACAGATCGCCGTACTCGAGCAGATCGGTCTCGTACGCGAGGATCTGCTGCAGCCGCAGCGACCACTGCTGGTCCCACGGCCGCGGCAGCGACAGCGCCTCGTTCCAGGTGGGCAGCTGCAGCGCACGACAGCGCGCATCCTTCGAGAGCGTCACGCCGAGTGCCTCGATCAGGATCCGCCACGCATTGTTCTCAGGCTGCTGCTCGGTGAGCCCGAGGGAGTTGACCTGCACGCCGTAACGGAACTGGCGCAGCTTGGGATCGGTGACGCCATAGCGCTCGCGGCACAGCGAGTCCCACAGCTCGCCGAACGCCCGCATCTTGCACAGCTCCTCGACAAACCGCATGCCCGCGTTGACGAAGAACGACACCCGGCCCACGCACTGCGCGAACGCCGCGGCATCGATCCGCCCGCGCGCCTTCACGCGATCGAGGATCCCGATCGCATCTGCGAGCGCGAACGCGAGCTCCTGCACCGGCGTCGCACCGGCCTCCTGCAGGTGATAGCTGCAGATGTTCGACGGATTCCACTGCGGCATGTTCGCGACGCAGTACTCGTAGGTCTCCGCGATCAGATCGAGAGACGGCTCGGGCGGGAAGATGTACGTGCCGCGCGCGAGGTACTCCTTGATGATGTCGTTCTGCACCGTGCCGCGCAGACCGGCCTCCGGCACCCCCCGCTCGCGCGCCAGCGCCACGTACAGCGCGAGCAGCCAGATCGCGGTGCCGTTGATCGTCATCGAGGTGTTCATCTGCTCGATCGGGATCTGCGCGAACAGCGCGTGCATGTCATCGAGCGACGCGATCGGAACGCCCACCTTTCCGACCTCGGGCCGGGCGAGCGGATGATCCGGGTCGTAGCCGCACTGGGTCGGTAGATCGAACGCGATCGAGAGTCCGGTCTGGCCCGCGGCGAGGTTCGCGCGGAACAGCTCATTGGAGGCGCGTGCACTCGAATGGCCCGCGTAGGTGCGGAAGATCCACGGCGGGTCACGGCGTTCGGGCATGCGCCAACGACGCTACCTACGTGAAGCGGCGTCGTCCACCACCGTCGTCGCCATCCCCGCCGGCAGGAAGCTCGTGGCGCAGCGCCGGCTCGCAAACCGCCGGGACTCCCGCGTACACTAGGGTCGCGTGGGCCCAGGCGATCGTGGGCAGCAGCGGGGGCGGCCACTCCAGCGCCGGCCCGCCGCCGTGGATCAGCGCGACCGCACCGAGCACGACCGCGGTGACGACCAGGAACACCGTCGTGGTGACCGCAGCGTGCACGTTGGCCGTGTGCCGCTTCATGATCATCGAGTAGGTCGTGCTGACCACCACCGACAGCAGCACCATGCCGACACCGACCGCCTGGTGCGCCGAGACATCGAAGCGTTCGAGGAACAGCACCGCGACGCCGCCGAGCGAGACCACGGCACCGATCACGTGCCTCGGCATCAGCTTCTCCATGCCCGTGATCGTGAGCAGCCCCGCCAGGATCAGCGGCTGCGTGCAAAAGAGCACCGCGGCCACGGCACCGGGGACCCGCTCCTCGCCGAGGTAGACGAGGAGATAGCCGCCCGCATCGAGCACGCCGGCGATGACCAGCCACCCCCACTGCGCCCCGCGGGGCCACGGTCGCGCGCGCAACGCGATCGGGATGAGGATGACGACCGCGATCGCGAACCGCAGGGCCAGGGCGTCGAGCGTGCCGAACCCGCCGGGACCGATGCAGACGCGGATCGCGTACCACGTGGTCCCCCAGATCAGCGCGCATGCGAGGTACGCCGCGGCGACAGCCCGAGACACCGGCCGAGTGTCGCATTGCCGGCGGGCGCGCGCGCGGGTAGGGTCAGGTCCATGCGTACCATGCTGTTGGTCTCTGCTCTCGCGATGCTCGCGGCCACCGGTTGCTCGAAGTCGAGCAAGGACGAGGGTGCCGAGACCGCATCCAACGTGGCCACCGTGACGGTCGACGAGCTCGACGCGCAGCTGGCGAAGGCCGCGGCTCAGCCGGTGGACGCCAACGGCCAGCAGACCCGCGCGAAGATGGGCGTGATCCCCGGCGCCGTGCTGCTCTCGGACTCCGAGGACTTCAAGCCGAGCGAATTGCCGGCCGACAAGGCGAAGCCGCTGGTGTTCTACTGCGCCAACACGAGCTGCGATGCCTCGCACCACGCCGCGGAGAAGGCGATCACCGCTGGGTACCAAAATGTAAAGGTGCTGCCCGCTGGGATCTCGGGCTGGGTGAAGGCGGGCAAGAAGGTCTCGACGATCTGAGGATTCAGCACGAGCAGTGCCTTGTGGCGCGCGGCCGCGCATCGTGGCCCGCGATACCGAACGCCCTCGTTCTCCGCGCGGTCGCAGTAGGAACGACCCTTCGTCCGTCGACTCGGGTCGCCCCCCGCACAGATCCGAGCGGGCGCTGCTAACGCACTCGGCTCCTACCTTGGGTGACTGGCGTGAAAGCGGTCTTCGGGATACGGGTGCTGGATCCGAGCCGGAGGTAGCCAGCGGTTCGCCAGAC
>JAYUVX010000058.1:0-57086 GCA_043753855.1 Myxococcales bacterium | reverse complement strand
ACGACTACCTCGGCTACATGGCGATCGGCCGGATGCGCTCGGGCCGCTGCAAGGTCGGCGACCGCATCTTGCGCGCCCGCGCCACCGGCAAGAACGAGGAGTTCCGGATCCAGAAGGTCGTCGGCTTCCAGGGGCTCAAGCGCTTCGAGCTCGCCGAGGCGATCGCCGGCGACATCGTGTCGATCACCGGCATGTCCGAGCTCAACGTCGGCGAGACCCTGACCTCGATCACCAACCCGATCGTCCTGCCGCCGCTGAAGGTCGACGCGCCGACGATCACGATGAGCTTCCGGGTCAACGACGGCCCGTTTGCCGGCAAGGAAGGCAAGTACGTCACCTCGCGCAACCTGCGCGAGCGCCTCGCCCGCGAGATCAAGTCGAACGTGGCGCTCCGGGTCGAGGAGACCAGCGACGCGGCGCTCTTCAAGGTCTCCGGCCGCGGCGAGCTGCACCTCTCGGTGCTGATCGAGACGATGCGCCGCGAGGGCTACGAGCTGTGCGTGTCGCAGCCCCAGGTCATCACCCAGGTCGGCGAGAACGGCGAGACGCTCGAGCCCTTCGAGGACGCGGTCATCGACCTCGGCGAGGAGTTCTCGGGCGCCGTCATCGAGGAGCTCGGCCGCCGGCTCGGCAAGATGCAGGCGATGCGGCCGTCGGGCGAGGGCCGGGTCCGGCTCGAGTACCGGATCCCGTCGCGTGGCCTCATCGGCTATCGCTCGCAGTTCCAGACCGACACCCGCGGCACCGGCGTGCTCTACACGCAGTTCGCCGACTACGGCCCGCAGGGTCCAGACATCCGCACCCGTCAGAACGGCGTGCTGATCTCGTCGGATACCGGCGTGTCGAATGCGTACGGTCTGTTCTCGCTCCAGGAGCGCGGCCAGATGTTCATCGGCGCGAGCATCTCGAACTACAGCGGCATGATCGTCGGCATCCACCAGCGGGACAACGACCTCGTCGTCAACCCGAACAAGGTCAAGGCGCTGAACAACATCCGCACCACGGCGGCAGACGAGAAGCTGATCCTCGCGCCGCCGCGCCAGCTGACCCTCGAGTACGCGCTCGAGTTCATCAACGATGACGAGCTCGTCGAGGTCACGCCCGCCTCGATCCGGCTGCGCAAGATGATCCTCGACCACAACGAGCGCAAGCGATCCGAGAAGGGCCCGAAGCAGGCCTGAGCTGCTAGGGTTCGGGCATGCGCTCGACGAGCTGGTGGATCGCCGTACTGACGTTGACGGCGGCGTGCGGAGATGACGGACCCAACCGGCCTGCGCCGGTGCCGGTGAGCAGGTCGGTCGGGCCGAGCGGCGGGCAGCTGTCCGTGCCTGGCATCGTGCTCGCGATCCCGGCCGGAGCGCTCAGCGGGAGCGTGACGATCTCGATCATCCCGCTCGAGACCGCGCCACCCGACGAGTACGTACCTGCCACGCCGGTCTACGTGCTCGATCCCGAGGCCCTGACCTTCCAGAAGCCGGTCGAGGTTCGCCTCGAACTCGATCAGGCGGTCACCAATCCCTCGGTGTTCTGGAGCAAGCTCGGCGCCGACGAGTTCGACCGGATCGGTGGCACGGTCGAGGGCACCACGATCACCGCGACCAACACCCACTTCAGCAAAGTGTTCGCGGGTCAGGGCCCCGCCAAGCTCACCTCGTCGACGGTGGTCGACATCGGCAGCATCATGGTCGGCAGCACGAGCGCGCCGTCGACGATCACGATCACCAACTCCGGTGGTAGCGCGAGCGGACCGATCACCCACGCGATCACGGGTCCGTCCGCGAACGAGTTTCAGGTGGTCGGCAGCACGTGCACCACCGGCACCCTGACGCCCGGCGCGACGTGTACCGTCGACGTCTCGTTCCGTCCCTCATCGACCGGACCGAAGGCCGCGACGCTCGGCGTGGACGCGACGCCGGGTGGGCACCTCGCGGTGACGCTGATCGGCCTCGGCGAGTGACTAGCGCGGCCGCTTGCGAGCGATCACGGTGATCTCGAACAGGATCGTCGGTCGACTCAGCACGACGCCGACGCGGCACAACGTGGTCCCGGGCTGGATGCCGGTGACCACGAACAGGTTGTTCTCGGGCGTACCGTTCTTCATCTCGGCGCGCACGATCGACTTGTCATCGCAGAGATGACCCATCGCGAACCCGACCTCGCGCGAGACGGTTTGCCCGACCTCGACGGCGAGCGCCACCCGATCCTCGGCGCCCACCCAGGTCGAACTACCGAGCATCGCGGCGATCGCGACAGCAACCGAGGTGACGCGCATCACCGAGCTATAGCAGTGGGCGACCCGCTGCGGCCAGTTACCTCACGTCGACGCAGGTGGTATCGTGATTGGGTTGGCCCGCGGGGCGGTGCTGGTGATGGCGCTGTTCGGAGCCGCGTGCGGCGAGCGGGCCCCCGGTTCAGCCGATGCGAGTGCGCCCCCGAAGGGGGATGCCCCGCTCCGCGATGCCGCATCCGGAGATGCCGCACTCGGCGATGCCGCACCCGGAGATGCCGCATCCGGAGATGCCGCACCCGGAGAATCCACGCTCGCCATCGCGCCGGCGAACCTTGACTTCGGAGCCGTGCGGGTCTCGATGGTGAGCGATCCCGTAACCGTCACCGTTGCGAACACCGGCACTGCGACCTCGCCCCCGCTCGAGGCGACAGTCATCGGCACCGATGCGACCGCGTTTGCGCTCGTCGACACCACCTGTACTGGTGCGCTCGCGGCCGGCACGACCTGCAGCGCGCGGGTCACGTTCGCCCCACAGACCACGGGTGCAGCCACCGCGCGGCTCGCGATATCGGATGGCACCAGCGCGGTGGCCTCGCAACTGACCGGCACCGGGGCCACCGCGGACCTCCTGCTCTCGCTCTCCGTGTACGACTACGGCGCGGTGCCGGTGAACAGCACGAGCGCGATGACGTTCACGCTGACCAACGCCGGCAGTGTCGGGATCGATGCGCTCGTCGTGACGACCGAGGGTGCGGACCTGGGCGACTTCACGATCGCCACGCCGACGTGTGCCGGCGCGAGCATCGCGGCTGGCGGCACCTGCACGATCAGCGTCGGGTTTCGCCCGTCAGTGACCGGCACGCGATCCGCCGATCTGCACGTCACCACATCCGGTGGCGTTGGCGCCGCGGTGACCGCGAGCCTGCTCGGCATGGGCGTCCACGTGCAGGCGCCGTTCGCGATCACACCGGCCATGCATGATTTCGGAACCGTCCAGATCGGCAGCAACAGCTTCGGCGTCCAGTTCACGGTGACCAACGTCAGTCCGATCGCGAGCGGCACGATCACCACGATAGTCGTCGGGCCGCACCCGGGCGATTTTCAGGTGATGGCGAACAACTGCACCGGGTCGCTCGCCTCCGGGGCTAGCTGCACGTTGTTCGTGACGTTCGAGCCCGGCGCCATCGGACCGCGATCCGCCAGCGTGTACCTGTTCGCCAATCCGGGCGGCACCGTCGCTGCGGCCGTATCAGGGACCTGCACGCCCTAATCGCGGCGCGCGGAGACCACGGCGGCCACCGCGGTGATCGCGGCGGGCGACGAATGATCCGGATCGAGCGCCTCGGACCAGCGATCCACGCGGCGCTGCCAGTTCGGCCGCTGCGTCGAGGTACCCGGCACGTTGTGCGGAAACGGCTCGAGGGTGAGATCGTCGAGCGAGATCAGCACCACCTCGGCGGGGCCGAGCGCGAGATCGGTGGTGCACGCGACCATCGCGCGCTCCACGTCGGTCAGCGTTTCGTCGGTGGGAATCGCCGCGGTCGCGAACGCCATCACGGCCACGCGCTGTGCGTCTCGCTCGACGCGCTCGGCGGCTTCTTGCTCGGCGGTGATCAAGTCGAGGTCGCGGCGATCGTCGATGTCCGCACCGCGCCACCAGCCGGCGAACGTCGGCGTGTCGTGGGTGTTGAGGCTCGCGACCGACTCGGTCGGGGATGGCTCGGGGCGCCCACCGGCGCGGGTCGGCAGGAACCACTGCCCGACGTGGATCCGGAACATGCCGTGACGCGCCATCGCCGGGCGGATCTGGTCGGGCACGGTGCCGAGGTCCTCGCCGACGACCGCGCAGCGCGCGCGATGTGACTCGAGCGTCAGGATCGCGAGCAGCTCGTCGGCGGGATAGCGGATGTACACGCCATCGGTGGCCGGCCGACCCTCCGGTACGCAGTAGAGCCGGAACAGCCCCATCACGTGGTCGATCCGCAGCATGCCGGCGACCTTCATGTGGTGCTGCACACAGCGGATGAAGTAGCGGTAGCGATCGCGGCGCAGCGCGACCGGCGACAACGGCGGCAGGCCCCAGTTCTGGCCACCGAGGAACAGTGCATCGGGCGGTGCGCCGGCGGCGAGCTCGGTCAGGAACAGGCGACGATGGCGCCACACCTCGTAGGCATCACAGTTCACGCCGACCGGCAGATCGAGATACAGGCCGACGTGACCGCGCCCGATCGCCTCGAGCTGGCGTTGCATGGCCCACTGCGCGACCAGGTGCGTGGTCAGCCGCGTGCCATCTGCGCCCAAGGAGATCGCCTGCGAACGGGTCTTGATCGGTGGCGTGCCTTCACGCCAAGGCGAGCCCCACTCGCGCCAGCCGGTGCGCCGCTGCTCGCCGATCGCGCGGAATGCCGCGTAGTCGTAGGCGCCGGTCTCGTGCGCCCACGCATCGATCTCGGCCGATACCGCCGGCGTCGAGGCGAGCCGCTCGGCGATCGGATCGAGTGCGTGACGACGCCAGAGATACTGCGCGCGATAGTCGATCGGCGTGCCGGCGACGATCGGCGGTGCGACCGCTGGCGGCAGGCCGATCTGGGCGGCGAGCGGCGCGAGATCGAGATAGAGCTCGTTCCAGTACAGCCGGCTCGCCGGCGAGTAGGGGCTGAACATGCACGGCGCGTCGAGGAACTGCGCGAGGATCGGAAGCGTGGCGACGTAGCGGCCGCCGCGTCGCTCGACCGCATCGAACAGCCGCTTCAGCGTGCCGAGGTCGCCCGCCTGACCGGACTCGACCGAGGCGAGGCTGTAGACCGGGGCGAACACGCCCCAGCGCCGCGCGCCTTTACCCGGTCCGCCATGCGCCTTCTCCGGCGCCGAGATCGCGAGGGCCTCGCCCTGCTCGCCCAGGGTCCTCCAGCGCAGGCTGTGATAGCCGAGCTCGCCCTCGAGCGAGAGCGTCGCGCGCCTCACGCAGTGCACCGCGCCCTCCGGGTACGCGTGCGAATCGGCCGCGAGATCGAACAGCTTGCCGTGCGCGCGCACGCTGCGCCCGCTCTCGGTGGTGACCTCGATCTCCCATGGCTCGTCGCGGTTCGCCGGCACCGAGAACGGGATGACGAGCATGCCGTTCCAGCCGATGACGACCGGTGGGACGACCTGGCGCCACCGCTCGCGATCGAGCACCGCGATCGCTCCAGCCGCATCGTCGACGCGCTCGAGCTTGATCCCGAGATCTGGTGCGAGTGCCTTCAGCGCGGCGAACACGGCCTCGTCGCTGGCGGCCGTGGGATCCCCGCGCCAGTTCGCGTACTCGACGTCGAGGCCTCCCGCCTTCGCGAGCTCGCGGAGCGCACTCATCTCAGCCGACGAGCTTCAGCCACCAGCCCGGCATGATACCGAGCTCGAGGATCAGCAGCGGGCACACGGCGATGACGAACAGCAGACCGCCCGACCGCGTCGGCGCGAACGGCTGGTTCGCCTCCTTGAAGTACATCGCGGTCACGATCCGCAGGTAGTAGTAGATGCTGATCGCCGAGTTGACGACGCCCACGATCACCAGCCAGATCAGCTGGCCGTCGTAGACCTCCATCGCCGACTTGAAGATGTAGAACTTGCCGAAGAAGCCACCGGTCGGCGGGATGCCGCCGAACGACAGCAGCAGCACCGTCATCGCGAGCGCGACCGCAGGATGCTGAGAGCCCAGCCCGGCCCAGTCGTCGACCATCAGGCGCTCGCGGCCACGGCTGCCGACGTACGCGACGATCGCGAACGCACCCATCGTGGTGAAGCTGTAGGCGATCAGGTAGTAGACCAGCGCGCCGTTGGCAGACGGCGATCCGAGGCCGAGCGCGCACACCCCGACGAGCAGCACGCCTCCGTGCGAGATCGACGAGTACGCGAGCATCCGCTTGATGTTGTCCTGACGGATCGCCGAGATGTTTCCGATCGTGATCGTCACGGCGGCGATCACGACCATCGGGCTCGCCCAGCCCATCGTGCCGAACGGAATCACCTCGCCACCGAGGGCGAGGCCGAACACGCGGATCATCGCGGCGACGGCGGCCGCTTTGACCGCAGCGGCCATGAACGCGGTCACCGGCGTGGGTGCGCCCTCGTAGACATCGGGCGCCCACATGTGGAACGGCACCGCGGCGACCTTGAAGCCGAACGCGACGACCAGCAGGAACCCGCCCGCGATCACCAGGCCGGGATTGGAGGTCTGCGCGATCGCGGACTGCATCCCGACCAAGCTCGAGGTGCCGGCCGCACCGTAGATCAGCGCCATGCCATAGACCAGAAAGCCAGTCGCGAACGCGCCGATCAGGAAGTACTTCATCGCGGCTTCGTTGCCGCGGCGCGAGCGACGGCGCATCGCGCACATCACGTAGACGCCGATCGACATGGTCTCGATGCCGAGGAAGATCGTCACGAGGTTCGCCGCGTGCGCGAGCATCACCATGCCCGACGCCGACAGCAGCAGCACGCCGTAGTACTCGCCGATCTGCCACTCGTGCTCGCGCTGGTGAGCGGGAGACATCAGCGCGGTAAACGCGGTGACCACGCTGAACAGGGCGGACAGGATGTACGAGGTCTTGTCGGCGAGCAGCATGTCGCCGAGCACGGCCACGCGCTGATCGCCGATCTGGCGATACAGCACGACCGAGGCGATCGCAGCGGCGATCGCACCTGCCACGGTAAGCCCGACGAGCGCAGAGCGATCCTGGCCCTTGTAGAACGCCTCGGCGAGCACCAGCATCATGCCGACGACGGCGAGGATCAGGTACGGGATCATGTACGCGAGATCTTGCGGGTTGAAGCTCATGGTTGACCTCCCGCCGGCGCGATGGCCTTGCCGACGCCCTCGGCCCCCTTGGCCGCGGCATCGAGGTTGTTCTGGATCTGCGCATCCGCCGAGACCTGCGCCTTAGGTGGCAGCGAGCCAAAGACGTGCGCCGGGCCATCCGGCTCACCGACGCGGCGCCCGAAGTCGCGCATGAACTTCTGCACGCTCGGCTCCATCACCTGCAGGAGCGGCCGCGGGAACAGGCCCATCAGGAAGATGCCGATCACGAGCGGGATGAACACGCCGAGCTCGCGGCCGGACAGATCCTTCAGCGATCCGTTGCGCGCCTTGTCGAGCTTTCCGAAGAACACCTTCTGGAACATGTACAGCAGGTAGATCGCGCCGAAGATCACGCCGGTCGCGGCGAGCGCTCCGAGTAGCCGCGGCGCCGGGATGAAGTGCGGCACGGCGGCCGGGAACGAATCGCCGGCGTTGAACGTGCCGAAGATCGTCAAGAACTCGCCGACGAAGCCCGACAGCGCCGGGAGGCCAGCCGAGCCCATCACGATGATCAGGTAGAGCCCCGCGAACACTGGCATCACCTTCCAGACACCGCCGTACTCGGCGAGCCGACGGGTGTGACGACGCTCGTAGAGCACGCCGATCCCGAGGAACAGACCGCTCGTGGTGAGGCCGTGCGACAGCATCGCGTAGATCGATCCGGAGATGCCGTAGGCGGTCAGCGCGAAGATGCCGAGCGCACAGAAGCCGAGGTGACTGACCGACGAGTATGCGACCAGCTTCTTGATGTCATCCTGGGCGAACGCGACGAACGCTCCATAGATGATGCCGATCACCGCGAGCACCGCGATCGTCGGCGCCCAGACGGCGGCGCCGTGCGGGAACAGCGGCATCGCGAACCGCAGGAACCCGTAGATGCCAAACTTCAGCAGGACGCCGGCGAGGATCACCGAGCCGGCGGTGGGCGCCTCGACGTGCGCGTCGGGCAACCAGGTGTGGAGCGGGAACAGCGGTACCTTGATCGCGAACGCCACGGCGAACGCGGCGAAGCACCAGGTCTGCGCACCGTACGGCAGCGAGACCTCCATCAGCTTCTCGAGGTCGGTGGTGTAGCTGCCGGTGACGTTGGCGTACTGGACGTAGACGTAGAAGATCGCGACCAGCATCAGCAGCGAGCCGACCATCGTGTAGATGACGAACTTGATCGACGCATAGAGCCGGCGCTGACCGCCCCAGATCCCGATCAGCAGGTACATCGGGATCAGCATCACCTCCCAGAACACGTAGAACAGGAACACGTCGAGCGCGAGGAACGCGCCGAGCATGCCCGCCTCGAGCACGAGCATGGCCGCGATGAATTCGCGGACGTGCTTCTCGATCGACCTGGTGGTGCCGAACAAGGTCAGCGGCATCAGGAACGTGGTCAGCAGGACGAGGAAGATGCTGATGCCGTCGATGCCGGTCTTGAAGTGAGCGCCGAGCCCGGGAATCCACTCGACATCGAACACGAGCTGGAAGCCCTCGGCCTTCGGGTTGAAGTACCGCAGGCAGAGCAGCGAGACCAGGAACGTGATGGCCGTGACCGTCAGGCCGATGCCACGATGCAGCGTGGTCTCGGTCTTCGGCGTGCACATCACGAAGATCGCGCCGAGGATCGGCAGGCCGATCAGGAGCGGAAGGACGAACGAGCCCGGCATGTCTACTTGCCCTCCGTGAGTGCCGAGGGCCCACCATCAGGTGCTGCCTCGATCTTGCGCGTGACCTTCTGGGTTCCGCGCGTGACCGGATCGTCGATGAACAGGGTGACCTCCGACCGGGTATCGCCGTAGAGCACGTACAGCTCGGGCGTGCTGTAGACCGCGCCGGTGTTCGGATCGACGTCGGCGACGCCATCTCCATCGATGTCCCAGCGCAGCTTGGCCGCCGCGCCGATCAGGCCAGCGCCCGGCTTGGCGACGAGGTGCAACCGGTCGCCGGCGATCTCGTAGGTGAAACTGGGCTTCGAGTGGCAGTCGCTGACGAAGAACACCAGAGCCGCACCGACGACGACGCCGGCGAGGTAGCGCTGGACCTGACCGTTCTGGAACCACCGCGAGACGCGGCCAACCAGCCCGACGACCATCGCCGAGCCATTGACCGCGATCGTGTCGATGATGAACCGATCGACGATCTCGTAGAGCCCGCGCGCGATGACGCGGAACGGCCGCACGATGGTGACCTCGTAGATCTCGTCGAACCACAGCTTCGCCTTGCTGGCCTCGTAGGCCGTTGCGAGCGGACCATCGACGAGCCGCTCGACCGTGGGCGATGGCCCCTTGCCGCCGCCGTACATGATCCACGCGAGCACGATGCCGAGTGCGCCGATGCCGAGCGCGACGCCCATCAGGACGAACGTGGTGGAGTCGGTGACGTGGCCGTGGATCTGCTGGACGGCCATCGTGCCGTCAGGGCCCGGGTTGTACCAGGTCGACACCACGCTCGGCGCGAGCCAGTCCGCGAGGCCGTGCGTGAACGACGGCAAGTGCGTGTCGGCGAGGTGCGGCAGGCCGATGAAGCCGGCGACCGTCGCGAGGAACGCGAGGATCACGAGCGGCATCGTCATCGACATCGGCGACTCGTGGGCGTGCTTCGCGGCGTCGCTGCGCTCCTGGCCGTGCCACACCAGGAAGTACAGGCGCCACATGTAGAACGCGGTGCCAAGCGCCGCGATGATCAGGCCGCCCCACAGGAAGTAGCCGTACCAGGCCGGCCAGCCCGGAGGCGCCGCGTGACCGACGATGCTCCACGCGCCGCCGAGGATCTCGTCCTTCGAGAAGAACCCGGCGAACGGTGCGATGCCCGCGATCGCGAGACACGACACGGCGAACGTGATGTGGGTGATCGGCATGTGCTTGCGCAAGCCGCCCATCGTCATGATGTCGCCGGGGGTGGTCGATCCCCCGTGCTCCATGCCGTGCATCACCGAGCCAGCGCCGAGGAACAGACACGCCTTGAAGAACGCGTGGGTGCCGAGGTGGAAGATCGCGGCGGTCCAGTTGCCGGTACCGGCGGCGACGAACATGAAGCCGAGCTGACTGACCGTGGAGTACGCGAGGACCTTCTTCAGATCGGTCTGCGCGAACGCCATGAACGCCGCGGCGAGCGCGGTGAGCAGGCCGACGGTGGCCACGACGATCAGCGCCGTGCTCGAGGCCGAGTACAGAAACGACAGCCGGCACACCATGTAGACGCCCGCGGTGACCATCGTCGCGGCGTGGATCAGCGCGGAGACCGGCGTCGGACCCGCCATCGCATCGGGCAGCCAGACGAACAGCGGGAGCTGGGCGCTCTTTCCGCAGGCGCCGATGAACAGGAAGATGCCGGCGGCGGCAGCGAGCCGCTCACCACCCCAGAACGGCTGGACGTATGCCGTGCCGACCGACGCGCTCTTCAGCTGACCGAAGTCGAGCGTCTTGGTGGCCCAGAACAGCAGGAACATGCCGAGCAGGAAGCAGAAGTCGCCGATCCGGTTGACGACGAACGCCTTGCGTCCCGCGGTGGCGTACGCCTCGTTCTCGTACCAGAACCCGATCAGGAGGAACGAGCACAGGCCCACGCCCTCCCAGCCGATGAACATCACCGGCAAGCTCGAGCCGAGCACCAGGATCAGCATCGCGCCGGTGAACAGGTTGAGATAGCCAAAGAACGCCGCGTAGCGCGGGTCCCTGGCCATGTAGCCGGTGGAGTAGATGTGGATCAACGATCCGACGAACGTGATGATCAGGATCATCACCGCCGACAGCGTATCGAGATGGAACGCCATCTCGATCTTGAGCGAGCCGACTTCGATCCAGGTGTAGATGACCTGCTCGATGCCGGTGCCACCGGCGCCGCCCTTGTAGAGGCGAAACAGCTCGCCGAACACGAGCCACATCGAGAGCCCGCACGAGCCCGCGACGGCGGCGATCGCGATCGTGTGGATCGTGGTCTTGCTGAACCGGCGACCGAGCGTGAGGTTGACCAGCGCGCCCAACAGCGGCAGCAGTGGGATCCACGCCAGCATCGGAAGTCCGGCGAACTTGAACTGTGAATAGTCCATGGGGTTTCCCGGTGCTCCTCAGTGCCTCAGCGTGGTGAGTCGATCGACATCGACGTTGCGCCGTCCACGGAACACCGCCACCACGATCGCGAGACCGACCGCCGCCTCGGCCGCGGCCACCGCGATCACGATCAGCGCGAACGTGTGCCCCGAGAGGTCTCCCCACATCCGGGCAAACGTCACGAGCGTCATGTTCGCGGCGTTGAGCATCAACTCCACGCTCATCAGGATGATCAGCGCGTTGCGGCGGATCAGCACGCCGGCGACACCGATCAGGAACAGCACGGCAGCGAGCACGAGGAAGTGCCCGTAGCCGATGTTGAACAGGATATCGGCCATGACTAGTGACCCTCCCCTTCGGGGGTGTTGCCTTCGTTGTCCTGGTCGTCGTGGAGCGGGCGGGCGATCGCGATCGCGCCGACCACGGCGACCAGCAGGAGAATCGAGATCGACTCGAACGGGAACAGTCCGCCGGTGAACAGGTCCGTACCGACGGCCTTCACCGAGCCCCAGTCGTGACCCTCGGGCGTGAGGCCCGGCGCGTTGAGCGACTTCGCGGCATCCAGCGGGTTCGGCGCCTGGACCTTCCACAGCAGCATGATCAAGCGGCCGACCAGATAGACGATCGCGATGCCGGCGATCGCCTGCCCGCCGCGACCCGACGGAGCGACCGGCTCGTCCTCCGGCCGGTTCAGGATCATCACGACGAACACGAACAGCACCATGATCGCGCCGGCGTAGACCAGCATCTGCACGACGCTGAGGAAGTGCGCGTACAGCATCATGTAGACCGCGGCGATGCCGAGGAAGCTGCCGACCATGCCCATGACGGCGGCGATCAGGTTGCGCCGGGTGACCACGAACAGCGCGCCGCCCACCGCGGCCGCAGCGAACGCCCAGAACAGCAGCGCCATGCCCTTCGAATGCGACTCGACGCGATCCGAGTGCGGATGAACCTTCGAGACATTGATTCGCTGGCGCGCGCCACCGGCCTCCGCCGGGATCGCGTCGGCGATCGCGAGCGAGGGCGCGATCGCGTCGACCGCGCCCCACGCGAGGATCGCACTGGTGATGATGATCAGGAGGCGCATCATGCTGCCTGGCCCTTCGCCTTCGCGATCGCCGCCTCGAAGTCGGCGCGGAACTTGGTGAGGAAACCGAGCATCGGCCACGCCGCGGCATCGCCGAGCGCGCAGATCGTGTTGCCGGCGATGCCGTGCGCGATGCTCGCCAGCAGCTCGAGGTCATCCGGCTTGCCCTTGCCGTCGGCGACCCGGCGGCTGACCTTCTCGAGCCAGCCAGTTCCCTCGCGGCACGGCGTGCACTGACCGCACGACTCGTGGGCGAAGAACTTCATGATCCGCCACACGTACTTCGGGATGTCGCTGGTGTGATCCATGACGACGATGCCGCCCGAGCCCGCCATCGTGCGCAGCGCGCGGCCTCCGCCGAGATCGAACTGCTGGCCGGGGCGGACCATGACCGGCTTGATCCGCTCGTCGGTCTGCAGCGCGTCGAACTCGCACGGGACGTCGAGCTCGTCGACATCGAGCGGTGGCATCGACACGCCACCGGGGATCACGGCCTTGACCTTGTTCCCCTTCCACACGCCGCCGCAGATGTCGTTGATGATCTGGTTGAACGTGATGCCCATCGGCAGCTCGTACACGCCGGGCTTGTTGACGTGGCCCGAGACGCAGACGACGCGCGTGCCGCCGGAGCGACCGGTGCCGAGGCCGTTGAACCAGGCGCCGCCCTTCTCGATGATGAACGGGACGTTCATCAGGGTCTCGACGTTGTTGACGATCGTCGGGTTGCCGAACAGGCCCTTCACCGCGGGGAACGGCGGCTTGAGCCGGGGCTGGCCGCGCAGACCTTCGAGCGAGTTGAGCAGCGCGGTCTCCTCGCCACAGATGTACGCGCCCGCGCCGCGGTGCACGGTGAGGTGGACCTCGAGGCCGGTGCCGAGAATGTTCTTGCCGAGGTAGCCGCGGGCGTACGCCTCGTCGACCGCCTTCTGCAAGACCGCGTACTCGCGCATCATCTCGCCGCGGATATAGATGTAGTTATGCACGGCCTTGAGCGCGTGCGCGGCGATGATCATGCCCTCGATCAGGAGGTGCGGATCCCAGTAGATCAGCTCGCGATCCTTGCAGGTGCCGGGCTCGCTCTCGTCCGCGTTGCAGACGAGGTGGACGGCCTTCGCGTCCTTGGGGACGAAGCTCCACTTGGTACCGGTGGAGAACCCTGCGCCGCCGCGGCCGCGCAGGTTCGAGGCCTTGACCTCGTTGACGATGTCATCGGGGCGCATCGCGAGCGCCTTGCGCAGCGTCGAATAGCCGCCGGTCTTCTCGTAGCCTGCGAGCGCCTGCGCATCGGTGGTGCCGAACCGCGCGGTGACGAGCTTGGTTCCGACCTCGGTGGGCATTACACGACCTCCGACTCGGGATGCGGGTTGGCTTCGAGCTCGGCGATCAGCTTGCCGACCTGATCCGGCGTGATGTCGAGGAGGTACCGGGTGCCGACGACCGCGCAAGGAGCGTTCGCGCAGGCCGCGATGCACTCCTCCTCGACCAGCGTGAACTTCTTGTTGCTGCTGGTGCCGCCGGTCTTGACGCCGAGCTTCTGCTCGAATGCGGCGAGCACCTCGTAGCCGCCGCGCATCATGCAGCTGATGTTCGTGCACATCCGGATCGTCGTCGTGCCCGACGGGTCTCGGCGGTACATCGTGTAGAACGTCGCGACGCCGTAGACGTGCGCGTACGGGAGATCGAGCGTGGCGGCGACCAGGCGGAGCGCATCGTCCGACAGGTGGCCGAACTGTTTTTGCGCCAGGTGAAGTGCCGCCATCACGACCGGCTGCTTGGTCCCGGAGACCAAGTACCGTTCACACAAGGCGGCGATCTTGTTCTGGGCGTCCGCGGAGAATTCGAGTGACATCGGGGTGTTGCCCTGCGCATACCCGAGTCGGGTAAGCCCGCGAAAATTAGGACGCCGGGGGCAGTGGGTCAATCGATGGGGGCGCGAAAGAGTGCATGGGGATCCGATGCTTGCGCCCCCGGCAGCGTGGTATTTCGTCGCGGTACATGGCGCAGGATGCACCCCTGACCCGGATCGAGAAGCTCGCGCTGCGCTTCGGAGAGCTCGCCAACGAGGATCCCCGGGGCAAGTGGCTGCAGACCCAGTTCCTCCGCGGGTTCTCCTACGTCTGGGTCCGTGCGGCGATCGCCAAGCGGATCCTCGTCGAGGGGCTCGAGGATCTGATGGCGCTCGAGCCCGCGCAGGGCGTCATGCTGGTGGCCAACCACCGCAGCTTCTTCGACTCCTACTGCATGCTGCTGGCCTGCTACATGGGCCCGGTCGCCTGGGCCAAGTCACTGCAGTTTCCGGTCCGCTCCAACTTCTTCTACGACTCGCCGTGGGGGATCGCGATCAACGCGGCGATCGCCGGCGGTGCGATGTACCCGCCGATCTTCCGCGACAAGGAGCGCCGCCAGCTCAACGACGAGGCGCTCGAACGCATGGTCGAGATCCTCAAGCGCCCCGGCAACGTGCTCGGGATGCACCCCGAGGGCACGCGCGGCAAGGGTCCCGATCCGTACGATCTGCTGCCCGCGCAGCCCGGTGTCGGCAAGGTCGCGTTGCTCGCTCGCCCGATGGTGGTGCCGGCGTTCATCAACGGCCTCGGCAACAACATCGTCGACGATATCCGCGTGACCTTCACCGCGGAGGCGCGGCGCAGCAAGGCGATCGTCACGGTGTTCGGCCCGCCGGTCGACTACCGTGATCTGATGGCGGAGAAGCCGCGGCCGACGCTGTACAAGAAGTGCGCCGATCGATTCATGACGCGCGTCAAGGAGCTCGCGGTGCGCGAGAAGGAGATCCGCGCCGACATCGCTGCGGGCCGGGTCACCGACGAGGATCCGCGCTGGATCTCGAACCGCGGCGCCAGCAAGCTGTACGCCCGCGAAGGCTGAGCCCTCCTCCCAGCGAGCCGTGCCGCGCAGTCCTCTCCGTGTAGCCACACCGACGACGACGTTGGTTGCACGCGAATCGTGGCCGGCAGGATCGAGATGCGCGACGAGCGACGAGCTACACCGGCGTGCTCGCACGTTGCTCGCGGCGTTCCGCGCTGCCGGCGGTTGATGCAAGCGCGTCGCATCTGTGGCATGTTGCCGCCGATGTATGCTCCCGTTCAGCTCCGCCGCGGCTCGTATGCCGTGGCGATCGCGCTGATCGTTCTCGCACAGCTCGGCGCGCTGTCGCACTCCGCCGTCGCCCGCCACGTCCGCTGCGCAACCCACGGTGAGCTCGTCGACGCCGCGCAGGTCGATGCGCATTCCACCGACGCGGTGCGACTGGTCGGCGCACGTACCAGCGGCGGCGCCGACGACCACTGCGAGCTGGCCGCCGCGCTCCATCACGACGTCACGGCGTCGGTACCGGCTCACACGATCACGCAGCCGTTGCTCGCCGCGGCCACCGCGGTTGCGCCGATCGGTACGCCCGCGCGCTCCACCGTCTATCGGTTTGCTCCCAAGACCTCGCCGCCGGATCGCCTGGTTTCCATCACCTAGCTCGATCCCTGCTGTCTTCGCGTTCGAGGTCCTCATGATCACGCTCCGACGTGGGTGCGCATCCGCGCTCCTCCTCTGGTTTCTCACCTGGGTCACCCTGACCCCCGCCGTGGCGTCCGTCGACGCCGCCATCCAGGGCACCGTGCAGGATGCCCTCCTCCACCCTCTACCCCGGGCCACCGTGGTCGTCCACGACAGCGCGGGCAAGACCGTCGCGCAGACGACCACCGGGCCGAACGGCGAGTTCACGTTCACCGGGATCGCGTTCGGCGACTACACCGTCGAGGCGACGGCGCCGGGCCTGGTCTCCGATCACCAGCACGTCGTGATCGGCTCGTCGGAGCTGAAGACGCTCGAGCTGACGCTCGTCAACGAGAGCGAGATCATCCAGATCAGCGAGGACTGGGCCGTGCCGCAGCCCAGCACGGCGACCGGTAGCGTCACCACCGTCGATCGCCAGCAGCTCGACGAGCTCCCAGGCGCGGATGATCGGCCGGTCACCCAGGTGATCGCGACCCAGCCGGGCTTCGTGGCCGATGCACTCGGCGCCGTGTACGCGCGTGGCACGCACTCGAGCGTGCAGTACCAAATCGATGGCATCCCGGTGCCCGACTCGGTCGGCAGCCTGTTCGCAGCGTCGATCCCGGTACGACTGATCCAGGGCATCGAGCTGATCACCGGTGGCATGCCGGCGGAGTACGGTCGTCGCCTCGGCGCTGTGGTGAACCTCGTGACCCGGAGCGCGGGCGATCATCCTGCAGGCGCTGCGACCATCCGCTATGGCTCGTACCAGACCGTCGAGCCCGGCGTCGCGTACACCTCGAAGGTCGGCCCGATCGGTGTGTTCGTCGGCGGCAGCTTCGAGTACTCGCAGCGCGCGCTCGACCCTCCGTCCCGCGACGCCGTGTTCCATGACACGGGAATCAACGGGCGCGTGTTCACGCGGCTCGACTACGCACCGTGCGAAGTCAACCGTTACGAGCTGTTCGCGACCTACGCACACAACCGGTTCCAGATCCCGATCGATCCGCTGATCCCGGTGTTCGATCCGGGCACGCCACGGTCCCCCGATCGGTTCGGCAACGATGCGCCCGCGCACGTCCCGCTCGATACCCGCAGCACGGAGACCGAGGACGAGCTATTCGTCGCGTACTCGTTCAGTCACACGTTCGAGAACAAGGGCAGCATCCAGCTCGCGCCGCTGTACAAGCTTTCGCGAGGGCAGCTGTTCGGCGATGCGCCACGTGCGCTCGGTGCGACCGCGGATCCCGGTGCCACCGCGAGCGACGTCGATCGCACCGCGCAGCACCTCGGTGGCATCGCCGCATACTCGATCCTGCAGGGTCGCCACCTGCTCAAGGCAGGCGTTTCGGTCGATGGGCTGTACGGCAAGACCAACTACACCGCGTATGCGCGTGATGACGCCAGTGGCGAGCTCGATCCGGGTCAGACCGCACGCGGCACGGATCGCACCAAGGCGATCACCTCGGGCGTGTATGTCCAGGATCGCTGGACCGCGAGCAAGCTCGTGCTCGACCTCGGCCTCCGGCTCGATCAGATGCACGTGATGCTCGAGGGCGGAGGCACCGATGACTCGTTCGGCGTGTCACCACGCGCCGGGGCTTCGTACGCGTTCACCCCCGACACCGTGGGACATGCGTTCACGGGCGTGCTGTGGCAGCCCCCGGCGCCGCTCGATGCGGCCAATGCCGCGCGCGCGCTAGGTGTGGTCGCGCCGGATCAGACGGTGGCCTACGACCTCAAGCCCGAGACCGACGTGTTCTCGGAGCTCGGCATCGCGAGCAAGCTCTCCACGCACTTTCGCGGAGGTCTCACCGGGTGGGGCCGCTATGCCTGGAATCAGCTCGACAACACGTCGATCGGATCGACGAGTCTGCAGTCGAGCTACAACTTCCGGCGCGGGCGCGCGTTCGGCATCGAAGGCACCGTCGAAGCGCGCGTCGGTCCGTGGCTGTCGCTGTTCGCGAACGGAGCCTATGGCATGGCACAGGGTCAGGGCATCGCCTCGGCGAAGTACCTGTTCGCTCCAGAGGACGTCGCGAGCACCGGGTGGCAGACGCTCGATCACGCACAGACGTTGACCGCGAATGCAGGTGGCACGGTTCGCGACGGACGGTTCAGCGTGACCTCGCTTGCGACCTACGGCTCGGGTCTACGCACCGGCCCATCGAACACCGACCACGTGCCGGGTCACATCAAGGTTGATCTGTCGACGAGCTACACGTTCGCGGCGCACGCCTATCCGATCAAGCTCGGGATCGACGTCCTCAACGTGTTCGATGCGCGCTACGCGTACCGGATCGCGAACGGCTTCGTCGGCAGCTCGTACGCACCGCCGCGAACAGTGTTCCTCTCGCTGTCGGTGCCGCTGGCCGCCGAGCCGCACCACAAGGGCGAGTAGCCGCGAGTAGCGGCCTCCGCGCACTCACTCCGCGTCATGGTCGGGCGCGACCACGAGCGGCCGTGGCCTTCTGGGAGCCTCGCGGTCGGCGACCTCCTGCGGCGCCTCGCGGGTGAACGAGACGAATGCCATGACCGGCCGCTTCGACTCCTCCTTGACGACGAACCGGATCCCCTCGAGGACCCACCCGTTCGGAATCCACTCGTTGACGCATTCCTCGAGGCTCTCGTCGGTGACGATCGAGAGCTCGACGAACTTGTATTGCAGCGGCATCCGCTACCCTTTCGCGAGCAACTTTGCGGCGTGAGGTGCGTGGTAGCTGATGATGATGTCGGCGCCGGCGCGACGGATCCCGGTGAGGGTCTCCATGATCACGCGGTCGCGATCGATCCAGCCATTGTTCGCCGCCGCCTCGATCATCGCGTACTCGCCGCTGACGTTGTAGGCGGCGATCGGCATGTTGATCTCGTCGGAGACGGCGCGGATCACGTCGAGGTACGCGAGCGCGGGCTTCACCATGATGATATCCGCGCCCTCGGCGACGTCCATCGACGCCTCGCGCACGGCCTCCGCGACGTTCGCGTAGTCCATCTGATGACCGCGACGATCGCCCGACGTGGGCGCCGAGTCCACGGCCTCGCGGAACGGACCGTAATAGGCGGACGCGTACTTCACCGAGTACGCCATGATCGCGACCTGATCGAACTGCTGCTCGTCGAGCGCCTCGCGGCACGCGCCGACGAATCCATCGAGCATGCCCGAGGGCGCGACCACATCGCAGCCCGCCTTCGCATAGCTGACCACGGTGCGCGCGAGGTTCTCGAGCGTGGCGTCGTTGTCGAGCTCGCCCTGGCGGAGCACGCCGCAGTGGCCATGGTCGGTGTACTCGCAGAAGCAGGAGTCCACCATCACGACGAGCTCGGGGCGCGCCTTCTTGATCGAGCGGATCGCCTTCTGGACGACGCCCTGGTCCTTCCACGCCTCGGAGCCGACAGCATCCTTGTGCTCGGGGATCCCGAACAGGATCACGGCGGGGATGCCGAGGTCGGCGGCCCGCGCGGCGGCCTCGGTGGCCTTGTCGACCGAGAAGTTCGACTGACCGGGCAGCGAGCCGATCGGCTTATCGATCCCCGAGCCGGGAACCACGAACAGCGGGTAGACGAAGTCATCCACGGAGAGCCGGGTCTCGCGGACCATGCGGCGGAGTCCCTCGGTGCGACGCATCCGGCGTGGGCGGTACTCGGGAAAGTTCATGGTGTGCCTGGATACACCGCAGCGACCGCGTTGGCCAACCCTTCGGGCGTCGGCGCCGCGGCGACCGAGACCTGTTCGACGCCGGCCTCGCGGAGCACCGCGGCGGTGGTATCGCCGATCGCGACGAACGCCACGCGAACGGCCGACAGCGGCCCGACGACGGGGATCAACGCCGCGACCTGCGACGGTGCGAACACCGCGCAGACCGCGGCCGCACCGCTGACGAGCAGCTCCTTACCGCGCGCGATCGAAGGATCGTCGGGTGCGGTGGCGACGGTGCGATACGCGATGATCTCGACGATCTCGGCACCGCCTGCACGCAACACCGCGATCGCATCATCGCGCCCATCCTCCGCACGCGGCACCAGCACGCGACGACCCGCCAGATCGCGGGTGGTCACCATCGCCTGCGCGAGGCTCGCCCCATCGAGCGCATCCGGGGGCCAGTTGGCGGCGATCCCGGCGGCCGCGAGCGCACGTCGGGTCGCCGGTCCCACCGCCCACACCTCCGGCAGCTGCCGCGCACCACCTTCCATGGCGCGCGCCAGCGCTCCCGCGGCCCGTGCGCTGGCGACCACCACTGCGGCATATCCACCGTGCTCGAGCGCGCGGGCGAGCGCGCCTTGATCGCGCGGCGGCTCGGTGTGGGTCACCGGCATCGACACCGCGGTCAGGCCGAGCCCGGCGAACGCGTCGGCGTACACCGATCCGGCGTCGAGCTCGCGCGTGAGCACCGCGAACGTCATCCCGACATCTTACGTGACCTGGCATGTCCCCTGCTGAGATGTCGGGCATGGCAATGACCACCCCAGCCCCTTATGTGGCGCCCCGAGCGCATCGTGGCTCGGGCACCCAGGTGGATCCTGAGCTGGAGCGAGTTCGCACCCTGAGTCGCGTGCTCGACAACCGGTTCGTCGATCCATTGATCGGCTTCGTGCTGCCCGGCGTCGGCGACCTCGCGGGGTCGCTCCTGGGCCTGTACACGGTGGTGATCGCGGTGCGCCGCAAGATGTCGCCGGTGATCATCGCTCGCATGCTGATGAACCTCGCCCTCGATGCGGCGCTCGGCATCGTGCCGCTGCTCGGCGATGCGGCCGACATGATGTTCAAGGCCAACCTCAAGAACCTCGCGTTGCTCGAGGCACGTGTCGAGAACCGCGGCAAGGCCACGGCGCGCGACTGGATGGCCGTCGCGGGTGCGATCCTCGCGTTTGTAGCGGTGGTCGGGCTCGCGATCTACGTGATCGTGTCGGTCGTCCGCGCGATCGCGTGATAGCGTCCGGCCGTGCGCCACCGCGTCCTCATCGCATGCATCGCCGCTGCGGCGTGCTCCAACCACGGCGCGAAGCGCGAGGACGGTTCGACCATGCCTCCGCCGAAGCCCGATCCCGTGCAGCCCACCGCGAACACTCCGAAGGTCTATCTCTCGACGCCCGGCGGTGAGGTAGCGGTAAGCGTCGAGGTCGTCGCGACCTGGCCGAAGATCGAGAAGGGCCTGATGTTCCGCGAGCACGTGCCGCCCGATGACGGAATGCTGTTCGTCATGGGCTACGAGCACGACCACGCCTTCTACATGCGAAACACGCTGATCCCGCTCGACATGATCTTCATCAAGAAGGACATGACGATCGCCGGCATCTCGGAGCGTGCCGAGCCGCGCACCGAGACGCTGCGCAAGGTCGGCGTGCCGAGCCTCTATGTCCTCGAGGTCAACGGCGGCTACACCCGCGCCCATGGCGTCAACGCCGGCGCGAAGGTCCGGTTCGAAGGCGTGACGCCTTAGGGCTTGCCCGATCCCGAGCCGCGCCCGGGCGGAGCAGGATCCGCGACCATTGGCGGGATCTCGACGAGCACCTCGGCCGTCTGCGTGGCCGGCGAGGCATTGACCGTGACGGCCTTGCAGTACGCCGGCAGCGCATCGCCGTGGCGCTCCGAGTAGCCCATCGCCGCCATGCCGCGGATCTCCGACGGGAAGGGAACCACGCACGCGCTGTACGGACCGGGAACGATCTCCTTGAACGTCGCGGGCTCGCCGTTGCGCAGGATCACCCACTGCGACGCGCCTGGTCCCGCCGCGGCCATTCGCAGCGACAGCTCGCTCGCCGTCTTCACCGCAATCACGCCGCTGGTCAGCCACACACTCGCGACCACCAGCTCGCCGGCCTTCGGCTTCGGGCTCACATTGAGCGTCACCGAGCCGGGCTCGACGGCGAGATCGATCGTGACCTCCTTGCCCGACGGCACCGCGATCTGCTTCGAGTAGAACCGCATGCCCATCATCGGCATGCCGAGCGTCGCCGAGACCTTGTAGGTATCGGGCGCGAGCTTGTCGAACCGGTAGCTGCCATCGGAGCCCGAGGCGACGTTGTAGAGCGCGCCCGGCGTGGTGGTCGATTGCGCGCTGACGAACACGCCCTCTGCCGGCTTGCCGCCCTGCCGGAGCACGCCGGAGAGTGCGCCGAAGGTCTGCAGCTCGAGCGTCAGATCGGTCTGGCCCGGCATGTCGGTGGGAAGCCGGAGCGCCTTCGAGCGACCGATGCTGCCCTGCTCGGCGACGATCGTGATGTCGCCCTCGCCGAACCCAGAGAGCGCGAACGTGCCATCGGGGCCGGTGGTGGTCTCCTTGGTCCCGCGGCCCATCGGATTGATCATCTGCGCGCTGTTCGACGAGCCCGTGCCGAAGATCATCCGCCCCGCGAATACCGTGGCGTTGGGAACCGGCCTGCCATCCGCGAGCACGACGCCGCCGATGCCGCGGCCCTTCGCGACCGTGATCGTCCCGGTATCGGTGGTCTTGCCGGGCTCGATCGCGATCTCGATCGCACGGGTCTGAAAGCTCGGCCCACGCACCGACAGCTCGACCTTCTTCACCGGCGTCAGCGTATCGAGCGTGAACTCGTCGGTCGTGAACGACTGCTGCTGCATGCCCACCGAGACGGTGTAGGCGCCGGGCGCGGTGCCATCGGCGAACGCGACCTTGCCCTTCACGGCGCCCTCGGGCTCGAGCACGAGCCGGAGATCCTTGGTGCCGGTCTCCGCGGCCGTGCCCTCGCCGAAGCTGCGCCGTCCGCGGCTCGCGGCTGCTGCCGGCATCGCGCTCACCAGATAGCTCCCCGGCGCGAGGCCAGTCAGCGTGAAGCGACCGCCCGCATCGGAGAGCTCCTGCGGAAAGCCGCGCAGGCGCCAGTTGACCATGTCGGGGACCGCCTTCGCGTCGCGGAAGTTCGGGCCGGCCGACACCTGCACGCCCTCCACCGGTTGTCCCTTTGGATCGACGACGATGCCGGCGATCGTCCCGGTGACATCGAGCGTGAGCGTGACATCGCCAACGTCTCCGCGCGTGGCATCGACCGGCACGCTCTGCGATGCAGCCGTCTCGTTGATCGCGACGGCGATCAGCTCGCGCCGCGGCATCGCCTTGACCTCGAAGGCACCCTTGTCATCGGTGAAGGCCTGGCGAGGTGGTGCGACGATCATCGTGCGTAGCGCGAGCCCGATCCGGACGCGCGCGCTGGCGACCGGCTGCTTGTTGGCATCGAGGACATGGCCGCGGATCACCGCGCCGGCTGCCATCGTGATCGTGACGCCGCTGCGTTCGGTCTTGCCGTCGAGGGTGATCAGCGTGGAGGTGCCAGGCGCGAGCTCGTCATGAGTCGCCACGAACCGGAACGATCCGGCCGGGAGCGCCTCGAACACGAACGCGCCGCTGGCACCCGATACTGAAGCGTCCTTGCGATCATCGGCTTGCTGCATCCAGTCCGAAGCGCCGCTGTAGACCACACGGGCTCCGGACACCGGCGCGCCCTTGTCGTCGACCACGATGCCCGCGACCCTCGCGCCGGGGACCAGCGTCAGCTGCGCGGCGTTGTCGCCGGAGCTGACCTGCAGCCACTGGAACGTGTGGGCCATGCCGGGCGCGTAGCCGGCGAGCTGGTAGCCGCCGGGAATCACCATCGAGAACGTGGCGACGCCCGCCTTGCTCGTCGCCTGTTGATCGTCGGTGCCACGCAGCTCGACCGTGGCTCCGTCGACGGGTTTGCCGTCGGCGGTGGCGACATGCACGGTGACCTTCGCCGCCGGACGCAGCCGCAACACCACCGGCTCGCTGGTCGCGGTCAGCTTCGTCGTCACCGGGCCGGCGATTCCCCCGGAGCCGCGAGCGACCAGCGTGTACTGGCGGCCGACGAGGTGATCGAATGCAAACCCACCATCGTCCTCGGAGGTCGCCGAGCGCGGCGGATTGGAGCCGAGCACGACCGTCACACCACCGATCGGCCTGTCGCCCTCGCCGAGCACCTGGCCCTCGAGGCGCAGCGCGCCCCTCGGATCGTCGTCGATCATCACGGCCATCTGCGGCGCCTGGTCCGCACTCGGCGCAGACCGGCGCGGCGGCTCGGAGTATGGCGCTGACGTCGCGATCGCGGACGATCCGGGTGTAGGTGCGCGCGAGCTGCCTCGTGACTTCCACACGAGCCCCACCGCGATCGCGATCGTTAGACCGACCACCACGATGACCGTCAGCTTCCCTCTCATGTGCGCGGAGTATCACACCGTCGAGGCGCACTTGTTGTGCACGCTCGGGGTTCTGCGATAGAACTTGCTGTAACGATTTAGCCGAGGGGAATCACATGGCATCGCTCCGTCCACTGTTTTATCTAGCTGCCGCTCTACCGCTGACCTTCGCTGCCTGTGGTGGCGACGATGGTGGGACCGTGATCCCGGAAGGCACGCACTACCAGTACGTCTCGAGCAAGGCGTTCGTTCCAACCAACAACAACCAGGCGCGCGAGTTCGGGCTCGACCTGAACAACGACAAGACCGTCGACAACCAGCTCGGCATGGTGCTCGGCACCCTGGCGAATATGGGCTTCGACATCCAGGGCACGATCGACAAGGCCGTCGCCGAGGGCAGCATCATCCTGCTCGTCGACTTCCAGACCAAGGACTTTACCAGCACCACCGCGGCCGGCCTCAAGGTCATCCTCGGCGCGAACCCGATGCCCGCCGCCTGCAACACCGGCGAGATGTACTGCAACATGGCGATGCCACCGGTGTGCACCGGCTGCAGTCACCACCTCGGCGGCACCGGCACGTTCGGCATCGATCCGAAATCGCCCGACTCGCCAGCGGTGGGCGGCAAGATCATCAACGGCACGTTCACCGGCGGCCCCGGCGAGATCTCGCTGCAGATCGCCCTCGGCGGCACCACGGCGATCCAGCTCGACCTGATCGGCGCGAAGGCCAAGGCGTCGGGCATCACCGATACCAAGATCGACAGCGTCATCCTGGCGGGTGCGCTCACCGAGACCGACCTCAACACCAAGGTCATCCCGGCGATCCAGACGCAGATCGCGCCGATCATCACGCGTGACTGCAACGCCCCGACCATGCCGCCCGCCTGCGGATGCATGACCGGCTCGACCGGCAAGACCGTGCTCGACCTGTTCGACGGCGACATCGCCGGCAGCACCAAGGACTGCAAGGTCTCGATCGAGGAGATCAAGGGCAACAGCCTGATCCAGAGCCTGCTCGCCCCGGACGTGACGGTCGGCGGCAAGATGGCGCTGTCGCTCGGCATCAAGGTCCAGGCGACCCACGCGACGTTCCCCGCGCAGTGACCTGACGCGCAGGTAAGGCGCGCTGTTCGCGGATCGAGCCACAGCGATGTGGCTCGGTTTCGTTTCGGTGCGGCCTAGCGGCGAATCAGCGACACGCCATCGCGCGCGAGCGCCGCGGAGCCGAGCAGGCCCGCATCATCACCGAGCTCGGCGGCCACGACCGTCAGGCGCTCGGTGGTCGCGACCGGGGCCGCGAGTAGCAGCGTGGTCTCGACCAGCTCGAACAGCACGGGCGTTCGACCGAGCAGCCCGCCGCCGAGCACGAGCCGCTCGGAGTTGAGCACGGCGAGCGCGTTGCCGAGTGTCACCGCGAGCAGCGGCGCGAGCTCGGTCCACAGCCCGAGCGCCCACTCGTCGCCCTCGCCCGCCGCCTGATCCACGTGACCCGGCGTGACCTGCTCGAGTCCGCCGGCGAGCGCGACCACCGAGGACTTCGCGCCGGCGGCGAGCTCGTCGTGGATCCGCTTCGCGACGTAGCTGCCGCCGAGGTACGCCTCCACGCAGCCGCGCTGCCCGCACGCACACGGCGCCGCGTCATCATCCCAGCGGACCTTCGCGTGACCGATCTCGCCCGCACAGTTGGTGGCGCCTTCGACCAGCTGCCCGCCGGAGATCACACCGCCGCCGATGCCGGTACCGACGTAGACACCGAGGACGTCGCGGCAGCCGCGCGCCGATCCGCCGACTGCCTCGCCCCAGACCACCGCGTTGACGTCGTTGTACACGCCGACCGAGAATCGCTCGCCGAGCCGGGTTGCGAGCTGGCGCCCGAACGGGACATCGCGCCACCGCAGGTGCGGAGAGTTCGCCACGGTGCCCTCGCGATCGCGGAGCATCGCGGCGATCCCGACGCCGAGCGTGGCGTCACCTCGCGCAGCCAGCCGCTCCGCGGCACCGGCGATCCGTTCGACGATGGTCGCCGGATCGCGCGGCTCGCCGACGGCCTCCTTGACCACCGCGATCGGCGTGCCGAGATCCGGCATGAACGACGCGACGCGAAAGTTGGTGCCGCCGAGATCGACGCCGAGATGGATCGTCATTGCTGCCTCGCTGTGTCTACGTGCCCATCGAGCACCGCCTTGATCTCTGCGAGCCGCGGCGCCGTGGCCGCCTCGCACCGCATCACCAGCGCGGCCTGCGTGTTCGACGCGCGTACCAGTCCCCAGCCGCCCTCGAACTTCGCGCGCACGCCATCGATATCGACCACATCGGTGACCCGCGGATCGGCGCGCAGCAGCCGGGTCACCTCGGCGACCACCGCGAACTTCTGATCGTCGGGACAATCGATCCGCAGCTCGGGCGTATTGATCATCACCGGCAGCTCGTCCGCGAGCTCGGCGAGCGTGCGCGTGCCACGGGACAAGAGCTCGATCAGCCGCGCTCCGGCGTAGATGCCGTCGTCGAAACCGAGCCAGCGGTGCGCGAAGAACATGTGCCCCGACATCTCGCCGGCCAGCTGCGCGCCGGTCTGCTTCATGCGGGCCTTGATCAGCGAGTGGCCGACCTTCCACATCTCCGCATGGCCCCCCGCCTTGTTCAGCTCGTCGTACATCGCCTGCGAGCACTTGACCTCGCCGACGAACTTCGCGCCGGGAACCTCGGCGAGCACGGCCTTGCCGAGCAGGATCATCAGCTGATCGCCCCACAGGATCCGGCCGTTCGCATCGACCGCGCCGATCCGATCCGCATCGCCATCGAGCGCGATGCCGAGCTCGGCGCCTTCCTTCTTCACGGTGGCGATCAGATCGGCGACGTTCTCGGGCTGCGTCGGGTCGGGGTGATGGTTCGGGAACGTGCCGTCGAGATCGCAGTAGAGCGGCACGACCTCGATGCCGAGCCGGCGATACAGCCCGACCGCGGTGGGCCCACCGGCGCCGTTGCCGGCATCGACCACCACCTTGAACCTGCGCTCGCCGAGCGCCAGCTCTCCGGTCGCATGGGCGTGATACGCGCCGATGATGTCGCGCGAGTGGATCGGCCGCGTCGGATGCGGCGCGTCGGTGGCGAGCACGGCGGCCACCTCATCGCGCAGGGTGGCGATGCCCTGGCCGTGCAACGTCTCGCCGTGGATCATCAGCTTGAAGCCATTGTCCTCGGCCGCGTTGTGGCTGCCCGTGATCATCACCGCGGCGGCGGGCTTCAGGTGATGCTCGGCGAAGTAGACCAGCGGAGTTGGCACCACGCCGACGTCGATCACCTCGGCATGCACCCGCAGGCCATCGGTCAGTGCTGCGAACAGCCGCGGCGAATGCGTGCGGCAGTCGCGGCCGACCACGACCGTACCGCCAGCGCGCGCTCCAACTGCCATGCCGATCGCTCGCACCGTCGCGTCATCGAGGTCACGATCAGCAACTCCACGGATGTCGTACTCGCGAAACACACGTGGATTCACGCGCTATAGGTACCTCGCGAGGCCCCTCGCGGAAAGGGCGTCGACGATCTTGCGCACCTCCTGGGTCTGGTCCTTCCGGATGATCAGGATGGCGTTGCCGCTCTTGACCACGACGAGGTCGGAGATCCCATAGGTCGCGATCAGCGTGTCGTCGTCGGTCATCAGGATGTTGCCGCTGCTCTCGACAGCGACCACCTGACCCGAGGTGGTGTTGCCAGCCTCGTCGACGTCCGCGAGCGCCGGCATCGCAGCCCACGACCCGATGTCATCCCAGCCCACGCTCGCAGGAATCGTGACCACGCGCTCGGCGTGCTCCATGACGGCGTGATCGATCGAGATCGAGCGCAGCGTCGGATACACGGCCTCCGCGGCCACCCGGCCGGCCGCGATGTCGCGCACGGCACGCGCGGTCTCCGGCAGGTGCGTGTCGAGCTCGGCGAGCAGCCGGCGCGCGGTGATGAAGAACATGCCCGCGTTCCACAGGAACCGTTCGCTGGCGACGTACTGCTCGGCGGTGTCGAGGTCCGGCTTCTCGACGAACCGCTTCACCGGCGTCACGCCATCGTGGGCGTGCTCCGGTTCGATCTCGAGATAGCCATAGCCGGTCTCGGGACGCGTGGGCAGGATCCCGATCGTGCCGATCACGTCGTCGGCCTCCGCGGCTGCCAGCCCGCGCTCGAGCATGACCGCGAGCGCCGCTTCGTCGGCGACGTGTTGATCCGCAGGCAACACGACGAGGACGGCATCGGGATCCTCTCGCTCGATCACCGCCGCTGCGAGACCGAGCGCCGCGGCCGTGTTGCGGCCCACCGGCTCGCTGACGATCCGCGCATCGGGTGCGATCAGCGCCGTCGCTGCGCGCTGCGACTCCGCCGTCACGATCGTCACGCCCTGGGTCACCGCGGCTCCCCGCCGCACCGCGGCGCCGAGCAGCGTGCCGCCTCCCGGCGCGATCGGCAGCAGGTGCTTGGGGAGAGCTTTGCGGCTCGCGGGCCACAGCCGGGTACCAGTTCCGCCGCCGAGGATCACGGTGTGACGCACCGCGGGACTCTACTCCGCAGCGAGCTGCTTCGCGATCTCGGGCGCCTTCAGGCAGTCGTTTCCCACGAGGACGTAGCGGAGCCGCCGGGCCTTGTCGTAGACGTTGTAGTGAGGGAGCGCGCCGATCTTGAACTGCTTGGCGACCGGCGTGAAGCCATCGCCGACGTCGATCTTGCGGATCAGCACGTCGGGCGCATACGCGACCTGCACCGCGAGCATGCCCCCGACGATCGTGCACGCGCCGCACGACTCGCTCCAGAAGTCGACCACCGTGACATACCCCGGCGCGAGCGCGGGCTCGAGCTGCACGGGCTCGCCGGGCCGATTGAGCTGCACCGACTTCTCGGCGGCAGCCCGCGGCGCCGGCCCCGGGTGTGCACATCCGAGCGTGGCCGCGATCAGGACCCCGTACCTCATGATGCTTCGGCGACCTGGCGCGCGAGCCGGGCGACGTCCGCGCGGGCGAGACCTGCGTGGAACAGTTGCTCGAGCTGGAGCCGCTCCCCGGAGACCAGCTCGCTCGCCGATAGCCGCACCGTGCCATCGGTGTCGAGGGTGACCTCGACGAGCACCAGCACGTCTCCCGCGGGCGCCTCCGGCAGATCCACCACGGCATAGCGTCCGAGGTGACGGTTGCGCTCGCTCTCGGGAGATTCGCCCTCCCAGACATCGAACTCGATGCGCGGCTGGTCATCCTGTCGCGTCGAGAACACGCGATGCTCGCGCGTCGGGATCACCGCACTCTGCGCGATCACGAGCTCGCAGTCGCCGTGTCCCATCGAGACCAGCAGGCCACGCGCCGCGACATCGATCAGCAGGATGCCCTCGATCACGCCCTCGAGCCGCGCCACCTCGAGGGCCGCGCCGACCGCGACGACCTCGTCGGGGTTGTCGACAAGCTTCGGGCCCCTGCCGCACACGCGGGCGATCTCGCGGCGCACCGCGGGCATCCGCGTCATCCCACCGACGAGCAAGATCTCGCTGATGTCATCGGCAGTCCGCGAGCAGCGCTTGAGCGCCTCGGTGATCGGCGCCTCGATCCGCTTGAGCAGCAACGATGCCCACAGCTCGAGCTCGTCGCGCCGAATCGGCCGCGAGTACTCGACGGTGCGACCCGAGGGTAGCTCGAGCAGCGCGGGCACCTCGAGCGTGGTGCCGGTCAAGGTCGAGAGATCGTGCTTCGCCCTCTGTGCTGCGATCCGGAGCCGCTCGATCGCGACCGAATCGCCGGTGATGTCGAAGCCGCGCGTGATCTTGACGTCCCGCAGCAGGTGCTCGACGACCAGCCGATCGACATCGTCCCCTCCGAGGAACTGATCGCCAGTGGTCGCAAGCACCTCGAACACCCCGCCCTCGACATCGACCGCGGCGACGTCGAACGTGCCACCCCCGAGGTCACAGATCAGGTACTTGCGGTCAGCGCCGCGGTGCGCGCCATGCCCGAGCGCCGCGGCGGTAGGCTCGCTCAACAGGCGCATCACGCTGATCCCGGCGATCTGCGCGGCATCCTTGGTGGCCTGACGTTGCGCAGCGTCGTACCAGGCCGGGATCGTGATCACCGCGCGGGTCACCGGCCCGCCGAAGTGCCGCTCGGCGATCCGTCGCAGCTCCAGCAGGATCCGCGCGCAGACCTCCTCCGGCGAGATCTGGGTGCTCGCGGACAGCGCGATCCAGGTGTCACCGTTCGGCGCCTCGACGAGCTCGTAGGGCAAGAGGCGCGCGAGCCGGCGGATCTCGGGATGATCGAACCTCCGGCCGAGCAGACGCTTCGCCCCGAAGATCGTGAGCTCGGGGCTGTGATCCAGGCCCGCACGCGCGCCCTCGCCGACCACCGGCCCGTGAGGTGAGTACCAGACCAGCGACGGCAACGTGGTCGTGCCCTCGTCGGTGGTCAGGATGCGCGGCATGCCGTCCTTGTCGATCACCGCGACGACGGAGTTCGAGGTGCCGAGGTCGATGCCGATCGCGCGCGAGCTGCTCACCGGAACACCCGCAGGATCTCTTCGCGATCATGCTCGCCGTGCTTGCGCAGGTGCTCGAGGATCCGCGCGGCCTCGGCACAGCCCTCGTAGTGAGCGAGCGCGGTCTCGAGCTGCGAGGTCGCGAGCATCAGCTCGCCCTTGCCGAGCGCGGAGACCGCGGAGGCCACGTAGTAGAGTGATCGTAACGGCCTCGATCGCGGATACACCACGAGCGCGGCGGCGAGCACCTCCTGCGCGGCATCGACATCGCCCTCGGACAGCATGGTGCGCGCACGGGTCTCGAACGCCTCGCCGCCTTGCCCGCCCGAGCCCTGTGCGCCCACCTGGACCGGACGACCATCCGCGATCGGCGGCGGGATCGTTGCGATCGCCTTCACTGCGCGCCGCCCCGTGGGCGACGACTTCTCCCCGCTCGCGAGATCGTCGAAGCCGACCAGCCAGCCGGGCGGTGCACGGACCACCGAGCCGATCACGTTCGCGCGCCCCTCGGCGACCAGCGCCAGCCGCAACCGATCGTAGGCGCGATTCGCGAGGATCGTGAGCTCCTCCGCGAGGTGGGTGATCGCCGGCGCTTTGCGGCGCGCGACCAGATCCGGGTGCAGCTTGCGGACGAGGTTCATCCAGCCGATCCGGATCGCATCGGCCTCGGCATCGCGCCCGACCCCGAGCACCTCATGCACGGCTGCCTGGCGCATGCGGCGCAGCTCGGACGTCAGCCGCTGAAACAGCTGCCGCTCGTCGGCCGGGAGCTCGTCGCTCGCGAGCGCGACCTTGCTCGGGCGCTCCGGTGGCGCCTCGGGTGGCGCGGGAACCGCGACCACAGCCGCCGCCATCGCCTGGATCCGCGCGATCACGTCCTTGGTGAAGCCGAACAGCTCGACCTCGATCCACATCTTGGTATCGCCCTCGATCTGCGAGGCCTTGCGGACCGTCCCATCGACGGCGATCACGACCTCGTTCGGGAGCTCGAGCCCGAGCGTGACCGAGCTGTTGAGCTCGGCCGCAAACGGCACCTTCATCGACAGCAGCTTCCCGTTGCGCAGCTTGCGCGTGTGAAACGCCTCGACCTGCTCCCACGTGGCGCATCGCACGTGGAGCGTGCGGCCGGGCGCCACTACTTGCCCTTCTTCAGTTTCGGATCCTTGTAGTCGGGATCCGGAACGAGCTCGATCCGTTTCTCGAGCGTCGCCTTCTTCTTGGCGAGATCGATCGGCTCGTTCGGGTTGCCGCCGTCACGCCACTCGTCCGCGGAGATCGACGCAAACCCGGGTAGCTTGCCATCGGAGAGTGCGCGCAGCTCGTACGCGCGACCTGCGATCGTCGGGAACGACACACCCGTGTTCGGATATCCGATCAGCAGCCACACCTCGGCGCCCGGCGGCGAGGTCTCGACGTGGATCGGGCCCTCTCCGGCCTCGAAACCGTTCGCCTCGATGGCGAGATTCGGCGGACGCGCAGGCAACGGCTCGGCCGCGGGCTTGCCGGTCTTCGGATTCTTCGCGAGCGCCTTGAGCGTCACGTTGACGGTGGCCTTGCGCTGCGGACCTTTTCCGCTCCAGTTCGCAGCGAGCACCTCGGTATCCACCGGCTGATAGCCGGGCAGCTCGAGCCGGATCCGGTGCCTCTGCGCCGAGGTCAGCGGCATGGTGTCGAGGTTGGTGCGGCCGAGCTTCAGCCAGATGCTCGCGTCGGCCGGCTCCGAGGACACCGAGATCGTGCCGCGATCCATCTGCGCCTTGGTCGCGAGCCGGGTCTGCTCGTCGGCCTCCTTCTGCTTGCGCGCCTGCTGTTCCTGGTTGTTCGCGTTCTGTTCCTGCTGCGACGTGTAGATCTTGTAGAACGCGACACCGCCGCCGATCAGCACCAGCAGCGAGATGATCCCGAGCGCTCGGCTCTTGAGGCGCGGCGTGGGCTGATCGGAGAAGTCCGGCATCTCGGGCAGGTTCGGGCGAGGCTGGACGACGGGCTTCGGCCCGGTGGCTCTCGCCGTGGGCTTCTCGTTGTCGACGCGTTCGGTCTGCCACTCGGTCGGATCGGCGCGCTCCGCAGCCGCCTCGGACGCAGTGGAGATCCGGTGGACCGGCTCGTCGAGGCCGGCGAGCGCGGACATCGCGCGATCCTCGTCGCGCGTATTCGGACGCACCCCGATCCCGCGCACATCCTCGTCGGAGTCGCGCCTCGGTGGAGGCAGTGGTGTCAGGTCATCCGGATCGTCGAGCGATGGAACCCGCGGCTTGACCTGGACGATCGCCTCTCGCTTGCGTGGATCCATCTGGATCAACTCGGAGATCGGATCGCGCTTGAACGACATGTCCTGGACATGTGTGTGCTCGCGCACATCATCGAGATCCGCGAGCAGCGCATCGAGCTTGCCGGTGCCGGTGGTCGGCGTGCGGGCGTGCCGTGCGGCGGATTGCTCGGCGCGCAAGTCGATGCTCGGACGTGTGGGTGTCACCTGCACCGCGTTGTTGCCGAGCGAGGCGAGCAGATCCTCGGTGGCCTCGTCGATGTTATTGGTATCGGCCTGCGACAGACCCGCGGCGCGGATCACCTCGCCGCGGTCCGCGATATCCCAGTGATCATCCTCGAACGCCTCGAGCAGGTTCTCGAGCAGATCGGACGCGTGCTTGTAGCGCCGCGTGACATCCGTATCGAGCGCACGATTGACCAGCCGTTCGACGGCGGGCGTCGAGTGCAGAGAGCCCGGCGGCGCCTCACCCGAGAGCATCGCGAACAGCAGCGCGCCGCAGGCGAACACGTCGGCACCGGGGGTAGGATCCTCGCCGACCACGAGCTCCGGCGACAGGTATCCCGACAGGCCGCGCCACAGCGACGAGTCCGCGCCCTGCGCGACCGCAGTGGTCAGCGCGCGGCCGACCACGAAGTCGCCGAGCCGAACCGCGCCATCCTCGTCGAGCAGCACGCTGCGCGGATGCACCGCGCCATGGACGACGTTCGCACGGTGCGCTGCCGCGAGCGCCTCGATCACCGCCTTGCCGATCGCCGCGGCGACCGGGAGTGCGAGCTTGCCGCCCTGACCGCGATTCGACCGCGCCGCGCTGATCAGATCCTGGACCGTGACGTAGCGCCCGACCCCGCGGGTCACGACCACGACATCTGACCCGCCGGCCTCGACCGCGAAGGTCGGGACGATGCTGGTGTGGGTGAGCTCGATGGCGGTGGAGATCGCCCGCGGATCGGTCAGGGCCAGCCGAAATGCGGTCTCGGCAAGCATCTTGGAGTCGACCACCAGGCCACGCAGGTTGCGCTGCCCCGAAAACTGGGCGCGATGAATCGCCCCGTACATGGTGACGGCCAGGCGCTCGGAGAGCACCACGCCGGCGATGATCTGCTCGGCGGCCTGGCCTGCCACGTCTCCCAGTATAGCAGCGGGTCGGTGCCGCTCATGCGCCAGGGAGACGGAAGTTCACGAGGATCCACGGCTCTGCGAACAGATAGACGGTCGCCGCAAGCGCGAGAAACGGGCCGAACGGCAGCTCCGTGCGCATCAGCGAGGGGTCGCCCTCCGCAGGGGCCGGCTCGGCCTCGGCAGGGGCATCGACCACCGGCACCAGCCGCTTCGCGAGCAGGAGCAGCCCGATCCCGAGGAGCCCGGCACCCAGGCCGCCTTCGTACCAGCCGAGCAACGTGAAGGTGACCGCCGAGAGTACGAACACACCGGCCACCAGCGCCAGCACGCGCGCAGCGAGCTCGTTGCGACCAGCTCCCGCATCGAGTTGCGTGCCCGACAGCGCCGGATCCTCCGGCTCGGCCGCCGGTGCCGCTGCGCTCGCGGCGGGGTCCTCGGACCCTGGCTCCATCCGGCGCGCCAACGCCAGCGCCGCCAGCGAGAGCACCGATCCGATCGCGCCGATCGCGATCCGGTTGGTGAATGCGCCGAACGCCGCCACCGCGACCGACACCACCGCGGCCACGGCGAGCCATACGCTGCGTCGGGATCCACCGCCCGAACCGCGCAGCAGCACGAGGACGCCGATCACCGCGCCCACCAAGGCACCGCCGAACAGCGACGCCACGACGCCGCGGATCCCGAGCAGCGCGCCGATCAGCGCGAGCAGCTTGGCATCACCGAGGCCAAGCCCGTCGCGCCCCGTCAACAGCCAGTAGACCTCGCCGATCGTCCACGGCAGGCCATAGCCCACCGCTACACCGATCAGTCCGTCGTACCAATGGTGCTCGGGGAGCAGGAAGCTGAGGCCGTAGAAGATCGCGATCGAGGGGAACGTGACCTTGTCGAAGATCATCTTCAGGTCGATATCGATGAACGTGATCACGACCATCACGAAGCAGAACGCCGCGTAGATCGCGAACCGGATCAGGCGATGATCGAACGGCTCGAAGTAGCTGCCCACCGAGACCGTGAACCACCACGCAACTCCGAACACGACGCCGGTCAACGCCTCGACGATCAGATAGCGCGCGGAGAACGGCGCCTTGCAGGTCCGGCACTCACCGCGGAGCCACAGCCAGCTGAGCAGCGGAACGTTGTCGTACCAGCGGATCGGCGTGCCGCACGCGAAGCAGTGGGATCCCGGAGCGACCACACTCTTGCCCTGCGGCCACCGGTAGATGCAGACGTTGGCGAAGCTGCCCCATAGCAGGCCGAACAGGGTCGCGAACGCGTACGCACCGGGGGACGTTGCCAGGGGTTCCAGCTCTCGCAACACCTGCCTTCACCGTAGCGGCATTGACCTCCCCCGTCGAGAAAGCTAAGAACCAAGCGATGATCCGCATCGCCGTTGCCAGCCTGTCCGTGTGGACGGCGGTCGCCTGCGGCCGCGCCCAGGGCGTGGCGGATCAGGACCTCGGCAACCTGGTGGTTGACACCCGGGTCGCCGAGCAGCCGATCGATCTGGACACCGCAGCAAAAGACCCCGCGGAGCTCGGCCGCGCACTGATGCGGCCGTACCGGTCGATCATCGCGGCGCTGCCCGTGCACTCGATGGTGCTGTCGTCGAAGACCACCGTCGAGGAGGCCGGCAAGGTCACCGACGATCTCGGCGAGTCCACCGCGATCCAGCTCGGCGAAGGCGGCGCGTTTCGCGGCGAGTACACGAACACCGCGGACTACGGCCGCGAGGTCGTGTACCTCGGCGGCAAGCTGTACCTGCGGCCGCGCTACCAGAAATGGCATGCGCGCGCACCGGAAACCGCCGACGAACCGGCCACCCTGCGCGATGGGTTCTACGCGCCGGTCGCCGCCACCTGGGACCTGTTCGCACCGGCCGCGGAGCTGACGGACCTCGGTCCGAACCAGGTCGCGGGCAGGAACGGCCGCAAGATCGCGATCAAGCTCGCCGCCACACCGCGGGCCAACCCGGCCGAGACGGTGAACCAGAAGAAGTGGCGCGAGCTGCGCACGATCGAGGAGATCACCGGCGAGGTCGTGCTCGACAATGACAAGGGCGCACCGCTGGCGGTGAAGCTGGCCGGCAGTATCGGGTTCACGCGCGATGGCCGGCGATTTCGCATGCGCGTCTCGCTGACGTCATCGGTCACCGCGCTCGGGACCGCCACCGCGATCACCGCTCCAGCCGAGGCCGACGTGGTCGTCACGCCAGAGCGCCTGCGCGAGGTAGATGATCGAGACTACCTGCTGCAGGGCATCGCACCGCCGACGCGCAAGCTGCCTGACACCGCCGCGCCTGCACCTCCGACGAAGTCCGGGAGCGGCACGTGAGCACCGAGATCACGGCTCGCCGCAACTACCTCGACGGGCAGCGACGCCTGATCATCGCGCGCGCGATCGCCGGCAGCGTCGCGGGCATCATCCCGGTGCCGTTCCTCGATGATTGGGCCAAGGCCGCGGTGATCGGCGGCGGCTACAAGCGGATCGCCGCAGCACACGCCGTGGATGTCGACGACGATGCGATCACGCACCTCGTCCATGGCAAGACCCCGCCGCCGCGCGTCGCCGATCTCGCGATCAGCGGCATCGCGTACCGGATCGCGGGCCGCGCTGCCAAGCGGGTGATGCTCGCGCTCGCCACCGTCAATCGCGCACGGACCGCCGCGCGGACATTCGTGACGATGACGCTGTTCGATCACTACTGCGCCCGCCTGCACACCGGCCTCGCCCTCGACGCGCCCACGGCTCTCGCGCTGCGCGAAGAGATCCGCCGCGCGATCGAGCAGACCCCGGGCGCCCTCGGGTTCACGCCGTTTCGCCGCGGTGCCCTGTCGGCGGCACGCGCCACGCTCAAGGCGCCGCTCGAGCTCGCGGACCTCGCCACCGGCGGAGCGCTGCGCCGGCTGCTCGCGAAGAAGAGCGAGGTCACCGATGCGGAGGCGGTGACGACGCTCGAGAAGGCCGTGGAGACCGCGCTCGAGCAGAAGACCGGGTTCCTGTCGCGCACCGTGGCCGCCGTCGAGGTCCAGCTGTCGGCCGAGGCCAACCCGTTCCTCGACACAGCGATCGAGACCTTCGATCGGCGATGGCGTGCCTATCAGGCTGCGAAGTCCCGATGACCGAGCGCGCGCAGCTGATTCAGTGCAAGCGCGTCGTCGTGAAGATCGGCAGCCGGCTACTCGCCGATAGCCCGGCGGCGCGTCCCGCGGCGATCGCCGACCAGGTCGTCGAGCTCCGCCGCCGCGGCATCGAGGTGATCGTCGTCAGCTCGGGTGCGATCGCGCTCGGGATCCGGCGACTCGGCCTTCCGGGCCGCCCACACGAGCTGCCGGCGCTACAGGCAGCTGCGGCGGTGGGTCAGAGCCTGCTGATGCAGCACTGGGAGCACGCGTTCGCGGTGCACGGCCTCGCGATCGGTCAGGTCCTGGTCACCCACGATGACCTCGGCGATCGGCGGCGGTTCTTGTCGGCGCGGCTCACGCTGCGCGCCTTGCTCGATCACAAGGTCGTGCCGATCATCAACGAGAACGACACGGTGGCCTCCGAGGAGATCAAGTTCGGCGACAACGATCAGCTCGCCGCGCTGGTGTGCAACCTGGTGTCGGCCGATGCGCTGGTGATCCTGACCGACGTCGAGGGCGTGCGTGATGCCGCCGGCGTGCGGATGCCGATCGTGCGCGATATCGATCGCGAGGCGGCGCCGGTCGCCGGTGGCTCGACGAGCGGCGTCGGATCCGGCGGCATGGCGAGCAAGGTCGGCTCCGCGCGGATCGTCACGCGCACCGGCGTGCCCGCGATCGTTGCTCCCGGCCGCGAACCCGACGTGATCGTGCGCGTGCTCGCGGGGGCCGACGTCGGCACGCTGTTCGTCGCCGCCGCGAAGGGCGGAGCCGGCACGCTATCGGCGCGCAAGCACTGGATCGCATTCGGCGCGAAGCCCGAGGGCCGGCTGGTGGTCGACGACGGTGCGGTGAAGGCCCTGCGCGAGGGCGGCAAGAGCCTGCTGCCGGCGGGCATCCGAGACGTCCAAGGCGAGTTCGACATCGGCGAGACGGTCAGCGTCGTGACCGCCTCAGGTGCTGAAATTGCTCGAGGTTTGGTCGCGTACCCCGCGGCGGACCTCCGCAAGATCTCAGGGTTGCAATCGGCCGCCATCGAGGCCAGGCTGGGGTACAAGAGTATCGACGAGGCGATCCACCGAGATGACCTGGTGATCCTGTGATTCTGTGACCAGCGCGCTGATCCGCAAGACAGCCGAAGACGCCCGTGCTGCGGCACGCGTGGTGGCCAAGGCCACCCCGGAGGCTCGCACGAGAGCGCTGACCAGCATCGCCGCTGCGATCGAAGCGCACGCCGCAAACATTCTCGCCGCGAACGCGAACGACCTCGCCGCCGCAGCGTCCGCCGGCCTGAGCGCCGCGATGATCGATCGGCTGCGGCTCGACCCGAAGCGGATCGCCGGGATGTCCCGCGCGGTCGCCGAGGTCGCGCAGGCTCCCGAGGTGATCGGCCGTGTCGAGCGTCCCGAGACCCGGCCGAACGGACTGGAGATCTCGCGGGTCCGGATCCCACTGGGCGTGATTTTGATGATCTACGAGGCGCGCCCCAACGTGACCACCGATGCCGCGGCGCTCTGCCTCAAGGCCGGCAACGCGTGCATCCTGCGCGGTGGACGCGAGGCGCTCGAGAGCAACCGCGCGCTGCTCCGCGCCGTGCACGCCGGCCTCCGCGCCGCCGAGCTTCCGGAGACCGCCGTGCAGCTCGTTCCGACAACGGATCGCGAGGCGATCGCGGAGCTGGTGAAGCTCGACGATCTGATCGACCTCTGCATCCCCCGCGGCGGCGAGGGATTGATCCGCTTCGTCGCCGAGCATGCGCGCGTGCCGGTGATCAAGCACTACAAGGGCGTCTGTCACATCTACGTGCACTCGGCCGCGAGCCTCGCCAACGCGACCTCGATCATCGCGAACGCCAAGATCCAGCGCCCGGGCGTGTGCAACGCCGTGGAGACCGTGCTGATCGATCGCTCGATCGCAGCCGTGTTCGTTCCGGCCCTGGTCGCCGCGATCGGGGAGACGGTCGAGCTACGCGGCGATGACACCGTCCGCGCGCTCGGAGGAGCGTCGGTTCGCGCGGCCAGCGAGGATGACTGGTCCGCCGAGTACCTCGATCTGATCCTCGCGGTGCGTGTGGTGGACGGCATCGAGGGCGCGATCGCCCACATCGAGCGGTACGGGTCCGACCACACCGAGTCGATCCTCACCACCGATGCTGCGCTCGGCGAGCGGTTCCTGCGGGACGTCAACTCGTCGACCGTGATGGTCAACGCCTCGACCCGGTTTGCCGACGGTGGCGAGCTCGGCCTGGGGGCGGAGATCGGGATCTCGACCACTCGCCTCCACGCCTACGGGCCGATGGGTGCGGAGGGTCTCACCACCACCAAGTTCGTGGTTCGTGGTAACGGACAGGTTCGAAGCTAGAGGCCCAGAGGAGACGCGAGCGAAAGCATGACCCAGTCGAAGAAGAAGAGCGCAGGCAAGAAGGGTGTGAGTGGTCCAGCGCCGGCCACCAAGGGCAAGGTACGGACGATCGCCGAGGACACCTCGCCGCGACCGCCGCTCACCGAGGAGGGCCTCGAGGGCGCGATGCGCGCGCTCGAGCTCGGCCTCGATCGGAAGGGGCTCGAGCCGGTGCTGCTCGATGTCCGCGAGCTGTGCTCGTTCTGCAACTACCAGCTGATCCTCTCCGGCCGCTCCGACCGCCAGGTCGACGCGATCGCCGACGGCATCAGTGCGGGGCTGAAGCTCGAGGGCCTGCGCGCGATCGGCTCCGAAAGCGCGCGCACCGGCCAGTGGGCGCTGCTCGACTACGGCGACTTCGTGGTCCACGTGTTCCTGGACTCGGCGCGCGAGCACTACGATCTGGAGGGGCTGTGGAACGATGCGCCGCGGATCCCGCTCGACGTCCCCGCGGACGCTCGGATCCCGGCCGACGAAACGTACGACGCCGTCTCGTGAAGCTGACCCTCGCCGTCGTCGGGCGGCTGAAGGAGTCGTACTTCGTCGAGGCCGAGGCCGAGTATCGCAAGCGGCTGAAGCCATTCTGCACGCTCGCGGTCAGCGAGGCCAAGGACGAAGGCGCGTTGCTTGCCGCGCTGCCCCCCAGCGCGCATCTCTACGCGTTCGACGAGAAGGGTGCCTCGCTCACCAGCCTTGCCTTCGCAAACGACATCCTCGGCGCCGAGCAGCAGCACGGTGGCGGCGCGCCGGTGGTGTTCGCGATCGGCGGCGCGGATGGGCACAGCGATGCGCTGCGCAAGCGGGCGAAGAAGCTGATCGCGTTCGGCCAGCTGACGATCGCGCACCGGCTGGTGCGGCTGCTCGTGCTCGAGCAGCTCTACCGCGGCTTCAAGATCCTGCGCGGCGATCCGTATCATCGCGACTAGGCGCTTCGTCAGGCAGCTCGCGACCCCGCACTTCGTCCCACCGCTCGTGCGCTCGGCCCCGCCTGCGTGCTCGGACCGCTCATGTGTTCGGAGGAGAGCACCCAAGAAGCCAAGGGGACCCACGCAGTGAGGTCTTGTCGAGCGCAGCTCGCACACCCTGTCCCGGGTGGCATGAGCGCAACCGAACGAACGCGTCGCGATCTCCCACGAGAAATGCGCGCGGGCCACCCCGTGAAAGCTCTCTGCTTGGGTCCCTCGGTGCTCACGATCCAACGCAAGCGCGAACATTGTCGCTACCGCTCAGGCGCGCGCGCGCGCTGGAACAGCTGCTCGAGGCGCTTCGCAAGGGTCTTCGCGCTGACCTTGCGCTCGGGCACCACGAAGATCGTGTCGTCGCCGGCGATCGTGCCGATCACGCTGTCGAGCCGCGCCTGATCGAGCAGCGTCGCGATCGCCGCGGCCACGCCGGGCCGGGTGTGGACGACGACCATCGCAGCGCCATCGCGCACACCCACCACGAGCTCGGCCATGGCCGCGAGCTGCGCGGGCTCGGCGCCGGTGCGCGCGGTGAAGCCCTCGAGCTCGTAGGCGGTGCCGCCATCGGGCAGCGATGCGCGGCGTGCGTGAAGCTTCGCGAGGTCGCGCGAGAGCGTGGCCTGGGTGACATCGAAGCCGCGGGTCGACAGCAGCTCGCCGAGCTCGGCCTGGGTGGCCACATGGCGGGTCCGGATCAGCTCGACGATCGCCGCCCGACGCGCCCGGGTATCCGCGGAGTCGGTCATCACGACTCCGCTCGCACGATCGTGCCGACGCCGCGATCCGTGAACAACTCCGCGATCACGTTGTGTGGTGTGCGCCCGTCGATCAGGTGCACGGCCTGGACGCCGCCGGCGAGCGCATCGAGGATCGAGGTCGCCTTGATCGCCATGCCGCCCTGGATGATGCCCGCCTCGAGCTTGTTGCGCAGCGTTGTCGGCGTGAGGTCGGTGATCAGCTCGCCGGCCTCGATGATCCCGGGTACATCGGAGAGATAGATCAGCCGCTCCACGCCGAGTGTCTTGGCGATGCCGGCGGCGACCATGTCGCCGTTCATGTTGAATGCCTCGCCGTCGGCGCCGAGGCCGATCGGCGTGATCACCGGGATGTACTGCTGTGCGAGCAGCGACTCGAGGAACGTCTTGTTGACCTCGACGAGCTCGCCGACATGGCCGAGGTCGACGCCGTCCGCTCGGATCAGCTTCCGGGCGCGCAGCAACGCCGCATCGCTGCCGGAGAGCCCGATCGCGTGCGCGCCACGGCGGTTGAGCAGCCCGACCAGATCCGCGTTGATCGCATCGAGCACGCCTTCGACGGTGTCGATGTCCTCGGCGGTGGTGACCCGCAGACCGTCGACGAACTTCGAGCTGCCGCCGCGCGCCTCGAGCGCACGGGTGATCGCCGAGCCTCCGCCGTGGACGACGATCGGGGATAGCCCGACCGAGTGCAGCAGCATCACATCGTCGCAGAACGCGCGCAGCGCGCCATCCTTGGCCATCGCCGCACCGCCGAACTTGATCACGCAGCGCTTGCCGCGGAACCGCGAGATGTAGCCGAGCGCCTCGACCAGCACCGAGCGCTTGAACGACGGCGTGTAGTTCGTGAGCTTGTCGTCCTTCGCCACGCCGCCATCAGCCTTCTCGATGATCATCGAGGTGTAGTCGGCATTGAGCTTGACGTAGTCGTACGACAGATCGCAGCCGTAGGCCTTGGCGATGTGGTCGCCGGCGCGCAGCTCGACGAGGATCGCCACCTCGGGATCGCGCAGCTTGGCCTTGATGCCGACCCGGTCGAACGGCACCGGGGCATGGTCGTACACGGTGACGCCCTGGATGATCACGCGCGCCTGATGCGGATCGATCGGCAGGTCCAGCACGCCGGCACGCGCTCCGACGGTTGCCAGGATCCGGCCCCAGTTCGGATCCGCGCCGAAGATGGCGGCCTTCACCAGTGGGGAACCGCAGATGCTCCTCGCGAGGTCCCGCGCGATGTCATGCGTGGGCGCGCCGGCCACGTGAACCTCGAGCCGCTTGGTGGCGCCCTCTCCATCGGCGGCGATGTCGCGCGCCAGCTCGTCGAGCAGATCCGACAGCGCGGCGGTGAACGTGTGATACGCGGAGGAATCCACGCGCGTGATCTTCCGATTGCCGGCGCGGCCGTTCGCGAGCACGAACACGCTGTCGTTCGTGCTCATGTCGCCATCGATCGTCAGCTGCTCGAACGTCTCGCGGGTGGCGCCGTCGAGCGCCGCGTCGGCGAGCTTGGCGTCGATCGCGCAGTCGGTGATGATCACCGCGATCACCGTGGCGAGCTGCGGCGCGATCATGCCGGAGCCCTTGCAGATGCCCGCGAGCGTGACCTCCTTGCCATCGATCTCGATCGTCCGCGACGCGAGCTTCTTGGTCGTGTCGGTGGTCATGATCGCCTCGGCGGCTTTCTCCGGGTCGATCGAGAGCTGCGCCACCGCCGCGGGCATGCCCTTCACCAACTTGTCCGCTGGCATCGGCATCCCGATCACGCCCGTCGACGCCGACACCACCTGCGCCCGCGTGACGCCAAGCGCGGCGGCCGCTGCAGCGAGGATCGAGGCCACAGCCTCCGCGCCCGCGGGACCGGTGAGCGCGTTCGCATTGCCGCTATTGACCACGATCGCGCGCACGCGCTCCGCCGGAAGCCGCCCCTCGGCATCGACGACCGGCGCCGCCTTGGCGAGGTTGATCGTGAAGGCCCCGGCGCACGCGGCGTCGGTGTCGGACACGAACAGCGCCAGATCGGGCCGCATCGGCTTGATGCCGCAGGCCACGCCGGAGAACCGAAACCCGATGGGTAGCTTCATGCGTGCCTCGCGAGGTGCAACAGACCGGCCGTGCGCGGGAATCCGAGCATGGCATTGAGGTTCTCGACGGCCTGCCCTGCCGCCCCCTTCAGCAAGTTATCAAGCGCGGCGGTGACGACACAGATGTCACCGGCGGTCGCAACGCCGACCATGCATTGATTGGTGCCCACCACCTTGCGCAGCGATACGTCCTCCGGCGTATCGACGATCGTCACGCTGGGATCGCCCGCATAGTCCTCGCGCAGCAGCTCGGTCAGCCCCGCCGAGCTGATCTCGCGCCGCAGCGTCACCGTGATCGTCGCGAAGATGCCACGCGCGATCGGGAGCAGGTGCGTGGTCAAGATCACCCGGGGCCGGTCGCCGAGCGCACCGAGTGCCATCTCGATCTCCGGCACGTGCTGGTGGCGGAGCACCCGGTACGCCCGAACGTTATCGTGGAGCTCGCCGAGGCTCAGGGCCTCGTCCGCGGACTTGCCTGCGCCGGTGACGCCCGAGCCCGCGGAGACGATCACGTCGCGCTCGATCAGCTCGTGGCGCACCAGCGGCGCGACCGCGGTGATCACGCAGGTCGCGTAGCATCCCGGGTTAGCGACCAGCGACGCCGCCGTGATCTCCGCGCCGAACAGCGAGGTCAGCCCGTACACGCCGGTGCCGGCGCGATGCGCATTGGATAGATCGATCACCTTCGTGCCCCGCGCGAGGAGCTTCGCGGCGAGCGCGACGGCAGGCTCGGGTGGCACCGCGAGCAGCGCGAGCTGCACCGGCGTGGCGAGCGCCTGCTCGGTGGTCACGAACGAAAGCCCGGTCGGTGTGCCGCCGGTGAGCGCATCGACCCGGGTTCCCGCACGGGTGTCACTGGCGGCCGCCACCAGCGTGACGCCCGGATGGTGCGACAGCAGCTTCGCCAGCTCGAGGCCGGTGTACCCGGCGGCTCCGAACAATGCGACGTGCGCATTCACCATGCGCATAGTTATGCGGATGCTTCACCCGTTATGCAAGGTTCGTTATGCAGCCTTAACGGTGATTCCTGCTCTTCATCACGCGGTCGATCTCGCGCTTGTCATCCGCTTCCTTGCTCGACGCGCGCTTGTCGTACTGCTTCTTGTGGGTGACCAGGCCGAGCTCGACCTTCACGAACGGGCCCTTGAAGTAGACCGCGAGCGGGATCAGCGTGAAGCCCTTGATCTGGGTCTTGGTCTCGAGCTTCTCCAGCTCGTGCCGGTGCATCAGCAGCTTGCGCGCGCGAGACACATCGTGGCCCCAGCGGTTCGCCTGCGCGTACTCGTTGATCTGGATGCCGTGTAGATACGCCTGCCCCTTGCGGATCTCGACCCAGCCGTCCGCCATCGTGACCTTGGAGTCGCGCAGGCTCTTGACCTCGGAGCCGAGCAACGCCACGCCGGCCTCCATCCGCTCGTGGATGTGGAAATCATGCGTGGCCTTGCGGTTCTGCGCGACGACCTTGAGGATCTTCTCCCCGGTCTTCGCCATCTACCACTCCCCGACGTTCGGCATCGAGGCCCACGGCTCGGCAGGCGCGAGCGCGGCCCCGCGCTGCAGCAACTCGACGGAGATCAGATCAGGCGAGCGCACGAATGCCATTCGACCATCACGTGGCGGGCGACTGATCGGGTACCCGGCATCGGTCAGGCGCTGACACGCCGCGTAGATGTCGGAGACCTCGTACGCGACGTGACCGAAATTGCGGCCGCCGGAGTACGCCTCCTGGTGGTCCCAGTTGTGGGTCAGCTCGATCTGCGGGGCGTCGGCTTGCCCGCCGTCCTGTCCCAGGAACACGAGCGTGTAGCGCCCCTGTTCGTGATCGCGCCTGCGCACCTCGCGCAACCCGAGTCCTTCGCAGAAGAACCTCACGGCGGCCGGCAGGTCGCGCACGCGGATCATCGTGTGGAGGTAGCGCATGACGCTGAGTTAGCAGATATCCTGAGGTCATGAGCAACGTCCTCGTCAACTTCCGACTCAATCCCGACCACCCGGTTCGGTTGAAGTGGATGGCGACCGATGGAGTTCCCGGAGACGGGTACAAGGCGCAGATCACCGCGGTGAAGCTCGGCGCGACCACGCTGCAGATGGACAGCTCGGCGATCCTCGAGCAGACCGCCCCGGATCCTGCCGGCGGCATCGGCGGCTACCTGCTGACCTTCAACGGCATGGTCGGCTATGCCGAGGATCACCCCGACCGCGCCCACGTCGACAAGCTGACCGACGCCGAGATCACGTACGACCTCGAGTTCGTCCACGAGGAAGACGGCCGGGCTGCCGTCGAGGATCAGGACTACCGGATCCTCGAGCGCCCCCGCGCGATGGCGCACAAGATCAGCGCACGCAATGCGTGAGGACACGCCGAGTCGCACCGCCCAGTGGGTGGCCGCGGCGCGTGGACTCGGCATGCTGCTCCCCGAGACGGTGCGGATCGCCGAGGATCCGTATGGCGTGGCGTTCGCGTCGACGCGGATCCAGAAGCTGCTCGCAGAGCGCCGGCCCACCGCGCTCGCGCAGGTGCCGGGCTTCAAGGCCTGGATCGCGTACATGCAGGTCCGGACCAAGCTGCTCGATGACGCGGTCCGCAACTTCGTCGAGGCCGGCGGCCGCCAGGTCGTCCTGCTCGGAGCGGGCTACGATTGCCGCGCACTGCGGATGTCCGAGCTCGCCGGCTCGACGGTGTTCGAGGTCGACCATCCCGCGACCCAGGGCCACAAGCAGGACACGCTCGGCCGGCTCGGCGCGTCGTCGCCCGCGCACTACGTCAGCTGGGACTTCGAGACGTTGCCGATGGACGAGCTCCCCGATGGACTCGTCGAGGCCGGCCACGATGCTGCTGCGCCGACGCTGACGATCTGGGAAGGCGTCACGATGTACCTGACCGAAGCCTCGATCGATGCATCCCTGCGCGCGATCGCCGCGTACAGCTGCGTCAGCTCGCAGCTCGCCATGACCTACCAGGCGAAGGCGCCGGGGCAGAAGCTGTCGCTCGCGTCGCGTGTGGTCTCCGCTGCCGTGGCGCGGCTCGGCGAGCCGTTCAGGTGGACGTGGGATCCGGCCGCGCTGCCCGCCTACCTCGAGGAGCGCGGCTTCGTGATCGCCGATGATGTCTCGACCCCCGAGGCCGCGACGCAGCTGTTGCCGCCGGATCTCGCGAGCTCGATCTCGCGCGCCGACCACAGCCGCGTCGCGCTCGCCCAACGCGTCTAGTCGTCAGTTCGGCAGCTTCGCCGGGATCCAGAAGTCGCGCGGGTAGAGCCGGTGAAGCACTACCTGCTCGCTCACCACGGCACGCAGGTAGTCCTGATACGCATCCAGCTGCTTGGCCGGGCCGATCACAAAGTTCGTCGCTGGTGCCGTCGATGGCTTGCCAAACCCTGGCATCACCTTGCCGTAGACGGCGGGGAGCCGGCGCACCAGCTGCTGCGCGAGATCCGGGCGAGTGGTCTGCGCCAGGACCGCCTTGCGGAAGCCGCTCACGACCTCGGGTGTCAGCCCATCGACCAGATCATCGGCCATCGCGAACGCGCGCTCCTCATAGCCGGCGGCGATCCGAGAATCGAACACCTTCGCGATCGCATAGCGCGCAATGTTCGGATCGGCCTTCGCTTGCTTCAGCTGATCGACGACGAACCGCATCGTCTGCGGCAGCAGCGGGCAGCGCTCGGCGTAATACTCGATCTGTGCATCGCGCACGAGCGGGTGGATGCCATTGGAGTACGCGAGGCCGGCGGCCCAGGTCTTCATGAACAGGCTATGCGCGCCGTGGCCCGAGTACTGGGTCGAGGCCAGGTAGTCGAGCACGGCGTCCTCGGAGGTCTGCAAGAGTCCGGTCGCCGGGGCGTTGTTGATGAACACGCCGCTCGAGGTCGCCGGCGAGTACAGCCCGACGTATGCGATCGGGCCGGCGGACCTGTCGTGGTTTTTCAGCCGATCGGTGACCGGATGCGCCTTGACGCCGAGCGTGGCGCCCGGCTGCTCCGCGATCTCGGGCACAGCATCGACGAGCGCGGACAGTTCCGCGGCGATCGCTTTGTGACTCGCGGTGGAGCCGACCGCCGTGATCCGCGCGTGACCGCGACGGATGATCGACGCACGCAATCCAGCGAGCTTCGCGAGTGCGGCGGGCGCGGTGACCTGGAGGTCCGCCGCCATCTGCTTGCACAGGTAGGTCCAGTCCGCAGCCAGCGAGCCAGCCGGCAGATCCGGGAGCAGCGCCGTCAGATCCTTGCCAGCAGCGGCAGCGAGCAGCTTCGCTGCTGGCGACAGGCTGGCCGCGAGATACGACGCGCTGGGGCCCGCCAGCTTCACCTTGGGATCGGTCAGAGCGGCCGCGAGCTGCACGAGCTGCGCGCGCGGAAGCTGGCTCGCCCCGGCGAGGCGGTTCAGGAACACCACGGTCTCGCCCGTGACCTTCGGATCCATCGGATCGAGCAGCTGCCAGCGCAGCCGGTGGAGGTCGTGCGCCTGGGTCAGGAACGAGCCGATCCGCAGGTGGGTCAGCGAGTCCTGGCGCCACCATGCATCGTGCGGATCGCGCACCCAGCCCTCCTCGCCGCCTTGCATCGCACTGCGCAGCGCGGTCAGTGACTGATCGACCAGGTCGCGCAACCGCGGCAGGTTGTCGACGCGCCAGTCGGGCGCCAGCATCACGCGCCGCATCCAGCCGAGCGCCGCGCGGGTCTCACCGACATCATTGCCGGAGCCGGCCACCACCAGCTCCGCACGATCGGTGCGGAGATTCTCGTCGTAGTGCACCGCGAGGCTCAGGATCTCCTTGCGCAGCCGCTCGCGCATGTCCTCGCTCTTGATCACGTCCGTGCCATCGGCGATGCCGACCTTGCTGAGCAGCGCCGGGAGCAGAGCCAGGTACATCGCATCGCTGTCGGGGACCGACGGCAGCCGGAACGACAGCGCGATCCGTGCGCTCTGCATCGAATCAATCGTCGCCGTGAACGCAGGAACCCCATGGACCTGCGAGGTCGTGTACCCGAGCTCGTCGTCGTAGGTCATCGGCGGCGAGCTCACGAGCGGAGGCAGCGGAGTGGCCGCGGCGGCATCCTCGAGGGTCCTGGTCTGCACGGCGTAGTCGGCCTGATACTTCGCGAGCGTCGCGGCAGCGTCCTTCGTCTGGTACTGGGTGCCGAGCCGCGCGAGCTCCGCCGCGATCCTCGCACCGCGCGCGGCATCGATGTCGTTGCGAAGCTTCGTGCTCGGCTTCGCGGCGACCACGAATGGCTGGTCGAGCAGCCGCCAGCTCGCGAGCCGCGTGCGCCAGGGATTGCCACCGGCGGCGAGGATGTTCTCGATCGCGGCGAGCTCCGGCCGCAGCGTGATCGACCTGCGCACACCGGAGAGCTTGGCGAGCGTGTCCATGTGGTTCATCCAGGCGGAGCTGGTGCCGCGAAAGCCGAACCCGGGCGGCGAGTCGAGGAACTTCGCGAGCCGGCGCTTGAGATCGATCGCCCGCGCCTCGATCCGCTTCCGGATCGCCGCGAGCTCGGGGTCACCATCCGGGAGCTTCGCGATCCGACCGAGCTCGGACATCACCTGGGCGCGGATCGCGGTCAGCGTCGCGGGATCGAGCTTGTCGGTGCGCACGCCATTGATGTTGAGGAAGATCGGATGGCCTTGATCCCCGCTCTGCGCTGCTCCCAGGTCGCTTGCGCCGAGGTCCAGCTTCCGGGTCTTGCTATCGATCAGCTGCTTGTAGAGCGGCGTGCTCTCGTCGCCGGCGAACGCGCTGAGGAACAGGTCGAGCAGCGTGCGCTCGGTGAGATCGAGGTTGCCGCGCACCGCCGGCCACACCAGCATCATCGGGCTCGGCTGCGTGTTGTCACTGTACGGGTAGTCGACGGTGACCGGTGCATCGGTGGCGCCCGGTGCGGGCAGCGGCAGATCGGCCTCGGTGGTGACCTTGCCGGTGCGCTGATTGGCCGATGACAGCACCTGGTCGGCGCCATCGAGCACCTGCACGAGCGTCATCGCCGACGGGAACGTGGCGATCATCCCCATGTTCGAGAGGTGGTAGTTGTCGCCGTGGAACTTTCGGATGTCGTCCGGCGTCATCGTGCGGATGTCGTCGGGATACCCGCCGGATTCGTACGCGAGCGGGTGCTGGGTGCCATAGACCGCGCGCCGCGCTGCGAGCCACAGCGTGGTGTCGGGCTGCTCGTAGTAGCGCACCATCTCGTTGTAGACGGTGCCCTTCTCCTCGAGCCGCAGCTTGCCGTCATCGCCCTTGTCGACGCCGAAGTTGCGCACCTCGCGCCGGATCTCCTCGTCGGTGTAGTCGGCATCGAGCATCGCGCCGAGCTGATCGGAGAACACCGGCCAGAACGTGTCGCGACCGGCGACGGTGTGAAAGTGATACGCCGTGCGCCACTGGTCGGTGAACGCGCTCGATTCGGTAAGCGCCATCGCCTGGAAGCTGCCCATCTTGCGTCCGCGGTTGCCCTTGCCGAGCAGCAGGTGCTCCTGCGTGTGCGGCTCGCCCTTGCTCGAGGTCGGGAACGAGTTGACCCAGATGAACGCCTGCGGGGCGCTCTCGATCCGAAGGTAGTCGAAGCTGAACTTCGTCTTGTCGTGGATCAGCCGCGCACCGATCGGCTGGTCGTTCGCATCGAGATAGATCGCGGCGGGCGTGAACCCGTGCACCGAGGTTCCGGGCGCGAGCGTGGCAAGCAACAGCTCGCTGGACGCGGGTGGCGTCACGACCGCCGCGCTCCCTGCTCCAGTTCCCACCGGCGTGGTTACTAGCGGCTTCAGAGTGGCCGCGGGTGGGCAGCAGGTGGCGAGCAGGAGCGCGAACAGCGGACGGAGACGCATGGAGCGTACTCTCCCCGAACCTCGCGCCGGTGTCACCCGCGGGCCATTGAATCCGCGGGTGCGACCGGGGAGGATGTCGCTTGACCGAGGCGATCATCGAGCCGCACCGCGTCGAGCCTGGCGACGCCGCGCGCTCCGACCGGTAGGCTGCAGCATGCAACGCGCGATCGAAGGCTTTCACCAGGACGCGGAGAGTGACTGGGTCGCCGAGCTCGTGTGCGGTCATGGTCAGCATGTCCGCCACAAGCCGCCGTTCTGGACGCGCGAATGGGTCCTGACGGCGGAGGGACGGGCGACTCGCATCAACCTTCCGCTCGATTGCGTGCGCTGCGACCGGTTCGAGGTTCCGGCGGGGTTCGCTGCCTACAAGCGTACGCCGGAGCTCGACGAGACCTCGATCCCGGCGGGCCTGTTGAAGGACCACTCGACGAAACCCGGCGTGTGGGGCGTGATCCACGTCCTCGCAGGACAGCTGCGCTACATCGTCGAACCGCCGCTCGCGCGCGAGCTCGTGCTCGACTCCGCCGCTCCGGGGATCGTGGTTCCCGGGGTGCTGCACCGGGTGGCGCCGCTCACCGCGGTGAAGTTCTTCGTCGAGTTTCATCGGCTCGCTCCTTGATCTAGGATGCAGCGATGGGTGGGACGTTCGATTGTGTGGTGGTCGGCGCACGCTGTGCGGGTTCTCCGCTGGCCGCGTTCCTCGCGCGTACTGGCAAGCGCGTGCTCGTCGTCGATGCGGCGTCGTTTCCAAGCGATCAGCCGATGTCGACGCACTTCATCCAGCCGTACGGGATGCGGATCCTGGACGAGCTCGGCCTGGGCGATCGGATCCGCGAGATCGCTCCGCCGGTGACCACGTTCACCAACGGGGTCGGCGACCACGTGGTCGATCTCCAGTTTGCCCAGGGTGGCTGCTGCCCGCGGCGGACCGATCTCGATGCCGTGCTGCTCGAGGGCGCGCGTGAGGCAGGCGCGGAGGTTCGCCTGCGCTGCAAGGTGGTCGACGTGATCGAGGACGGCGATCGGGTGTGTGGCGTCATCGTCGACGAGGAGGGCCAGCGCAGCGAGATCCGCGCGACCATCGTGGTGGGCGCGGATGGCCGGCACTCCACGGTGGCGGAGCTCGTGGGCGCCGAGGAGTACTACGGCTACGACGGGCCGCGCTGCATCTACTGGGCGTACTGGCCACGCCCCGCGAGCTACGCCACCGATCCGCGCCACCGCGGCGCCGCGATCGCCCTCCACAACGATCACGACCTGCGGCTCGCGTTCCCGGTCAACAAGGATCAGGTGATCGTCGCGATCACCTTCCCGAACACCGAGGACGTGGCCGCATGGAAGCAAAATCCGCTCGGCAAGCTGGTCGAGAAGATGCGCGCGCATCCGGTGTTCGCGCCACTCGTCGAGGGGCCGCCGCTGTCCAAGGCGATCGGCCTTGTCAAGGTGCGGTACTTCTTTCGTCGCGCCGCCGGCAACGGCTGGGCACTGGTCGGCGACGCAGGCCTGTTCAAGGATCCCACGCCGGGCCTCGGCATCACGGATGCGCTTCGCGATGCGAAGGCGCTGGCCGCGGCGATCATCGAGGGTGGCGATGCGGCGCTCGAACGCTACTGGCGCACGCGCGACGTGCAATCGGTCGAGCTGTTCCACTTCGCGCGTGACCTGGCAGAGGTCGACTACAACAACCCGCTGAACCAGCTCGTGTTCGCGAAGCTGAAGGACAATGCCGCGCTGAAGCAGCGGATGATCGACGTGATCGAGCGCCGACTCTCGCCGTACCAGGCGCTCACGGTCGGCGAAATCATGCGCTGGACGTTCGGCGCGATGCTGCGCGGCCAGTTCAACCACGTGAAGCCGTTCCTGCGCGCCAGCAAGCTTGGAGGCGCCGTGAAGAAGCAACTGCAGGTGCGGCAGCGGCTCGCCCAGCGCGCACTCACGCAAAACGCTTGACCCGGCGGATCACGAGGACCCGATCCGCACACCTCCGCCTACGTCGCGCCAGGCCCGGTACGCGTTTATGATGGCCAGATGGTCGGCAGGCTCGTCTCGCTCGTCGCTGCTGCCAGTCTCGGCGCCTGCGGGTTTCAGGTCGGCGCGGGAACCGGCGGCACCGACGGCGGACGGGCACCCGCCGATCAGGCGATCGATGGCCCGCCCACGGCGACGCAGCGCCGGGTCAAGCTCAGCTTCAAGAACTCCACGCGAGCGATCGCGCTCGACAACTTCGTGGTCCTCGTCGTGCTCGACGCCGCCCGCGTCGATTATGCGGCGATCAAGCCCAACGGCGCGAACCTCCGGTTCACCGATCCCGACGGCACGCTGCTCGCCTACCAGATCGACGAGTGGTCCGCCGGCGGAACCTCGTACGTCTGGGTCCGCGTCCCGCAGATCGACGCCTCGAGCAACACCGACTACATCTATCTCCACTACGGTGATCCAGTGCTCGCCGACGCGCAGAACCCCACGGCGGTATGGGCGAACCACCGCGCGGTCTGGCACCTCTCGGAGGATCCGGGTCCCGGCGGCCTCGGCCAGATCAAGGACGCCACCGGCGCGCACGATGGCACCGCGTCAGCGATGGCCACCGCGGACCGGGTGGCGTCGGTGGTCGGCAACGGCATGCACTTCGGGGGCAATGGAGAGGGCATCACGGCCACCGCGATCGTCGCGCCGACCTATACGTGGTCGATGTGGATCCGCGGCGCCACCGCGCCGGCGCTGGGCAACCGCAACAAGGAGCCGATCAACAACGGCGACGTGAACTTCAACTTCGCGTGGGACCACAGCGTCGCTGCGTACGTCGGCGCCGCGGCCCAGCGGGACGCGACCCAGTGGCGGAGCGTCTCGCCCGCCGGCATCGCCGCGATGACCTGGTACTTCCTCGCGGGCACCTACGATGGCACCAACCTGTGCGTGTATCGCGACTCCGCGGCCTCGTGTGTCCCCGCCGGGGCCCCGCTCGCTCCCGCCGGCACGTTCACGCTCGGCCTCGCGGGGAGCGGTGGCGCCACGTTCAACGGATGGATCGACGAGGTCCGCGTGCTGCCGACCGCGCTGTCGGCGAAGCGGCTCGATGCCGAGCTCGTGAATCAACGCGCTTCGGTCGGAGATCCGTTCGTCGTCTTCTCGCCGCCCGAGCTCGAGCCCTGATCCACGCTTGAACGCCTGTTCGATCGTGCGCGCGTTTTGACACGCGGCATGTGCCTCTCGCGACACACGCGCGGCCAACTCGACGGAGGCCACGTGTGGCGCGTGCCATGCAAGGCCGGGTGGGCGGAGGTGTCGACACCATGTGGACGATGATCAAGCGCGGATTCTTCAAGCTCGGAACTCTGACCAAAGCTACCTGCCTGGCGGCAACGCTCGGCGTGATCGAGATGGTGTCCAGCTCGCGCGGGCGACGCGTGCTCGCCGTGCTCGCGTTGACCGCGCTGACGATCGGCTTCGTGCTCGCACGACCGATCCGATCGATCCCCGCTGGGACCGCGGGCGTTCGGGTCAACCGGTTGACCGGCGGCATGGCGATCCTCGACGAGGGCTGGGCACTCGCGCTCCCTGGCATCCACGAGTTCCGGACCTATCCGCTCCACGATCAGGTCTACCGGCCGGCGGATTCAACCAAGTCGTCGGGCGCCGGTGCGTATCAGTCGGTCGAGGGGCTGTCGCTCGGTATCGACGTGACCGTCCGCTGGGCGCTCGATCCCGAGAAGATGTCGAAGGCGGCGCGGCTGCGCCCCGACGAGCTCGAGCATGACCTGGTGCAGCCGACGGTGGATGGCGCCCTGCACCGCGCGTTCGCCCAGCACACCGTCCGCGAGATCTTCGCGACCCACCGCGCTCTGATCCAGAAGGGCCTCGAGGACGAGCTCCGCGCGGCGCTCGGCTCGGAGGGCGTGATGATCAAGGCGGTCGCGATCGGCGGCATCGATCTGCCGGCCCAGTACAAGACCGGCCTTGAGGCGCTGCTGTCCGAGGAGCTGTCGGCGGAGAAGATGCGCTTCACGCTCGAGCTCAAGGAGAAGCTGATCAAGCAGTCCGAGCTCGAGGGGGAGGCCGACAAGGTGCGTCGCGAGAAGGCCGCCGCCGCAGCGGGTGCCGAGCAGATCATCGCGGCGAAGTCGCAGGCCGAGGCGATGCAGCACGTGCTGCCGCTGAAGGAGAAGGAGATCGAGCAGAAGCGGCTCGAGGCCGAGGCGGCGAAGGTCGTGCGGATCAAGCAAGCCGAGGGCGAGGCCGATGCGCGGCGGATCGAATCCGGCGGCGAGGCCGACTCGCGGCGCAAGCTCGCCGACAGCGATGCCTATCGCCTCGACGTGACCGGCAAGGCGACCACCGAGCAGATGGCGCGCGAGGCTGCCCTGCTGAAGAACAACCCGCTGCTGATCCAGAAGGCACTCGCCGACAAGCTGTCCGACAAGATCAGCGTGATCATCGCGCCGCCCAACACCAATGGGTTCTTCGCCAGTGGCCTGCTCGGCGGAACGCCCCCGGCCCCGGCGACGCGGCCGTCGGAGGATTGATGCTGCCGCTCGCCGTCACCGCCGCGATCGTCGTGGGCGATCACGTCGCCATGCGCGCCACCTCCGAGCGCACCTCCGCACAGCAAGCCGTGCTGTGGCGAGGCGACTGGCTCGAGGTCCGCGGAGACAAGAAGGGCTGGCTGAAGGTCTGGGACCACCGCCACGAGCGCGGCGGCTGGGTGCTCGCGAGGAACGTCAAGTCGATCGTGCTCGAGGAAGCCTCGGCGCCCGCCGTGCGCGCCATCGTCGAGTTCCTTCGCGACACGCCCGGTCAGGAATCCCTCGGCATCGCCTACGCCGCGATCTACCTGAAGGTCGCGCCCAAGGGCTCGATCGATGCGTCGATCCTGATCTCGGTCGGGAGCATGGCCGAGCGCCTCGCCCACCGCGCGTCCACGGCGGCGCCCGGCGACTCGTCCGCCGCCGAGCAGCTCGAGGTCGCGCGCAGCTGGGGCATCGTGCTGCAGAGCGTCGAGCAGCCCGATGGCGCGCACATCTGCTACGACGGCGCCGCGTTCCACGGCGGTCTCGCGCTGGCACCCGGGCCCACCGACGCGGCCACCGCGATCCTCGCGCTGACCGAGCCCGGCTGCGAGCCGCGCGGCCTCGGTGCGACGGCGCGGGTGGCGCGCGACGAGGCCCGGCTCGCACTGCTCGACCGTGTGTCGCCGACGCGGTTGGATCCGACGATCGGCAACCAGATCCGGATCCGCAGCGCCGAGATCGGAGCGCAGCTCGCGTGGGCCACTGCGCGTCGGGGTGACCTGACAGGTGCCGCGCGCCGCGCCGAGCAGGCGTTCGCGATGCTCGCCCGGGTCGACAAGGAGGAGCTCGCCGAGGACGACGCGCCGCTCTATGCCGCGGCAGCGGTGGGCGTGGCTACATCGCGCTGGGCGTCGCTCCCTGCCCTGCCGATCACGGGCCTCTCGCTGAAGGTCGGCGACGGCGAGCCCGGCGAGACCTGCGTGACGCTGGTGCCCAAGCAGGGCGCGAGCTCGGAGGCGAAGTGCACGCATGGTCAGGTGTGGGCAGCGTCCCTGCGCGCGAGCTCGGATCGCACGGCCGCGGTGATCGCCGTCGAACCGCTGCCCGGCTGGCTCGAGCTGTGGATGTTCCGCCGCGGCGAGGACGGTGGCTGGATGATCGATGTCCTCGCGCCCAACACCGACGGGCCCGACCGCGGCTACGTGGAGCTCGCCGGCTTCTCGCCGGATGGAGGACATGCTCTGCTAGTCCGCGAGTCGCGGATGGGCGGCGTCGTGCGGCGGAGCTTCGAGGCGATCACGATCGGCACGCTGGCCGTGGATCGCCAGTCGAGCAACCTGGGAGGCCTCGGCGTCGCGAGGCGCTGGGCGAGCGCCGAGTGGCGGCAGCGCACCCTGGCACTCCGCTGATCAGAATGGATCGTGGTGACGCTTCGCCGCGTGGATCTCCGCCAGGACGCCGAAATGATCGGAGGGCCAGACGCCTCCGACCGGCGTGTCGCAGACCAGCTCCGCCGACAGCGCCTCGCCGATCAGGTGCCGGCCCGGGCCGCGAACCAGGCAGTAATCGATCCGTCGCGAGTGCTCGCGCGAGCGCAGCGCATACGCATTGCGGCGGTCATACGTGTAGCCGGGCTCGGCCGCGCGCGTGACCGCCCAGCAGTCCGAGAAGAACACGCTGGTCCCGCCGAGTGCCGTCAGGCCGCGGAGGAACCGCATCTCGTCGGAGTCCGGATCGGCGTTGAGATCGCCCAGCAGCACCGCCGGTGGGCCGCTCGTCGGTGCCAGCGCGTCTACGTGATCTGTGAGCGCGCGAACCTGCTCGCACCGCACGTGGCCGAGGTGGTGTTGCCAGGTCAGGTGCGTGGCGAACACCGGCATCGGTCCGTGTGGCAGCTCGATCCGCGCGAATGCCACCGTCCGCGTGTCCAGCCCGGCCGGGGACGGAAGCTCGAGCGATCGGAGATCCGTCATCGAATGCGGCGACAAGATCGCATTGCCAAACGTCAGCCCGCCGCCGACGTTCCACGCCGGCACGTGGTGCACGTTCCAGCCGGTGCCGGCGGCGATCTCGTGCGCCTGGCTCGGCAGCCCGGTGAATCCCAGGACCTCTTGCAAGGCGATTGCATCCGCATCGAGCGCCCTCAGGGCCTCTCTGATCAGCGGAAGCCGTTCGGCCCACGGGCCCTGCCGGTTCCAGATATTCAGCGTCGCAACGCGCCAGACCTCCGAGCGCTCGGGCATGGCGGCATCCTACGTCGGTGGCGCACCTTGACCCGACCCCCTCGCGAGCCCATAGTAAAAGGGTTCTTTGACATGGGGGCGTACCGGTTTCGACGAGGATGAAGACGCTCGAATTGCGTGTCGTGGCGCCCAAGGCCACGTAAAAATGGGCAAACCATGCAACTGCGAACGATAACGCTGTTGCTCTCGCTGCCTGATAAAACCAGGTAACGACGGTGCTCGCAGCTTCCGTCTGTAGCTACGAAGTACCGACACAATCAGACTGGGCCTCCTGACCCGTCAGCGCATGGAGGTCGAGACAAAGCTGGCTTGTTGTGCTCGCAGATCGGCCGCTGTCGGCGAGCACGAGACTTCAAATAGCGTGCCTACGCGCGTAGACGTTCGAGTAGAAGCATCTTCGGACGCGGGTTCGACTCCCGCCGCCTCCACCA